>NZ_JADLQN010000004.1:0-300000 GCF_015477835.1 Nocardia higoensis | reverse complement strand
ATTGTGATCTTGTCTCTTGCGTTGGTGTTCTGGTAAATCGTGCCCAGACGATCCCACGCCTCAGCTGCCTTGGCCAGCTTATCGGTGTCGCCATCTGGAAGAGGGCAATTGATTGCATCGAGTACTTCGATCGACGTCTCCAAGAGGCCCTGCGGGGTGCCGCCCACCGCGGAAGCTGGAAGCGCGTACGGGCCGAAGGTCATTGTGGATGGCGAATCTGGTGGCCTGTCAGGTTGCGTTGCACCCTTCAGTGCGGCATCGGACTTGGCATGCTCGAAGCCGACGTCGTTCAGAGCAGTGCCATATGCACGCAGAGTCTGGTAGGTCGTACTGAAAAGGGCTACAGTTTCGCGGGCCGCCTCGTCATAAGAGGAGGCCCACGCCCGGCCGTCCTCGTCCCGCCCCGCCATCTTCCCGCACGAACTGAGCTCGGTGAAAACCCATCTGAAGCTATCGTTCAATGCAGCTGCGGCGTCGAAGCAGTTGGTGGCGGCCTGGTAGTAGACCTTGGGATCCACTTCCAGAACGGTCATACGCCGAGAATCCGTAGCGTCTGCGTTGCTGCGGCAGTGTAGCTGTCGTGAGCCGTCTTCACCGCGACCTCCAGTATCTCGAGCCCATCCTGCATATCGATGACCCCGGCTACCCACTCGCTATGCGCCTCACGGTAAGCCATTGCCGCGGTACCGACCCACACCCCCTCGACCTCCCTAGCTTTAGCCTCGAGCTCAGTCAGCCGATCGGCAACCGCCGCCTTGTACCCGCGCATGCGAGCAGCCAACTCGTCGAGTTTGTCGAGATCAACTGAAAATGCTGGTGTATCAGCGGCCATGAGTAGTGGTGTCCATTCAAGGGAGATCAAGGGAACTGATGCCTGCTGCGCGCGATTGGTCGGTCGTACGGATCGTCTCGGCGGTAATCCCTAGCTTCTCGGCCAGCTCGAACAATGCATCCCACACTTGGTCGGCCCCCTCATGGAACTCTTCCCAGCCCGCAGTGAACATTCCCCCGTTGTTTCCGGACCAGCTGTCGATCATGGATTTCACATCGGTCACCAATGACGCATACCCAGATTTACACTCCTCGGCGATCCGGTACGCTAAACGCCCAAGCGCTTCGACTTCTTCGATATCGATCGACAGCGAAGAGATATCACCTGTGGTCATGAATCCCCCTTCCGGTCGAACCTGTTCAGGGCAGGCGTCCCTTCATGGGAAGGTACTCCACCTGGATAATGTGGGCAAATAGAAGCTTCGCCCCTGACTCGCCTCAAAGCCGAGCGACCGACTGCGGCGGTCCAGCTCGCACATGCATCCGTGCATGGGCAGCGGCGACCGAACAACCAGGAGAGATTGTTTCGAGCCTGTTGGGCGTGGTCAGCCGGAGACGGAGATGTCGCGTAGTAGCGAAGACGTCGGTGGTGGACGTTCATCTGGCAGCGAACGAGCGGGTCAGCGAATTGACCGAAACAAGGTGTGTCAAGACGGGACACCGGAGCCCGCTACGCGTGTCCAGTCGATACTGGTTGTCATAGCACGGCCCGGCCGTGAAGACGCGCCCGATGAACGCCGCACCGGCCAGCTCAGGGACGGTCGAATTCGCCATCCCTAGCACCTGCCAGGAACGCGTCCCACTCCGAGGGGGTGAACACCAGGACCCCACCACTGGGGTTCTTCGAGTCGCGCACCCCGACCCGACCACCGTCCAGGTGCGCTATCTCGACGCAGTCGTTTCCGGCGGCACTGCGGGTGCTCTTGAACCAACGCGCTCCGGAAAGATCAACGGACACAGTCGAACTCCTTCGCTACCTGCCGCAGTAGGCGTTTGCTATTCGGCCCGTCCAACGCTACCCGCTGGATCACCTCGAATCCAGCTCGGTACCTGCGTACAGTGGTCGTGCGCTCCAGATAGATATTGCCCGTGTAGCTCTCGACGTAGACCACCGACGGCTCCAGCGGTCGCCCGTCAGCGTCGCTGGCGAAGTCGAGGATCGTGAAGGGGCCGGTCGAGACTCCCAGCGGGAAGCCGACCCCGAACGGCAGCACTTGAACCCGAGCGTTCGGTGGCAGATCAGCCAAATGCCTGAGCTGCGCCGACATCACACGAGGGCTTCCGACTACTCGCCTGATCACCGCCTCGTCCAGCACGAGCGCAGCGGTCAGGGGCGCGAGGTCACGCGTGATCAATGTCTGCCGGTTGCGGCGCACGCGCACCCGTCGTTCGATCTCATCAACGGTGTCCGTCGAGAAGTACACACGGTCCAGCGCCCGTGCGTAGTCGGGAGTCTGAAACAGGCCGGGCACCATGTCGGGCCGATAGACGGTGATCCGTGATGCCGCTGCCTCCATCTGGATGTAGGCGTTGAACGTCGGATTCACCTGATCAGGAAACTCGTCCAACCACGACGGCGTCCTCCCCTGCGCCGCCAGCGACTTCAGCACCGGCAACATGTCCACCCGCTGATACAGCTTGCACAGCCGCCGCAGATCCTCCTCCCGCACGACCACATTCGGCGCACCGGTCTCCAGCCGATGCAACGTCCCCGCCCCACGCCCGATCGCCCGCGCGGCCACTTCGATCGACAGCCCGGATTCCTGCCTCATCCCCCGCAGGCACCGCCCGAGGCTGCGGTGTGGAACGCCCCCTGTCCCGCGAATGTCGGCCCTGAGCTGTCGGACGTCGGCGCTCTCATCCCTGTCCCCCATGCCGTTTGCTCCTTTCCGTGGAATACCCGCACCCGGTGACTGGAAGTTCTCGAAATATCTTGTGGAAGGCAATGATTCGGCCTCGTGGCGACCATTGTGCAGGGTCGCTGGAAGGTGTCCAGGGCATTTGCCACTTTCCGTCGCGGAATTCCGCCGGAACCTCCACACCGCCCGCATCCGGTGCTCCACTGATCCCGTGATCGGCGCGGCGAGACCCCGGCATCCGCCCGCCAGTCGACCCACGGAGGACACATGACCAACGCACTACCGCAACGAATTTCGTTCCCTCGACCGCGCGCCCCGTACAAGTCGGTGCCGCTGCCCGTGCTCGAGCGCTACGCCCTCGCGCTGCGGACGTGGGCCGCCACACCCGAACGTCCCGGAGGCGGGGTGCCGACTTCTCCCCCGCCTCCGGTGACCCTCACCGAAGCCCTGTCGTGGACCGAGTGACCCGACACCGGCCCACCCGGACGAGGAGGTCGTGACCATGCGCCAGTACTACGTCAAAGTGCACTGCTGCGGCCCGCGGTGGCTCATCCACGTGCCCGCCGTGGACCGCTGGACGGTGACCGGCGACAAATCGGCAATTCGGGCCACCGCCCGGCAGATGATCGCGGCGATGACTGGGCACAGCGGTGACACGTTCGAGCTGGAGCTCGTCGCGGGCAGGGCTGTCCGCGACGCTGAAGAGTTCGCGGTGGGGTGCGCGGTGCTGACGCGGTGGCGGCCGAGCGAGGTCGCCAAGTGATTCCCGGAGAGGCTTCGAACTGGGATGTCGCCCTGGCGCGCCGGTCGAGGCCGGTAGATCAGGGGTGCTGTCGGTCCATGGACACAGGAGGCGCGCGTGGTCGCAGGGACCATTCAGCGGTGGACGCCGCGCAATGGCACAGGGGTCATCGAGACCGGCGAGGGGTGCTCGTGTGGTTCCACCTATCCGCTGTGCGTGGCGAGGACATCACGACCATCGCCGAGGGGATGCGGGTCGAGGTCGACATCGACCACACTTCGCAGGGGAAGTACGACTGCAGGGCGAGGTCCGCGCGAAGAAGTCCGTGATCGTGGCGGATCAGTTGAGCTGGTCGCCCTGGCTCGTCAAGGTCTGGCCGGTCTCCTGGTCGACCTGCACGAGTTTCCCTATAGCCGCCAGGTACGCGTCGCGCATGGTGGTGACGATCTCGATGTGCTGGTCGATGCGGGCGATTGCGTTGTCGTTAGGATCGTGTGGCGCCCCACCAGTTGCCTTCTGCTCGAACTTCTTCCTCAGGGCATCAGCAGAAGGGAGACCGCCGTACCCGGCGAGGCGCGACAATAGCGCGGCGTCCGTCCTGAGATCCTGCAAGTTACCTAGAAGCACGTTGCAGCGCTTGACCAGAGCCTCACCGATGTCGTTCTCGAGCTTGAACTCCCCGTTGATGCCTTGTTCTTTGAAGTTCTGCCAGGTACGGAGTTGAGTCTGCGCACTATCGGTCATGGTGTCCCCTGCGACGTACAGCTATTTCGGTAGGTGAGGTTCGAGATCGGTGGCGTGCTTGATCGCGAGGTCACATTGCGCCTCGGCGGGTCGGTCACCGAACCAGTCGACAGCGATCTCGAACATGCCCTGCTCGGCGGGCAGACTTATGTAGCAGGATCTTGCGCCTTCGAAGTCGTCCTTGCTCACGATGCCCGCCCGATCACCGATGGTGATTTCACGGAGGATTGTGAGGTTCGGGTTTGCACGCGCGTCTTCGATAGTCTTACTGGTGGACAGCAGATCCATCCGGTAATTGGCCGCGGTGGGCTTCCAACCGCAGATACGCCAGGACGAGATCTTGTCCGGGTTGACGACATTGCGCTCAGTCGATGGGTCCAGACCAGTCTCGATCAGCCACTCATCCGGGATATCTGTACATGGATCGAGCAGATTGTCCATCTCCGGCTCAGCCGCCGTAGGCGTACCGGGCTCGGAGCCCAGACCGACATCCGAGCACCCGGTGACCAGCCCGAGAACGGCTACCCCCGCGATCACAGTGCGTGCGGCGATGATGGCGCGCATGTCCCTCCCTGATTCCGACTGCCCGTCCACGATATCGGACGCTACGCAGCACGCTCCGGTTCCGGCAGCCCGTCGATAGGTCGCGTGAACGCCTCGAGCGAGTACTTCGTCCGCTCGGCCGAATTCATCCGTTCGACCGACACGCACAGGCCGTCGGCTGCGCCGATTCCTCGATAGTGTCGGGAGGATCGAAGTGCTGTGTGACCGGGAGGTTTCCATGCGCCGTACTCACCCCGGTGTGCCGGCCTGGTCGGCGATCTTCCTCGCGCTCGCCTGCCTGGTACCCGGATGCGCGCTTCTGGACGACGGCACCGGAGGCGGTGCGTTACCGACGGCGGGACCGCCCATCAAGGAACAGGTCGTGCCGGTGCGCGCGGTCGAGGACACCGAAATCGCTGTGTCCGAGTCGTGGACGGTCACGGTTCCCGCCGGGGCGGCACCGGCCGGAGCGACATTCGCCGTGCAGGCGGCCCCGGATCAGGATGGCGCCCCCGCGATCAGTCGTGCCGATCTGACGCTGTCGTCGGGCCAGCCGTCGACGCCGCTCGAATTCACCTACCGCACCGCCGATCCGGTCCCCAACGGCGTCGAGATCTTCTTCGTCGGACGCCCTAGCGGCACCGACGATTCGCCCGCGCCGTCCACGGTCGTCGCGGCCAGCCTCGATGCGGACCGCCGCACCGCCACCGCCGAGATTCCGCACCTGAGCTGGTGGGAGGTGTTCGCCACCGAGGCGAACCACGTCCTCACCTCCGCCGCCGGTCTCCGCACGAACGCGCCGTCCTGCGAGACCCAACCGCGACCGGCCTGGCTGGAGGAGGCCGCATTCCTGGAAGGGAGGGACGCTCCGATGCTGGTCTGCACCGGAGCCGACCCGAACGACCGCGAGACCGCGGTGGTCAAGATCCGCAACAATCGGGGTGTGGCGATGATCGTCACCGCACCGGTCACACCGAAATGGGCTTATGCGGAAGCGTTTTCCGGCCTGCCGAGTGCCTTCGTCGCGGAATTCCTCACGGCCACGACCGAGGCTTTCGGTGTCCCGTCCTCCGAGCGTTCGCGGACATGGGTGCTGCCGCCGGGCACCGGGCTCGACATCGGATTCACCGAACGATCGCTCTCGGCGCAACCCGCCTCCAAGATCACGACCAGGGTGTCCACCTCCTCGGTCGCCTACGGCCTCATCTGGAACGCGCTCGCGGAGCACTTCGACGACCCGACCGCGCTCACCGCGATAGAGCTGGGAATCATGGGTGTGTGCTTCGGCGAAGGCGTGAACTCCGCGGTCACCGCCTCGGATGCCGGGGCGCTCGCCGCGGCCGTCGCCCGGATCGCGGGCTGCGCCATCCAGAGTGCGCCCGACATCATCGGCGAGATCAGCGGGCACCTCTCCGACGAGGCGTGGAATGCCCTCCAGCGCAACCACGCCATCACCGGCAAGATCGGCGAACTGCGGTTCCGGCTACTGCCGCTCCTCGCGGTGGCGGAAGCGACCATTGTCATCGGTGACACCTTGTCCGCCCTCGCTCTCGGCTCCGGCGCATACGAGATCGCCCTGTTCACGGCGGTCGGCGCACAAGCCGGATTGGCCTCGCTGTGTAGAGAGATCGACGTGCGACGCACCGTCCGCCACCCGAACCTCGGTGAGGTCACCGTCGGCCTGGGCCGGCTGTCCGGCGCAGGCGAGGGATGTATCGCCGTCGTCGACAGGAGAGGGTCGAAACTGCTGGTCCAGAAGGTCTCGATCTACGGTGATGAACTGGACTTCGCCGATCCGGCCACCGATTCGACGAACAACGTGTTCATCACCTACAACCCCGGACGCTACAACGGGGTGATCACGCTCGTCCCGGTCGCCGGCGGCTACGCGGATATCGGTTGGAACGACCCGGACGGCCTCAACTACCAGAGCACCACGCACGCCTATTACTACGCCGAACTGATCGGCCCGGGCGACGACGGTCGGTATGCGATCGAGGCATCGAGCAACGACTGTGAACCCGACTGCGCGGGCGGGACGATCACCAAGAAGATCCTGCGCTGGAACGGCTCGCGATACGAATGAGCCGTGGCGCGCCGATGGGCCAGCTTCGGTCCGTTTCACAACATGGACCGAAGTCGGCCACCTCCGGCATCCCGACCAGCTCGGCGAGAAGTGGCGATCAGCGGTGCGCGGAGCCAGAATTCAGGTAGGTCAAGAACTGCGTCACCCTGTCTCGTTCGTTCGGGTCATCGCAGGGGCCGTCGACTGCGGCGTCCTGGCCGCTGCCGGTGTTCGCCCCGGGAGAGACGAGCGAGAGCAACCTGAGCGCCACCTCCGCGCCGAACTGCGCACCGAGATCCAAGCCGGACGAGCCGGTGCCGTTGAACTGAACCATAGGCCCGTTCCAGCAGTCGGGGACCACCTCGGTGCTACCGGTGCTCGGACTGTCGACCAGAGTCAAGCCCTGAGCCTGGGCCGGGGCCGCCGCGACAGCGGCGGTGGCGACGGCGATGAGACCGGTGGTGAGAAGTCGTTTCATGTATATCCCCTCGAGGCAGAACAGATGTGCACCAGTGGGCTGGCTGCCTCACACTAGGCAGACCCGAAGTCGAAACACTGCCATTTCGAACTGACACGATTGTGATACCTGTCACGCATATTCCGCGTCGGCGGGACGCTTCGGTCGTGTCGAGGACTGCCGCGGCGCCGGATTGAAAGTTGCTACGCCGGTTCCGGATCGGGGCCCACCGCGCTGCGCGGAGCGCTTGTCGGACGAAACTCGAACCGAGCGGTGACTTGCCGGTGGGCCGTGTCGCCTGCTGACAGCGAGAACGAAGACCTGCGCAGCCAAGGCGATTCCGATAGCGGAGAGGCGGGATTGTCACTGCGGGTTTCGCTGCTCGCGTGCGTCCGCACGAGCGGAGCACGCTACCGGCCGAGGCCCGCGGCGAGTATGCGCGCGGCTTCCATCACCGTCTCGCGGCGGCGGTCCAGGGCGGCCTGGTCGGTTTCCTCGTCCAGAGCTATCCGGCACATCTTCGGTACCGCGAAGTTCCAGATGACCAGGCCCATGATGGTGAACAGCAGGTCCTGAGTGGCGCGGATGGACGCGGATTCCGTCTCCGCGCCGGCGAACCGGAGAACCTTCTCGCGGAAACCGTCACGGCGTTCCCGTTCGCACTCGTCCGGGTCGTCGCGGGCCTCCAGCGCCTCCCACAGCAGCAGTCTGACCAGCTCCGGATGTTCGCGGTGCCAGTCGAAGATCTGGCCGACCGATTCGGCGACCGCATCGGGATCGATGGGGAGGGAGACGCTGATGTCCTCCATCTTCGCCCGCAGGATGGCGCCGAAGAGCTTCTCCTTGTTCCCGTAATACAGGTAGATGGCCTGCTTGTTCGCCCTGGCGGCCGTCGCGATGCGGTCGACCCTGGCGCCTGCGAGACCGTGCTGAGCGAACTCGGCAGTGGCGGCATCGAAGATCCGGCGTCTGGTGTCCTCCGCGTCGTAGGCCATGAGCAAATTAAACCATTCGGTTGACTCCACCTCGGCGACGGGGCAGGATCACAGTAAAACAACTCGATGGTTTAATTTACGGAAGGCCCTCCCATGAGCACTGCGACCGCGATCCCCGTCCGTTCACCACTGCCGGGCACACTCGCCGGCGCGACCGTCGTCCTCATCGGTGGCAGCTCCGGAATCGGGCTGGCGGCGGGCACTCTGCTGCGTTCGATCGGCGCTCGGGTCGTGCTGGTCGGCCGCGACCCCGACCGGCTCGAGGCCGCCCTCGACCGTGTTCGCGCGGTGAATCCGGCCGACGGCGAGAGTGATGCGGTGCTGGGCGTCGCGGGAGACGGCGGAGACGAACAGACCCTCACCGAAGTGTTCGACAGGGCGGGCCGCGTCGACCACGTGCTGGTCACCGCCGGCGACATGAGCGGGATCGGTCCCTTGTCCGGGCTGTCGGCCGACGACATCCGCGCACCTTTCGAATCCCGTCTGCAGGCGGCTTTCCTCATCGCGCGCACGGCGGCGAGCCACCTTCCGCCCGGCGGCTCGCTCACCTTCACCTCCGGGATCCTCGTGGCCCGGCCCGTTCCCGGAATCAGCGCTCTGGTGTCGGTGATCGGCGCCGTGGAGACCCTCACCGCAGCGCTCGCCGTGGAACTCGCCCCCGCGCGGATGCGTGTGAACGCCGTCCGCTTCGGCCGGATCGACACCCCACTCCTGCGCTCGCAACCCGGGCTGGATTCCGACGACGCGATCGCCGAGGCCGGATCGACCACCCCGCTGGGCCGATACGGCACGGCCGAAGAGGCCGCCGCCACGGCCCTGTTCCTCATGTCCAACAACTACGTCACGGGTCAGGTCATCACTGTCGACGGCGGCGAATCCCTCGCCTGAAAGGCTCATCGACACACTCGCTCTCGAGCACGAGGAATGGGAGTAGGGCGCCAGGAACCTCGAGGGACACACCCTCCTTCTTTTCACTCACCTGACCATCCTCGGGCAGCGGCGCGCGACGGCTCCTCGTCGTCGCACGCGCTGGGCGCGCTCACCGAGCTGATCCCGTCGAGTCGCTGTTCGCCACTCGCCTGTCGGGCTCGTCGGCGAAGGGCTGCCGGTTCGGCTACACGGGTGTGTTCGAGCGACTTCTGTAGAATGGCATGACATCCCGGCAAGAACGGGGGTAGGTGTGCGCCCGCTGACGATGGCGCTGATCTTCGCGATGATCTTCCTGGCCTGCTGCTACATGGCGGCGAAAGGCTATCGCGGTATGGCGACGAGCAGGTCGGAAGGTTACGGAGAAGACCTTCCCGATCATGTGCTGACCGACCCCGACCGCCGCAAGCAGCTCAACAGGATGGTCTTCCGGTTCGCCGGCGTGGCAGCCGTCCTGTGCCTGCCCCCATTCGGCTACCTCGCCTACATCCTCGCCGACGCCGAACGGCAGTTGCCCACACCGGCCCTTGTCCTGCTCGCGGTCTACGGCCTGGCGGTCACAGTCGTAGCCGGGTACCCCGTGGAGAAGATCAAGAGCTACGGTCAGGTCGACTCGCGGTAGCCCACGGACTTGATCAGCCTGACGCGCGGGGTGGGTCGACTTCGGTCCGCTTCGCGGAGGAACCTCGGAAGTCGACCACCTCCGCGGCGGCCGGGGCCAGAATGCGCATCAGGCTGGTGGTGAACGCATGCTCGGCATCGGAGTCTGTCATTCGGCCGCGGCCGCGCTCATCGCTTGCGGCGTGGGCGAGGTGGATCGCGGCGACGACCAGCCAGTCGACGGGGAGCCGGCTGTCGAATTCGCCCGTGTCCTGTCCTCGCCGGATCACCCGCCCGATTCGGTCCGCGATCGGCGCGTGCCGAGCCTGGTCCTCACGCGCGGCGATCGGCAACGCGTTGATCCGTTGCAGCAGGACCGGGTAGCGGCCGGATGCCTTTGCGGCCGCATCGAATACCCGCAGCAACGCCTCGGCCGCCGGGCCCTCGTCCGGTTCCGCGGCGTCCATCGCGGCAGCGGTCAGCTCGGTGAGCCTGTCCAGGACCGCCAGCAGCAGCCGCTCGCGAGAGGGGAAGTGCGCGTACACCGTCTGGCGGGTCACTCCCGCCCCCGCGGCGATGGTCTCGACGCCGGCCTCGGGTTGTTCGTTCAGGATGCGCGCGGCCGCGTCGAGGATGGCCACCCGGCTGCGGCGGGCGTCAGCGCGCTGCTTACGAGCCATCGGCCCCCCAATACCTCTTACATCTTGTCAAGGAATTCATCGGCTTATATCTTACAGCTCGTAAGAGTTGATCCGATCTCGCACATCTGGAGAGTCATGCCCACCTTCACCGGCACCGACCCCGCGGAATTCATCGCCGACTTCTTCACCTCCTTCAACGAACATCTTCTGGCCGACGACGAAGACGCGGCAGTCGTCGTGGACCGGTTCCACACCCCCGACATCGTGCAGGTCGCCGATGGGCACCGGATGGACCGCGACAAACTGATCGCGCACACCAGACCGATCCGAAAGAACCGCCCCACCAGCCACATCGACGTCCACGAGGCCATCGCCGACAACGACCGGATCGCCGCCCGATACACCATGCACGTCAGCCAGCGCGGCAGAGAATTCGCGATCGAGGTCTGCTTCTTCGGCCAGTTCACGTCCGACGGGCGGATGCGGGAAGCACACATGCTCACCCGAACCGCGTCCACCGACAACCAGCATCGGCCGACCTAGCGGCGTCGAGCCGAAGAGGTCTTCGGGCGCACCGCCGCGTGGACCTTCCCGATCTCGGCCAGGTATCGCCGCTCGTTGGGCATCCGCACGGCCCTTGAACCGCTACCGACCGAGGCCGGCGGCGAATATGCGCGCGGCTTCCATCACCGTCTCGCGGCGGCGGTTCAGGGCGGCCTGGTCCATTCACTTCCGATACGTTGGCGGTGATCGAGAAGTTTCGCGAGATGTTCGATTGTCCCCGCCGAAGCGCATGCACTGTTGCCGAACCGAGAATCCTGCTTCGCTATCCGACCGCCGGCTGGACTGGGGATCGTCCCGCTGACCCGTCGGGTTCGGTGGCGAAGTGCCGTCGGTATGCGGTCGGGGTGGTGCCGTAGGCGGCGACGAAATTCTGGCGGAAGGTGACCGGGCTGCCGAAACCGCAGGCCGACGCGATGGCGTCCACACCCCAGTCCGTCGTCTCCAGCAGCGCCCGCGCCTCGTCCAAGCGCCGCTCCAGGATCCAGCGCGCCGGTGTCGTGCCGGTGGCGCGCTGGAAGTGCCGGACGAAGCTGCGTCGGCTCATCCGGGCACGCTGGGCCATGATGTCGACGGTCAGCCGGTCGCCGAGACGCGCGAGAGCCCAGTCCAGCACCTTCCCGATGGCGTCGTCGGTGGCGGGCCGGGCGAGAGGTCGTTCGATGTACTGGGCTTGGCCGCCTTCGCGGTGGGGTGCGACGACGAGGCTGCGCGCCACCCGGGTCGCGGCCGCGGCGCCGAGGTGCTTGCGGACCAGGTGCAGGCAGGCGTCGATGGCCGCCGCGGTGCCTGCCGAGGTCAGCACGTCGCCGTGGTCGATGTAGAGAACAGATGAGTCGACTCGGGATTCGGGGCGGCGCTGGGCGAGCAGCGGCATCACCGCCCAGTGGGTGACTGCCGCGCGTCCGTCGAGCAGGCCCGCGTCGGCGATGGGAAACGCGCCCAGGCACAGTCCCACGATCACCGCGCCGCGCCCGTGCGCGGCGATCAAGGCGGTCTTCAAGGTCTCGCCGATGGGCGTGGGCGGCATCGGCCACGACGGGACGACCACGATATCGGCCCACTCCGCGGTGTCCGGGCCGCCGACCTCGCCCAGGACGTATCCCTCGGCCGTACGGATGCCGCCGCCGCGCTCCGCCCAGAGCCTGGTCTGCCAATCCGGAGCGAGACCGAGGCGGGTCACCTCGCCGAACACCATCAACGGCGCGGCGAGATGGAACATCGTGACGCCGTCGAAAGCGTAGACAGCGATCCGCATTCCGTCCTCCTCAGCCGGTCGGCATCCTGCTCCGGTGCCGGAACCAGGATTGGCCCGATCTCATCGTAACTATGCCTTTGTGCCACTCACCGTGAGAGGCCGGCGCGCGAAGAATCGAACACGACCACCCGAGCAGCGGGTGGAGACCACGATCGATTTCGGAGGAGTCGCTCTCATGACCGCAGCACGCCGTGCCCTTGTCGTCGTCGATGTCCAGCAGGAGTACTTCGCGGGACCGCTGGAAATCCGGTACCCCGTGAAGGAACAGTCGCTCGCCAAGATCGTCGAGGCGATCGACACCGCCGTCGCCGCGGAGATTCCCGTCGTCATCGTTCAGCACCACTCGCCCGAGGGCGCGCCGGTCTTCGCCGAAGGCACCGTCGGGTGGACACTGCACCCCGAGATCGGCAAGCGGATCACCCCCGGCACCAAGCTGTTGCCCAAGCAGTACAGCAGCGCGTTCGCCGGCACCGACCTCGCCGAATGGTTGCGCGCACGGAATGTCGACACCGTCACCATTGTCGGCTTCATGACCAACAACTGCGATCTGGCGACCGCGGCCGAAGCCGAAGGTCTCGGCTTCGCGGCCGAGGTCCTGTCCGATGCCACCGGCGCCGTCGACCTGGCGAACGAAGCGGGCCGGGTGTCGGCCCGAGATCTGCACACCACCCTGATGGTTCTGCTGCAGTCGAATTGGGCGGCAGTCGCCACCACCGCCGAATGGGTCCTGGCGCTGCGCTCCGGCGAGGCTCTGCGCAAGAGCAACATCGTCGTGTCCGCGATGAACGGACGCACTGCGGCGACTGTCTGAATTGCTGTCGGCGACGGCCATCACCCGAAGGCGAACTCCCGCGCCGGTGGAAGGACGCGCCGAGTGGATCCGCCGTGGCCCGGCGGATCCACGCACACGTGCTGGCTGCCGCACACTCGCACCGAATGACCGAGGCCCCCGCAGGCGCGGCCACCACCGACCGCACGACCGGTCCTGATCGGACCCACGAGGCGCTGCGGCGCACCGGGATACACTGGTCCGGTCATTCAGCACACCCCCCGGATTGGTGTAGCGGTGGAGCAACCTGGTCGGTTCCGGATCGACGTTCTCGGTCCGCTTCGGGTCCGGACGCCGGAGGGCGCCGAGATCACACCCGGCGGCGCGCTCCCCCGGCGGCTGCTCGCGCTGTTGACCCTGCGCCGCGGGAAGACGGTCACCATCGACGCGGTGATCGAGCTGCTGTGGCCGACCGATGGGCCGAACGATCCCGTCGCCGCCTTGCACAATCATGTGGCGCGGTTGCGGCGATCGCTGCCGGGGTTGATCGTGCGTGCGCCGGAGGGTTACCGCCTCGACCCGGCGCGGGTCGACGTCGATGCCGATGTGCTCGCCGCCGCGCTGGCCGAGCCCGGGGATTCCGGCGCGAGCCGCGTCGGCGACATCCTCGATCGCTGGCGGGGACCGGCCTACCCCGAACTCGAGGACTACGACGCGGCGCGTGCGGAGGCCGTCTACTTCGACGAACTCCGCACGCGCGCCCGGGAATTCGTCGCCGAGCGCAGGCTGGCGGCACAGGACACCGACGGCCTGGCCGCCCAGGTACGCGCGCTGGTGGACGAATATCCGTTGCGCGAACGCCCCCGCGCGCTGCTCATGGACGCCCTGGTGGCGACCGGCCGCCATGCCGACGCCCTGCGCGTCTACGACGAGTTCCGTCGCCTGCTGGCCGACGAGCTGGCGGTGGACCCGTCGCCGGAGCTGGCGGCCCGGCATCGGCGCATTCTGGACTCCGGTGAGCCGGGCGAGTGGGCGCCGCAGAGCCTGCTGCCGATGCCGCCGACCTCGCTGGTGGGGCGGGAACAGCTGTTGACCGAGCTGGCGGCGCTGGCCGCGGAATGCCGGTTGCTGACGCTGGTGGGGCCGGGCGGGGTGGGCAAGACCCGGCTGTTGCTGGAATTGGGGCATCGGCTGACCGAGTCGGGACCGGTGGTGCTGTGCGAGCTGGGGCGGGTCGAGGCGGCGGGTGCGGGCGAGGCGATCGCGGCGGCGTTGCGGATCGACAGCACACCGGGCGTGCCGATCGTCGACCGGATCACCGGCGTCGTGCGCGACGGTGCGCTGGTGCTGTTGCTCGACAACTGCGAACACGTGCTGGAGCCGGTGGCCGCACTCGTGGAGCGGTTGACGGGCCGCTGTCCCGGGGTGCGGATCGTGACGACGAGCCGGGAACGGCTGCGCGCGCCGGGTGAGTTCGTGCGGCACATTCCGCCGCTGGCCTTCGACAGTTCGGATGCGGCGGGGGTGCGGCTGTTCGTGGAGCGGGCGCGGGCGGTGTCGGCCGAGCCGGTCACCGATCCCGCGGCGCGAGCGCGGATCGCGGCGATCGTGGCCCGGCTGGACGGGCTGCCGCTGGCGATCGAATTGGCCGCGGCGCGGATGTTCTCGCACGACCTCGACGAGATCGCGGCGGGTCTGGACCAGCGCTTCGATTTCCTGTCGAACGGATACCGCACTTCGGAGCGGCACGGGTCGTTGTCGGCGGCGGTGGCGTGGTCGTTCACGCTGCTGGACGAACCACTCAGGCGGGCGTTCTCGGCACTGTCGATCTTCGGCGGACCGTTCGAGACCGACGGCGCCGCTGCGGTGTGCGGGGTGTCGCGTCCGGTGGCGGCCGATCTGCTGGGGCAGCTGTCGGAGCGGTCGCTGGTCATGCGATACCCCGGTCGGCGGTACGTGTTGCTCGAGACGTTGCGGGCGTTCGGACGAGAGCAGTTGGCCGCCGGGAACCAGTGGGAGACGGTGGCCGGACGGCACGCCGCGCACATGCTCGCCTGGGCCGAACGGGCGCACGACAGGCTGGCGCTGCCGGGCAGCTCGGCGATCCGTGAGATCGACGAGGCCGTCGGGGAGTTGCAGCGAGCGCTCGAGTGGTTGCTCGGCCACGACCGGGCGGACGCCGCGGGCCGGCTGGTGGCGGCGTTGTTCGACTACGGGCTGCTACGGCTGCGCCCGGATGTGCTGGGCTGGGCGGAGCAGGTGATCGCTGTGCTGCCGGCGGAGCCGGGCTCGCTGCCTGCCACGCTGTGGGCGGCGACGGCGTACGGCGCGTGGATGGTCGGTGATGTGCGCCTGGCCGGGGAGCGCGCGGACACGGCGTTGCGGATCGCCCGGGCGGCGGGGGAATCGGTGCCCACGCGAGTGTTCAGCGCCAACGGGGTGTGCGAGCTGTTCGCCGGGCATCTGGACGCGGCGGCGCACTGGTATCGGCTGGCCGCCGAGGAAGCCGATGTGGTGGGTGACCACATCTACCGACTGATTCCACACGGCACCGACATCATGGTGCGCAGCTATGTCGCAGACGCCGGAACCGCCTCGCGCGCCGCGGAATTGGCCGATGCCCTCGGGGACGACACCTCACCGTATGCCGCCTACGCCTGGTACTGCGCGGGCGAGGCGGTACTCGACAGCGATCCGGCGCTCGCGCGGGAACGGCTGGACCGGGCCGTTCGGCTCGCCGAACTCACCGACGCCGCACTGGTGACCGGGGTGGCGACCGCCTCGCGCGCCTCGCTGGAAGTGCGGGCAGGCCGGCTCCGGGAAGCGACACAGGCCTATCAACCGCTCGTCGAGCACTGGCGTCGCGTCGGCATGTGGGCAAAGCAGTGGGTGATGTTGCGCTCCGTCGCGCTGTTGTTCGAAGGGCTGGCGCGCTACGAGGACGCCGCGCTGCTCGAAGGCGCGATCCGCGCGGCCGAGACCGGGCAACGCGTCGCGGGCGCCGACGACATCGCGCTCGACGAACTCGCGACCCGGTTGCGTCAGGCGCTCGGCGACGAGCGGTTCGAAGCCGCCCACCGCCGAGGTGAGACCCTGGACCACGAACGCTTGGTCGGTCACGTCCTGGACTGTCTGTCCACCACCCCTTGACCGCCTTCCAGGGCGGTGCACCAGCCCGCATCGCGGTAGCACACGGTCCACAGGGCCGGCCGCGTAACCGGCCGGCCCGTGCCGCGGACTCCCCCCGCCGATGCCGGGCCGCCTACCAGCGCGGCTGTTCGCCGAGGATGCCCAGCGCCGCCTTGCCCACCATCTCGTGGGTGAGCGCGTCGTTGGCCGGATGGAACCCGCCGCAGCGCACGTCCCGATACAGCCGCTCGAGCTCGTTGCCGCGGAACATCCCCGCACCGCCGTTCACGTCGAGCGCGATGTCCACCACCCGTTTCGCCGCCTCGACGGCCCGCCACTTCATCGAGTACACCTTCGAGACCCATTCCGCGCCGTGGTCGGCCCCGGACATCCAATCCTGCAGGAACCGTTCCAGCACCGCCGACGCGGCGTCGAGTTCCAGATACATCGAGGCGACCTGCTGTTGCACGAACGGGTTGTAGGCGTAGGCGCCGCGTTCGATGGCCACCGACTTCTTGCGCCGCGCCGACTCGCAGGCCAATTCCAATGCGCGATCGGCGATTCCGAGATACACGGCGGCCATCAGCGACAGCGGCCACATCGTCATGCCGACCAGGAACGGGTGGGAGCCGTCGCCGGCGGGGGCCACGCAGCCGATGCGCTCGTCGGGGACGAAGACATCGGACAGGACGGTGTCGTGGCTCTGCGTGGGCCGCATGCCGAGGGTGTCCCAGGTGTCGACGACCCGAACGCCGGGGCTGGTCCGCTCCACGAACGCGTGCACGATATGCGGGCCGCCGGGCGCGTCGGCGTCGATGGCGTGCGCGCCCAACCATTTCCAGACCGGGCCGTTGGAGCCGAACTGTTTGACGCCGTCGAGCAGATAGCCGCCGTCGACCCGGCGGGCGCGGCAGGTCGACATGAGTACCGGCAGGTCGTTGCCCGCCTCCGCGTGCCCGGCGGCGATGACCTCGCCCGCGACGGCCTCGCGGTGGATCCACGTCAGCGACCGATCCCCCGCCCGCTCCACTTCGGAGGCGACGCCGATCCAGTAGGAGTGCATGGTCATCGCCAGCGCGGTGGCCGGGGCGTAGCGGGCGAGGCGGCGCTGGCTGCGCGCCAGCTCCTCGAGGGTCAGTCCCCAGCCGCCGCGCTCGGCCGGGACCGCGGCGGCGAGGTAGCCGATGGCGCGCAGTTCGGCGAGATCCTCGTCGAAGTAGGTGTTGTCGCGATCGTGGGCCGCCGCCCGGGCACGGAAGCCTTCGAGCAGTTCGGTGGGGATGGCCCGGGCGCCGCCGCCGTTCGTGCCGGATGTGCTGGTGGTGATCATGCTGTTGGTCATGGCATCAGCGTCGGCGGCGCCGCTGTCAGGACACTGTCACCGGCTGCCGGGGCCGCTTCGGCCGCCGACAGGGCGGTGACAGCGGCGCGCGGCACGGTGAGTTCATGAACGACAGGCAGCTCATGAACACCATCGGCGAACTCGGCACCATTCTCTCGCTCTGGGCTCATCCGGACGACGAAACCTATCTGGCCGCGGGCATCATGGCCGCGGCACGCGACAACGGGCAGCGCGTCGTCTGCGCGACGGCTACCGCGGGCGAGCTGGGAGCCTCGGATCCCGTCGTCTGGACGCCGGCGCGGCTCGCGCGGGTCCGGCGATGGGAGGCGGCGGCCGCGATGGCGATCCTCGGCGTCGACGAGCACGACGTCTACGACCTGCCCGACGGCGAACTGCCCATGCACGACACGGCGGGCCGGGAATGGGCGCGCCGACTGCTCGACGAGGTGCGTCCCGACACCATCCTCACCTTCGGACCGGACGGCATGACCTTCCACCTCGACCACATCGCCGTGCACCGCTGGGTGACCCGCGCCTGGCAGGAGACCGGATGCCGGGGGCGCCTGCTGTATGCCGCGCCGACCGTCGAGAAGCTGCGCAGATTCATGCCGCTCTACGAGGAATGGGACATGTACATGAGTCCGCGGCGCCCGGCGGGTGTGCGACCGGAGGAGTTGTCGTTGCGGATGGTGGTGTGCGAGCACGAGCTCGACCGCAAGATCACCGCGTTGCGGGCGATGGCCAGCCAGACGGCGGCGGTCGTGGCAGCCCTCGACGAGCAGGTGTATCGCGACATGGTCGCCGAGGAGAGCTTCGTCGCCGCCGCGTCCGTCGTGGCCGAACCTAGTGCGCCGCAACCGTCTCCGGCTCCCCCGGGTCGCTGATCAGCAGCACCGTGATCGGCACGGCCAGGCCGAGCAGGCCCATGACGAACACCGGGAAGAGGAACGAGAAGACCTCGACGCCGTCGGGTGAGGCGAAGCCCTGATCCACGGTCACGCTGACCGCCGCCATACCGGTGTAGTGCATGCCGACCACGGCGATGCCCATGATCAGGCCGCCGAGCAGCCGCAGCACGGGCGAGTCGAGGATGACGGTGAACAGCAGCGCCACGGTGGCCGCGACCACGGCGATGAGTATCGACAACACGACGAGCCTTCCGTCGTAATGGATTTCGCCCTGGAAGCGGATGGCGCTCATGCCCGCGTAGTGCATCGTGTTCACGGCCAGGCCGGTGATGAACCCGCCCGCGAGCAGGCGGGCGGTGACAACCGACTTGCCGACGACGTTCAGGCCGATGTAGACGGCGACGATGGCCAGGATCGCCGAGCCTGCGGTCCAGGTCATGTCATAGCGCAACGGGACGCCGGGGACGGCGAAACCGAGCATGGCGATGAAATGCATGAGCCAGATCCCCACACCGCCGATGGCGACGGCCGACATCGCCAGCCAGCCCTGCCGCTGCCCTTCGGTGCCCGCGGAGAGCGACCGGCGGGCGGCGGCCAGACCGACGAAGGATCCGATGACCGAAACGATGTAGGCGAGCCACATCAACCATGCGCCCATCTCGAAGTGGTGGACGTCGTGGGCCTGGTGGTGCATCGGGTGGAACTCCTGAATTTCGATTCGAAAAAGCAAGCAATCCGCCAGCAATTGAATTACCGGCGCCTGCACCATAACCGGCCGAGATCACCAGCTCAACAGGGTTCAGCTCGGCCGATAGTGATATAGATCACCATCGGCCGGGGTATTGGTCATTGCCGTTCAGCCCCACGCAAACGGGCAGACGCGGCTACCGACCGTTAACATTTTCGAATAGCAAGGACCGATTTCCTTCCACTCAGAAAATCGCCCCGCACATTGAAGATTGAAGCGTCACCGATGCCGAGCCGGGTCCGGCACACTCGAGACATAAGCCCCTTCGAGCGTTTCAGCTACCACGCTCAGTAATTGGTCGGCAGTCCAGATTCGAGGGACTGCGCCGCACAAGGGCGACCGGAATCGGGAAAACACGATGTGGAGGTCCGTTCGGCCACGGCGGCGAAGCCGAGGCCACGAGTGTCGTCCGCGCTGCGATGCGGCGCCGAGCAGGCCGAAGCCAGAATCCAGAAGGTGCTCAAGAGAGCGGCGATCAGCGTCAGCGCCACGATCTGCTGCCGGCGATGCGGGTTGGGCACGGCGGGCGCACGCAGCTGCGCCGAGATCCGCTGAGGACGCGGGGTGTTCGGACGCGGGAGCGAAGGTGTGTTCGCGACCATGCGCCGGGCGGCCTCGCGCACTCGCGCGGAGCCTGTGCCCATCGCACGCCGGGCGGCATCGCCGAGTCCGTCGCCGAGCCCCCCGCCCCGCCAGACCTCACGTCCGCCGACAGGGCGAACAGTCGGCGGCGCGAATGCCGCCGAGGGCCGCGGGCCGGGTTCGACGGGCCCCCGATCGACGGACCCGGAGTCGTCGAGCCAGGCGGGCCGCAGCACCTCGGTGTGGCGGAATCGGAGACGCTGCGGCCCGATCCAGGAGGACCAGTCGTCGGTGAAGGCGGAGTCGCTTTCCGGTTCGGGCAGTTGCTGTTCGGTCACCGTCGCGCCTCGCGGACGAGCGGAGGCGGACTCCGGCGCCGCAGTAGAGGCCCCGGGCAGCGGGGACACCAGAGCCAGGGCCGGGGCAGGTTCGTACCCCGCCGACTGCTCGATGGCCGGTGCCGGTTCGAAACCCCCGGCCGACTCGAACCCCGCTGACGGCTCGACGGCCGACGCCGGTTCGAATCCCACAGGTGGTTCGGAATCCGCGGGCGGCTCCGATCCGGTAGCGGCGAAGCCGGATTTCGGTACAGAAGCCGATCCGGCAGACGAACCCTGTCGGCGCACAGGGCCGGACGTCATGAGGCCGGGGGCGAAGCCCTCCTGCGCGGGGCTCGCGGGCAGCGGATCGACCCGATCGGCGATACCCGCATGCGACGGCAGAACCTCGGCTTCGCCCGCGGCGCGATCCTGAACGACGAGGTGGGCGCGGGACGCGCCGGACGGCACGCCGACCGTGAACGCCGCGGGCACCATCTCCTCCCCTGCCCGCAGATCCCCGACGCGCACACCGTCGGCCCCCTCCGGTTCGGTGGCGGCCCGCTTGCGTTGTTCGGTGTGCCTGCGTGCCGCTGTCACCGCGGCCGCGTAGTCGGGACTCGCCAGGTAGTCCAGGCGGGCGCGGGACGGAAAGCCCTCCGCCAGCAGGTCTTCGACCGTCACCCGCTCCCCCGCGCCGAGATCGGTGAGCAGGTCGTGCGCGGCCTCCGCACTCCAGACGATCGCCCGGTTCGCGGTGCGGTGGAACCACGCGCGCAGGTCGGCGGCGGACTCGGCGACCACCACGCCGCAGCGCGGGCGGCCCGCGCCGACCCGAACCGTGATGTCGGATTCGCCGGGCGGCACGATCACCACCAAACCTTCGACGCGAGCGTCGGCATTATGGCCGCGCGCCGCTTCGCTCAAGGCGGAGATGCTGTCCGACACCCGATCGAAAGGCCGTTCTTCGGAGAGGTTTTCGGCGTCGTCGAGCGGATCGCCGTCATAGCCGGAAAGCTTCCAGCGACCGTCCGAGCGCAGTGCGAGCACGCCTTCCCTCGCCTCGGGAGCGGTCCCCTTCACATCCATCACGATGGTCGCGCGGGGCGTCAGGACGACGAGATCGGTGTGCTCGTGCGCGCCCAGGCGAGCGCCGGAGATCGCCAGGCCGACGATGATGAACTGACCGGACCAGGCGCGCATCCAGTCGAGAACCCGCTGTTCGGTATACGCGCCCGCCGTATGCACCCTCGCCTCGTCGATGACCAGCATCGCGGCCGCCCTCCATCGCCGTCCCACTATCGACGGACTCCACGGTAGGCCGTCGCGGTGGCGCCGTTTCGCCGAAAGGCACTGTAACAGCGTGGTATTGGCGGCGATGAGGCGGTCGGCGGACAGCGTGGCCGCGACGCGCCCGGCCGCGTTGGCCGACCGAGCGAACTCGTGGCACACTTGCGCGGCTGTATCTTGGATAGGAGCACCATGCGTTTCGCGTTCTCACTCGGCGTATCCGCCCTGGCCGCCGTGGCTTTCGTTCTCACCTCCCCCGCCTCCCCCTCGGCCGACGCCGAGCCTGCCGAGTGCCATCCCTCCTACACCCCGTGCCTGCCGATCACCAGTGACGTCGACTGCGCGGGCGGCAGCGGCAACGGTCCGGTCTACACCGGTCGCGTGACCGTCATCGGCCCCGACGAATACGGTCTGGACCGCGACAACGACGGCGTCGGCTGCGAGTGAGGGCCGGGCGCGCCGGACAGGCGTGCGGCGCGCCGCCCCACCGAAACGAACTCGCCCGCCGGCTCGACACACCCGACGACGGTCTGCGTGGCACGGGTCGCCGACGTTCACCGTACGTTCGACAGCAACCGTGCTTTCGGCATCGACCTGCTCTCGACATCACACAGGTGAGGAGTTCGGATGAAGCGAAACATCAGGCGGGCGGCGGGGATCGTGGGGGCCGCGTGCGCGATCCCCGTCCTCTTCGCCGGAGCGGCCGAGGCCCAGCCGGGGACGAAGCACTTCTCGGTGGGCTCGGTGCAATGCGCGATCTTCGGCGACGGCACGGTGGGATGTGACCTGCCCTCGCCTACCCCGCTGACCTACGGGCAGCTGCCGTTCGGCTTCCCGGTGAGCGAGATCGTGATCGACGTGCCCTGGCTGCCCGCCCATCCGACCTTCGACCCCGGCACCCCCTACACCCTGCCCGGCGGCAACCCGCCGCTGTCGGAGGTGAAGACCGGCGACGGTCAGTGGGGCCCGACCATCGAGCACGCAGGCGCCAGTTGCGCCGTCGGCTTCCACGGCTCGTTCGGCTGCGCCGCGAAGGGACGCGGCTGGAGCATGTGGTCGGGGCGGCTCACCGCCTGAGGCGGTGTTCGGCGCGCCCGCCGGACACCGGGACGCGCATCCGGGCTGCCCACCGCACCGGGGCCGTGGACTTGCGGCGGCGATGGTGGGAAGCTCGAAGTACCGCGATGTCGAGGCGAGGAAGCGTGACATGGCCGACGGTGTGATGACCGTTGACCGACCGGAGCGCATTCGGAACGTGGCGTTGGTCGGGCACAGCGGAGCGGGCAAGACGACGTTGGTGGAGGCGCTGGCGCTGGCCACCGGCGCGCTCAATCGCGCGGGGCGGGTGGAGGACGGCACCAGCCTGTCCGACTACGACGAGATCGAGCAGCGCAAGCACCGGTCGGTGCAGGTCTCGGTGGTGCCGGTGGGGTGGCACGAGACGAAGATCAATCTCATCGACACCCCCGGTTACGCGGATTTCGTCGGTGAGCTGCGCGCGGGCCTGCGCGCGGCGGACGCGGCGCTGTTCGTGATCTCGGCGGCCGACGGCCCGACCGGGGTCGGTGGCGCGACGCGGGCGGTGTGGGACGAGTGCGAGGCGGCGGGCATCCCGCGCGCGATCGTACTCACCCATCTGGACGCCGCCCGGGCCGACTTCGACGAGATGGTGCACGCCTGCGCGCTCTTCCTGGGCGATGGCGCGTCCGAATCCGTTCTGCCGCTGAATCTTCCGGTCCACGGCCCTGCGGGCACGGACGGCCACCGGCCGGTCACCGGGCTGATCGACCTGCTGTCGGACCGGGTGATCGACTACTCCGGCGGGGAGCCCGCACCGCGGGAACCGACCGAGGAGCAGGCCGGCCGCGCCGCGCGGGGCCGCGGCCGGTTGATCGAGGCCGTGATCGCGGGCAGCGAGGACGAGTCCCTGATGGAGCGCTATCTCGAGGGCGCCGACATCGATCCGGCCACCCTGACCGCCGATCTGGAACGGGCGGTGGCGCGGGCCGGATTCCACCCGGTGCTGATCGGCGCGTCCGCCCCGGAAGGCGCCCGGACCGGGCTGGGCACCGTGGAACTGCTGGAGTTGATCGTGGGGGGCTTCCCCACCCCGGCCGAACATGTGGTCACCGCGACGCCCGGCGGCGACGGCGCGGCCGCGCAAATGCTGACCTGCGACCCCGAGGCCGATCTGGCGGCGGAGGTGATCCGCACATCCTCGGACGCCTACGTCGGACGGGTCTCGCTGGTGCGGGTCTTCTCCGGCACCCTGCACGCCGACGACACCGTGCACGTGCGTGGGCACGGACTGGCCACCCCCGGCGACCCGGCGCACCCCGATCACGACGCCGACGACCGGATCGGCGCGGTGACGGCCCCGTTCGGCAAACAGCAGCGCCCTCTGCCCCAGGCCATCGCGGGCGACATCGCCTATGTCACCAAACTCGCCCACGCCGAGACCGGCGACACCCTCTCGGCCACCGGCGCCCCGCTGCTCATCGAGCCCTGGCCGCTGCCGGAGCCGTTGCTGCCGGTCGCCGTGCGCGCGCACGGCAAGTCCGACGAGGACAGGCTCTCCACGGGTTTGGCCCGGCTCACCGCCGAGGATCCGACCTTGCGCGCCGAGCACAATCGCGACACCGGTCAACTGGTGCTGTGGTGCCTGGGCGAAGCGCATCGCGATGTCGCGCTGGAACGGCTGCGCACCCGCTTCGGCGTCCAGGTCGACATCGAGGAGTACCGGCTGGCGCTTCGCGAGACGCTCGCGCGCCCCACCCGGGCGCGCGGCAGGCATGTCAAACAGTCCGGCGGGCATGGACAGTTCGCGGTGTGCGAGATCGAGGTCAGGCCGTTGCCGACCGGGTCGGGGCTCGAGTTCGTCGACGCGGTGGTCGGCGGGGCGGTGCCCCGTCAGTTCGTCGGGTCGGTGGAGAAGGGCGTGCGGGCCCAGGCCGCGCGCGGGGTGGTGGCGGGGTATCCGCTGGTGGATGTGCGGGTGACACTGGTGGACGGGAAGGCGCATTCGGTGGATTCCTCCGACGCCGCGTTCCAGACCGCGGCCGCGTTGGCGCTGCGGGAGGCGGCGGCCGCGGCGGGGGTGGTGCTGCTCGAACCGATCGACGAGGTGTCGATCGTGGTTGCCGACGATTATCTGGGCGCGGTGCTCGGCGATCTGTCGAGCCGGCGCGGGCGCGTCCTGGGCACCGCACCGCACGGTTCGGGCCGCACTCGGGTGGACGCCGAGGTGCCCGAACGGGAGTTGCGCAGTTACGCCGTCGACCTGCGTTCGCTCGCCCACGGAACCGGCGAGTTCCACCGTGGCTATCTGCGACACGAGCCGATGCCCGCGCCGGTCTCGCGGGCAGTACTCGACGAGGCCCCGACATGAGCCCACTATCCTGAGTGCCATGGCAGCAGGTAAGGGCGGTAAACCGTCGAAGGAAGCGAAGGCCGCGGCGAAGGCGGCACGCAAGCAGGCGTCGAAGGAGCGTCGTCAGCAGCTCTGGCAGGCGTTCCAGATGCAGCGCAAGGAAGACAAGCTCCTGCTGCCGCTGATGATCGGCGCGCTCGTCGGTATCACCGTGGTGTTCCTGGCGATCAGCCTGATCTTCGGCATCAACTGGTACTTCCTGGTGCCCATCGGCGTGCTGCTCGGCGTGCTGGTGGCGTTCATCATCTTCGGCCGCCGTGTGCAGGCCAGCGTCTACGCCAAGGCCGAGGGCCAGGCGGGCGCGGCCGCGTGGGTGCTCGACAACCTGCAGGGCAAATGGCGGGTGAGCAACGGCGTCGCCGCCACCACCCAACTGGACGCGGTGCATCGGGTGATCGGCCGCCCGGGTGTGATCCTCATCGGCGAGGGGTCGCCGCAGCGGCTCAAGTCGCTCATCGCCCAGGAGAAGAAGCGCACCGCCCGCCTCATCGGCGACACCCCGATCTACGACTTCGTGATCGGCAACGAGGAGGGCCAGGTTCCGCTCAAGGAGCTGCAGAAGCGCCTCACCAAGCTGCCCCCCAACATCGACGCCAAGCGCATGGACCTCATCGAGGGCAGGCTCTCGGCGCTGAGCAAGCGCACCGGCCCCGCACTTCCGAAGGGTCCGATGCCCGCGGGCGCGAAGATGAAGGGTATGCAGCGCACGATCCGCCGCCGCTGACCGACCGACGCCAGACCGATCGAACAGCCCGGGCACGCCCCGGGCTGTTCGCGTCAGCGGGCGTTGTGATCAGCGGGCGTCGCGGTCAGCGGGCGTTGATCAGCGCGGTTCCGGTGGCGCGGTCGTGCATGCCGCGGCCGTCGCCGTCGGTGAACAGCGCGGGGATGACGAACACGAGCAACACCTGCCTGGCCAGTGCCCGGACGAACCCGACCGGTGCGGCCACGTCGACGCGCGCGACCCGCAGCCGCAGGAAGTACTGGCCGGGGGTGAAGCCGAACAGCGTCACCGAGGCCACGCCGATCACGAACCAGATCAGCAGGGTGAGGTTCGCGTTCACGCCCTGCACGATCAGCGCCGTGATGCCGACGGCGATCATCCAGTCCACGAACAGCGCCGCGATGCGACGCGCCATCCCGGCCAGCGACCCGGCGCCCGCACGCGGGAGACCGAGCAGCTCGCCCGGGTACTCGGAAGCCGACGGATCGCCTTCCGCCTCGGGTCCGGTGAGCCAGGAGCCGGTGATACGTGCCATGACCTCAGGATAGGCGGCGGCAACGGTCGTCGCCGTACCCGGCCTGCCCTGCTCGGGCTATCCTCCGGCAATCCTGCGTGCCGGCCGTTTGCACACGGGTGCCCGCTGTGCGGCGGCAGACCCGGCAGTGGCAGGATGGAGAACTATCCGGTGCTGGGAGGGAGACCTCACACCCACCCCCGCACGTGTAACACCGGCGAAACACAGCCTTGATTGCTGGGAAACACCGCGTACTTAGCGTCTGCTGTCGAACCCACGCAATCCACACTGGCTGGGACCGATCCGTAAGGAGAACAAGTGACGTTCAGCACGGCCGATGAGGTCATCCAGTACATGAAGGAAGAGGACATCGAGTACGTCGATATCCGCTTCAGCGATCTTCCTGGTGTGCAGCAGCACTTCTCGATCCCCGCCAAGGCCTTCACCGCCGACCTCGCCGAAGAGGGCCTCGCCTTCGACGGTTCCTCTGTCCGTGGGTTCCAGTCGATCGACGAGTCGGACATGCTCCTGCTCCCCGACTTCTCCACCGCGCGGGTCGACCCGTTCCGGGCCGCCAAGACGCTGAACATGAACTTCTTCGTCCACGACCCGCTGACCCGTGAGGCCTACTCCCGCGACCCGCGCAACATCGCGCGCAAGGCCGAGGAGTACCTGCGCTCGACCGGCATCGCCGACACCGCCTACTTCGGCGCCGAGGCGGAGTTCTACATCTTCGACTCGATCCGCTACGACTCGGCCATGAACGGCTCCTTCTACGAGATCGAGTCGATCTCGGGCTCCTGGAACACCGGCGCGGAGTTCAACCCGGACGGCACCCTCAACCGCGGCTACAAGGTCCGCAACAAGGGTGGTTACTTCCCCGTCGCGCCGTACGACCACTACGTCGACCTGCGCGACAAGATCTCGACCAACCTGCAGAACGCGGGCTTCGAGCTCGAGCGCGGCCACCACGAGGTCGGCACCGCCGGTCAGGCCGAGATCAACTACAAGTTCAACACCCTGCTCGGCGCGGCCGACGACCTGCAGCTGTTCAAGTACATCGTGAAGAACACCGCGTGGCAGGAAGGCAAGACCGTCACCTTCATGCCGAAGCCGCTCTTCGGCGACAACGGCTCGGGCATGCACGCCCACCAGTCGCTGTGGAAGGACGGCAAGCCGCTGTTCCACGACGAGGCCGGCTACGGTGGCCTGTCCGACATCGCCCGCCACTACATCGGCGGCATCCTGCACCACGCGCCGTCGCTGCTGGCGTTCACCAACCCGACCGTGAACTCCTACCACCGTCTGGTGCCGGGCTACGAGGCCCCCATCAACCTGGTGTACTCGCAGCGCAACCGCTCCGCCGCGGTCCGCATCCCGATCACCGGCAACAACCCGAAGGCCAAGCGCATCGAGTTCCGCGCGCCGGACTCCTCGGGCAACCCGTACCTGGCCTTCGCCGCCATGCTGATGGCCGGCCTGGACGGCATCAAGAAGAAGATCGAGCCGCACGCCCCCGTCGACAAGGACCTCTACGAGCTCCCGCCGGAGGAGGCCAAGAACATCCCGCAGGCCCCCACCAGCCTGGCCTCGGTCATCGACCGCCTCGAGCAGGATCACGACTACCTGACCGAGGGCAACGTGTTCACCCCCGACCTGATCGAGACCTGGATCGACATCAAGCGCACCCAGGAAATCGCGCCGGTCAACCTGCGTCCGCACCCGTACGAGTTCGAGCTCTACTTCGACGTGTAATCCCCACCTGCGCGATCACCCCTGTTCCGGTTGCCGGTCCACGGGTGGGCAGTGAGCGGTGACGAGTCCACCCGCCGAGCATTCCGCTCGGCGGGTGGACTCGTTTCGTATCGGCCGCAGATGCGAATGGGGATCGCGTGTCGTACCGGTGCTCGACCGAGCACTAACTACGATCCGGGATCATGTTGGGAACTATCCGAACACTGGGCTTCACCGTCTCCGTGCTGGCATTGCTACCTACGCCAGCTGCGCACGCGGATATTGCCACCCTTCCGCCCCACGAGAAGACATTCGAGTCGGCGTTCGGCAGTTTCACCGTCGGCGTTCGCGACGAAACCATCAATCGCATCGCGCCGTTGAACGCGGTCGGGACCACCCGAGAAGCCCTGGTGAGCAATGTCGCCTACGGCCGGCTCGACGGGCAGGCCGGCGGCATATTGCGCACCGGTTATACCGTCGGTTGTGCGGTCAAGATCGAGCAAGGGGTGATCGGCGCGGAGCCGACCCTCGAATCCGGGATCGAAGGCCCGCGGCAGAACTTCGGGACGGAGCAGGCGCAGGCGGGCACCTTCGAACAGGGGCAGTCGCGCACCACGGAACAGGCACAGGCGCGCACTACGGAAGAGTCGAGTACCGGAGAATCGGTGGAGGTGGAGACGCAGGAGTCGGGACAGTCGCAAACGCAGGAGTCGGCGCAGGCGTTTACGCAGGAGTTCGGGCAGTTCCAGGAGTTGGAGGGGGTGAATCCGCACCTCACTCTGGACCCGGGTGTGATCCTGGCGCTCAACCTCCAGCCCGGTGAAGTGGAGGATGTCGTGATCGCGGAAGGTAAGGAACTGATCCCCGGCAAGACCGTGCAGATCGTGACTCGCGACTTCAATATCAAGGTCAACAATTGCCTCGGCCCGGTGAGTATCAGGCAGTTCACCTACATATATGCCAAATCCCCCGAGATCGACGACAGCGGAGCGGTATTCGGCGACCCGTTTTCGCT
The DNA here is from genome assembly GCF_015477835.1 of Nocardia higoensis. Lineage (NCBI taxonomy): Bacteria > Bacillati > Actinomycetota > Actinomycetes > Mycobacteriales > Nocardiaceae > Nocardia > Nocardia higoensis. The sequence goes on along the minus strand of NZ_JADLQN010000004.1, from coordinate 271,275 downwards.
GTAGGCATTCCCGAGGTCAGTCCTCGAGGGCGACCACCACGCCGGCGCGCATCAGCACGGCGTACAGCTCGACCAGCGGCGGTGTGAGCAACCGGACCACAGCACCGACGACCACGTCCGGACCGGCAACGGCCATAGGATTCGACATGCCTCGACGGTAAAATAATCAGGTAGTCCCCGGGAGAAGCGCAGCTTACGAAAGGGGAAACCATGGCCGACCAGAAGTCTCTCCCATCATCGCAGCGCAGTATGTCCGACCTGGCGCGCGAGGCCGAACGTTTCGCGGTACGCCTCCCGGGTGTGGGCCACATCGGAATTCCCCGGCCCGAGCAGATGGCCTATTTCGCCGGATTGGGGGCGCTGGTGGCGTTGGGGCTGCTCGAATGGCCGACAGCCGTGGCGATCGGCGTCGGTCAACTCTTGCTCACCGAGCATGCCAAGAGCGCGGACGGTGCTCGGACAGCTGCCACGACGCCTGAACCGGAACCCGCACACGAACCGGAACACGCGGCCTCCACCGCTTCCGCCGAATCCTGAACGGCACTGATGTGCGGTGGCGTAAGAGGACATATCAGTCGCGATCGTCCGCTCCGGGGTCCGGAATATCGGCAACGCACCGGGTCGATCGGCCCGCCGGTACGTCGAAGAGGACGCCGTGGAATCCACCGCTCGGGTTCGTGACGAGGACGCATCGGCGCCCGGCGCGAAGCGGCGGTATGCGGGTTTCGGACCGGTAGGGCGATCATGATCGCGGCGCGCATGATATCGGCGATCGCGTCACTGCCCGCACGGTGCGTGTATGCCGGGACGCGCGCGGTCACCGCCGGCGCGACGGTCACCGCGGACACCGTGGTGATCGGCGCGGGCACAGTTGTCGGTGTGAGCAGGGCACTACTGCGCCCTCCCGCCGGGGTGGCCGCCGCAGCCGCGTCTGTGCCGCGCGAGGTCATCCGCCCACTGGCGGGCCTGGCGCGCGAGTCCGTCGGGGGTGCCCCGGCACGACGGTGTGGGTTCGGCGAGAACCGCATGTGGATCGACGTGCGCGGCCTCGACACCCCGCACGGGCGGGCGCTGGGCGAGCGAGTGCTCGAGGCGGTCCGTTCGACACCGGGCGTCCGACAGGCCGAACTCCACCGACCGTGGTCCCGAATCGTGGTGACCTCCGATGGGTCCGGTCCCGCTCCCCAGGCGCTGTGCCGAATCGTGAGCGCTGTCGAGAAGTCGTGCGGCCCCGCGGGTTCGGTCGGCCGACCGGTGAACCTGCCCGGTGACGACGTCGTCCTGGCCGGTCACCTGATCGCCGCGGGCACCACGCTCACCGCACTGTGGGTGACTCTCGGCGGGAGGTTGCTGCGGTTGCCGCGGCTACCGGGGGCCGTGGCGGCTCCGGTGATCGCGACCGACTACCAACCGCGGGCGCGGGCCGTCGTGGAGAACGCGATCGGCGAGGACGCGGCCGATCTGGTCTTCGCGGTCGCGACCGCGGCGGTGTACACCCTGAGCCGGTCACCGGCGTCGCTGGCCGTAGACGCGACGACCAGGATCGCCCTGCTGGCAGAGGCACTGTCCGGTCGGCGGGCGTGGCGGGCGCAAGAGCCGGCGCTCGCCACGCGGGTGACCGCCGAGGACCATCCGCCGTCGGTCAGGTCCGGTGCAAGGCCGGACGGCCCGATCGAGCGTTATGCCGGTCGCGCCGGTCGAGTGGGGCTCGTCGGCGCGGCCGGAGTCGGCGCTGTCTCCGCGAATCCGGTGGCCGCGGGCACCGCCGCGATGGTGGCCGCGCCGAAGGCGACCCGCTCGGCACGCGAAGTGTTCGCCGCCACCCTCGGGCGCGGCCTGAACGAGCGGCACGGTGTGCTGGTACTGCGGCCGGCCGCACTGCGCCGCCTCGACCGGGTGGATACGGTGGTGATCGATCCGCGGGCCCTCTACACCGCGACACTCGGTGTCAGCCGTGTTCTCGGTGTTCGGGAGCACGACCGCACCCGGGTATGGGAAGCCGCGCGTGAGTCGGTGGCGCGCGGCGCGCTGACACCCGGCTGGCATCCGGTCTCCGCTGTGCCCGGCGCCCCGCGGGAGGCCGACGCCGCCGGGCGGGTCCTGGTCAGTCCCGTTCACGACCGATACGCCTCGGCGGTGATCGCCGAGGCTCGCCGGGCGGGCGTCAGGGTGATCTCGGTCGATGACGACGCCCTCCGCTCACTGCGCAACGGCTTCGACGACCTGCATCCCCTCGGTGGTTCGCTCGATCGGACCCTGAGCGAGGTGGTCGCGAAGCTGCGACGCGACGGCGCCACCGTCGCCGTGATCGCCGCGGACGCGCCCCTGACCCTCGCCTCGGCCGATGTCGGGATCGGAATCACGCGTGACGGACTCGCCCCCGCGTGGGGTGCGCACCTGCTGGCGACGGACCTGACCGGTGTCTGGCGGGTACTGCGTGCGCTTCCGGCCGCCCGGTCGGCGAGCCGCCGCGGCGTCGAGCTCTCGCGCGATGCCTCCCTGCTCGGCACCCTGCTGCTGGTGCCCGGTGTGCCGGGCACAGGGACGGAGCCGGTGACCGCCGGCGCGGCGGGCGGGCTGTGGGCCGGCTACACACTGGCCCGAGATGTCCTCGCCGCCCCGCTTCCCGTATCGCGGTCGGGCCACGAGTGGCATGCGATGCCCATCGCCGAGGCTCGCCGCCTGCTCCCCGCGCCACCGGAGGACGACGTGCCCGCCGGACACGGAAGCCCGGTCGCACTGATCACCGCACCGACGACACGGCTGCTCGGCACCCGCCCGGTGACGTCGACCAGGGACTTCGTGCGCGCGGTGCGCGCCGAACTCTCCGATCCCCTGACCCCGGTGCTGGCGACCTGCGCCGCCGCGAGCGCGGTACTGGGGTCGCCGCTCGACGCGGTGCTGGTGGGTTCGGTACTGATGCTCGACGCGTCGATCTCGGCGACGCAACGACTCCGCGCCGAACAGGTGCTGAAAAGACTTCTCGCCGTGCAGGATCCGCCCGCCCGGCGAATCACCGGCCCTGGTCGCTACCTCGATGTCGCCGCGGCGGGGCTGCGCCCCGGCGACGTGATCGAGATCCGACCGGGGGAGGTGGCCCCGGTGGACGGCCGGTTACTCGAGGCGCCCGGCGTCGAGGTCGACGAGTCGTCACTGACCGGCGAATCACTCCCGGTGACCAAGCAGACCGAGCCGACGCCGGGGGCGCCGCTGGCCGAACGCAGCTGCATGATCTACGCGGGCACCACCGTATTGACCGGCACGGCAATCGTCCTGGTGACCTCGGTCGGACAGGCCACCGAGAAGCGGCGGGCCACCGCCATGGCCCCGGCCAAGGTGCGCGAGGTGGGACTGCAGTCGCAGTTGAGCGCGTTGACCCGGCGCTCCCTGCCGATCAGTTTCGGCGGCGGCGCCCTGGTGACCGCGTTCGGGCTGCTCCGCGGAACCGGATTGCGGGCCGCGGTGATCAGCGGTGTCGCGATCACCGTCGCCGCGGTGCCGGAAGGTCTGCCCCTGGTGGCCACCCTGGCACAGGCGTCGGCCGCGCGCCGGCTCACCCGGTCCGGGGCGCTGGTCCGCGCGCCGCGCGCGATCGAGGCCCTCGGGCGCGTGGAGGTGGTGTGCTTCGACAAGACCGGAACCCTGAGCGAGAACCGGCTGCGCGTCTCGGCGGTCGAGCCTGCGCCGGGGTTCTCCCGGGAACAGGTACTGGCCTACGCCGCCCGTACGGCCCGACCGGAGAACGGAGGTCCCCCCGACCACGCCACCGATGTCGCGGTCATCGAAGCCGCCGACGCCGGGCACGCGTACGACGACGGTCGGCGGGACGCGTATCTGCCGTTCCGGTCGGGCCGCTCCTACGCGGCGGCGATCGCCGGGACACATCTGGCCGTCAAGGGCGCACCGGAAGCCGTCCTCGCCGCGTACACCGATCAGGATCCCGTCATCGCCGAACGGGTGCGATCGATGGCCGCCGCCGGACTGCGAGTCATCGCCGTCGGCCAACGCGAGATCACGGCCCGCCAAGCCGAGGTATCCGCCGCTGATCCCGACACCCTCGCCGAACTGGCAGAGCATCAGCTGCGGCCGGTCGGCCTGCTCGGGTTGTCCGACACACCGCGCGCCGACGCCGTCGGACTGATCCCGGCTCTGCTCGAGCAGAACATCGCGGTCCGCCTGATCACCGGAGACCATCCCGTCACCGCCCTGGCCATCGCCGAGGAACTCGGCTTGCCGGTCACCGCGGACCAGGTGATCAGCGGAGCCGAATGGGACACCCTGTCGCAGACCGCACAAGAACACGCCGTCGCGGACTGCCTGGTCTTCGCCCGCATGTCTCCGGAGAACAAGGTGCAGATCGTGCAGACCCTGGAGCGAGCAGGGCGGGTGTCGGCGATGGTCGGTGACGGCGCCAACGACGCCGCCGCCATCCGGGCCGCCGGCGTCGGCATCGGGGTCGCCTCCCGCGGCAGCGACCCGGCCCGCGGCGCCGCCGACATCGTCCTGCTCGACGGCCGGGTGGGGGCACTGCTCGACGGGCTGGACGAGGGCCGCCGGCTGTGGCGCCGGGTGAACGCGGCCGTGGCCGTGCTGCTCGGAGGAAACGCGGGCGAAGTGGCTTTCGCACTGCTCGGCAGCCTGGTCACCGGACACTCGCCGCTCAACGCGCGACAACTGCTCCTGGTGAACATGTTGACCGACGCCCTGCCCGCGGCCGCCCTGGCCGTCGCCGCCCCGAACCACACCTCCCCCGACCGCACGTCCCCCGACCGCAACGGCGACCACGACATGGCAGGCGCCACGCACGCGACGGACCAGTCGGCACTGCTGCGCACCATCACCGTCCGCGGCGCCACGACGGCCGCCGGCGCCACCGCGGCGTGGACCGCGGCACGCCTCACCGGGAGACCACGGCGCGCGTCCACCGTGGCCCTGATCGCGCTCGTCGGCAGCCAACTCGGCCAAACGCTGATCGATTCCCGCAGCCCGCTCGTCGTCTCGACCGCCGCCGGATCCCTCGCCGTCATGGCTGCCCTGATCAGCACTCCCGGGATCAGCCAATTCCTCGGCTGCGTCCCCGTCGGCCCCGTCGGCTGGGCCCTGGGACTGGGATCAGCTGCCACCGCGACCGCCGCCGCCGGACTCGCCCCCGAGCTCGTGGTTCGCCTATCCGGCTTCGACGCCATCGAGCGCGCGATGGCAGGCAACGGTGACGGCGAGGACGGCGAGGACGGCGAATGATCAGGCGTCGCGCGCAGTCGTCGGTGTGGTTCCCGCTTCCCCCTCGGGGTAGTCGTAGAGCACAAGCCGGAGGAAGGCAGGCTCATCCATGAACGGCACGACCGGCGGCTCGCGGGCGGCGCCGAGGAGCACGGCGGCTCCGCGGGCCGCGACCCCGGATCAGCGTGTGGCGGCGGCACGCGCAGACCTGGTCACCCGCGGCGTTCATCTCGCCCCCGCGGCTGTCACGACAGCACTTCTCGGCACGACGGACGAGACCTGGGAACGGTTCCATGCCCACTGGGACGCGCTCAGCCCGGACCACTACGCCGCCGAACAGGGCACGCACAGGCTGCGCCGCTACGGGCGATTCTCCTGGTCCGCGGCGACGGACCGGATCCGGCTGTTGCCGCAGGCGGAGTTCGTGCAGCCGGAGAACAGCAACCCGCTCTACATCGGCGTCAGCCGTACCCTCGAGCCCCTGACCGACTCCTTCGCGGCGGACCCGGTACTGCGCGCGGTGCTCCGGCTGCTCGGGCAGGTGGCGACAGCGCTGGACGATCCGGCGGAGTGGATCGCGAAGGTCCATCCTTTCCGCGTCGTCGCCTCGGCGGACGCGGACGGCCTGCCCACACCCGAGGGCAGGCATCGCGACGGCGTCACCCTGGTCTCCTCGCTACTGGTCGGCAGGCGCAATGTCGCCGGGGGCGAGAGCGCGGTCTTAGATCCCGACGGAGCGCGATTACTGGCGACCACGCTGCATGTACCGGGAGATCTGTTGCTGGGTGACGACCGCCGCACGCTGCACAGCGTGTCCGCGATTCGCCCGGTGGACCGCGGCCGGCCCGGCTCTCGCGATGTTCTGGTGGTGACATTCGCGCCGTGGTGACCCCCGGTGACGGCCGCTGAAGCTGCCGGTAACGGCTCGGACGGGACAGGAGGCGCACGGTGGCCGCGGTTGTCGGATCTCGTAGCGACGCGAAGACCACGCCGATCGTCCTCGCGCTCGCCATCGCCTTCACCATCACTGTCGTCGACCCGTTGGTGCTCAACCTGAACCTGCCCGCGGTCAGCCGGGCGCTGCACGTCCCCGCGCAGTTCGTCGGGGTGCTGGGTGGAGCGGCGACGCTGGTGATGGCTGCCGCTGTCCTGGCCGCGGGCAATCTCGGGGACGCCTTCGGCCTGAAGCGGCTGTTGAGGTCGGGGCTGGTCCTCGTCATGATCGCCAACCTGCTGTCGGTGTTCTCGCCCGGCTGGGGCTTTCTGCTGGGGATGCGCCTGCTGGACGGACTCGGGATGACGGCGCTGCTCGGCGTGCCACTGGCACTGCTGAAAACCTCGGTAACGGCGGCGAAGAGACCCGCGGCCATCGGCGCGTTCATGGCCGTCGAGATGATCCTGTGTGGGGTGACCCCCGCGTTGACCGGCTGGGCGGTGATGGCGACGGACTGGCGGGTGCTGTTCCTGCTCGCCCCGCTGTTGTGCCTGGCATCGCTGTGGCTCACCTCCCGCTATGTTCCCGAGGCTCCGGTGCAACAACGGGGCAGACTCGACGTGGTCGGCGTGATCCTGGTCGGAGCTGCTCTGCTCGCCCTGGTCATCGGCCTGGCGGCCGCGCAGAACGGCATATCGCGGCCGCAGACCGTGCTGCCGATGGTGATCAGCGTGGTGGCCGCCGCGCTCTTCGTGCGCCATGAACGCCGCACACCCGAACCGGCATTGGATCCGGCCTTGTTCGGCAGCCGCGCGTTCACCGTGGCGCTCGCGGCGACCCTCACGCTGAACTTCCTGGCCGCCGGGCTGGGAATCGCCCTCGGGCAGTTCGGCAGCGTGGTGCTCGCGCTCTCGCCGGAATCGATCGGCCTGTTGTACCTGCCCGGCACCTTGCTGATCGCCGGCGCGGTGATCATGGCAGGGCGCCTGGTCGGGAAATACAGTCCGACGCCGATCTTGGTCACCGGCCTGGCGGTGCTGGCGGTGAGCGGGCTGCTGATGGCGGGGACGGTCAGCCCGACGATGGCGCTGTGGTTGCTGGTGGCCGCGATATGGCTGTGCAATCTGGGCGCACTGGTCACCTCGACCGCGGTGTCGGAGACGGTCCTCGCCGAAGCGCCGCCCGGGCGTTCCGGCTCGGTGGCTTCCGCGCAGTTGGCGTTCGGGATGACCGGCTACGCGCTCGGGCCCACCGTCTATCTGCTCCTGTTGCGGATCTACTTCCGGCAGGAGTGGCTGGCCGATGCCGAATCGCGCGGGCTGTCGGTGACCGAAGCCGAGCAGACAGTGGACGCCGTGCGCAGCAGCCTGGCGCTGAGCCCGGGCAACGGCGGATTCGATCCGAACCTCATCCGGCACGCGTCCGGACTGCACCTCGGGGAGGATTTCGCCGACGCGCTGCGGCTCACCATGCTGACGGTCAGCATCCTGCCGCTCCTCGTCGCCGCGGCGGCCTTGTCCGTCTCGGCGTCCTTCCGCCGAAGCCGCCGCCGCGCGGCCCACCGGTCCGACCGCCAGGGTCTCGAGTAATTCGTTCCCCTGTCTCCAAGGTCCACGAGAGCCGGGACCACCGGCCCTTTATGTCCCTGAACTGCTCTGATGTCCCGATACGCCGTTGATTCGGGCCTACTACAGCTCGTAGTGTTCGCGGTATGTGGATCATCGCCATCGTGGCCCTCGTCAGCGTCCTGACCATCACCATCGGTTTCGCCCTCGGACTGCCGGAGTGATGTCGGCATAAGCGACAAACCTGCCTCGCTCCGGCGTCTCAGCCTGTCGATCACCGCCGTCCGCCCGCCGGTGCTGATCGACCGCACGCGCGAGCTGCCCTGATCTCCCCTGCCGGACCGCTCGGTGCGGTATGAACGAGGCAGTGGACGACGGGCGACCTGGACGGGACGGGCGATGACAGCGCAGCACACGGGGACGGCGAACACTCGGGCCCTGGAAGCCGTCGACGACGCGGTCGCCGAGCGCTTGGCCGCCGCGTTGCGATGCGCCACCGTCTCCGGCATCGGGGAGGAACCCGACGACAGCGCCGACGCGGAATTCGTCCGGCTGGCCGCGCACCTGGAAGCGTCGTTCCCCCGGGTGCACGCGGAGCTGCAGTTGCGGACGTTCGGACACAGCAGGCTGTATCGCTGGGCCGGTACCGAACCGGAGCGGGTGTCGGCGATTCTGCTGGCGCATCAGGACGTGGTACCCGCGGGCGACGGCTGGTCCCATCCCCCGTTCGGCGGGGTCGTGGACGAGGAATTCATTTGGGGGCGCGGCGCGATCGACGACAAGAGCCGGATGCTCGCCCTGCTGGAAGCCGTCGAGGACGCGCTCGAGGCCGGAATCCGGCCACGGCACACGGTGTACCTGGCGTTCGGGCACGACGAGGAGGTGTTCGGCGACGCCGGTGCGGTCAGGATGGCCGATCACCTGCGCGCGGCGGGCGTGCGGGCGGATCTGCTGCTCGACGAGGGCGGGGTCGTCACCGAGGGCGTCGCCGACGGGGTGCGAGTGCCCGTGGCCTCGATCATGGTGGGTGAGAAGGGCTATGCCACCGTGCGCTTGTCGGTGCGCGAGCTGGGTGGGCATTCCTCGATGCCGGGCAAGCAGACGGCGGTGGGGCGGATCGCCCGGGCGGTGGCGCGGGTACAGGACCGGCCGATGCCGCTGCGGCTGCCGCCGGTGACCGCCGACATGCTCGCCCGGTTGCGGGCGGTGATGCCGCCGGCGCGGCGGGTGCTGCTCGGTGTGGCGGGCGTGGCCGGGCCGGTGATCACGCGAGTGATGGCCGCGCGGCCGCAGACCGAGGCGATGGTGCGCACCACCACCGCGCCCACGGTGATCCGGGGCGGCGTGAAGGCCAACGTACTGCCGCGGCACGCGGAGGCGTTGATCAATTTCCGCATCCTGCCCGGCGACTCGGTCGCCGGCGTACTCGAGCATTGTCACCGCGTGATTCGCGATCCGGGCGTGACGGTCGAGCTCGCGGGGATGGCGTCGGAGCCTTCGCGCGCCGAGAGCCCCGGTCCGGCTTTCGAACTCGTCGCGCGGCTGGCGCGGGAGGTGGTTCCCGGCGTCGCGGCCACCAGCGGCCTGGTACCGGGCGCGACGGACTCCAGGCACTACGACGAGCTGGCCACGACGCGCTGCAATTTCGCGCCCATCGTGCTGACCGAGGCCGACCTGGCGACGATCCACGGAACCGACGAACGGATCTCGCGACTCAACTACGCTCGCCTCATCGAGTTCGACCGGCGCCTGATCGAGGCGCTCGCGGCCGGTCCGATCGGAGAGGAGCTGCGGTGACCCAGACGAGGGAAGACACGTTCGAGGGGCGCGGCGACCGGGTCTTCTGGCGCGCCTGGCTGCCCGAGGGGCCTGCCCGGGCGGTGACCGTGTTGGTGCACGGTGTCGCCGAGCATTCCGGCCGGTACGGGCACGTCGGCGAGTTCCTGGCCGACTCCGGGTACGCGGTCTACGCGCTCGACCACATCGGGCACGGCAGGTCCGGTGGTCGCCGGGCCAATCTGGACTCCGTCGACGGCGCGGCCGACAACGTGGAGCAGCTGCGGACGATCGCGCGGCAACAGCATCCCGACGTCCCGGCGTTCCTGCTCGGGCATTCGATGGGCAGCCTCATCGTGCTGTACCTGGCGACCCGCGCACCGATCGACGTCGCCGGGATCGTGCTGTCCGCCCCGCCGCTGGACATCCCGGTCGGTAATCCGCTGCAACGGCTGTTCGCTCCCGTGCTGTCCCAGTTGACCCCGAATCTGGGTGTGCTGCAACTGGATTCGTCGACGATCAGCCGAGATCCCGCGGTGGTCGCCGCCTACGACAACGACCCGCTGGTGTTCCGCGGCAAGCTGCCCGCCCGCACCGGCGCGGAGATCCTGGCGGCCACCGGCACGGTCAAGAGCAGGCTCGGCGCGCTCACCGTGCCCACGCTGGTGCTGCACGGCACCGCCGACACCCTCGCCGCCCCGTCCAGCTCCGACATGCTCGAGCGGGGCGCGGCCGCGCGGGATCTGACGGTGATCCGCTACGACGGCCTCTACCACGAGGTCTTCAACGAGCCCGAGCGCCACACCGTGCTCGGCGACGTCCAGCAGTGGATTCAGGCGCGTCTGAGCGCCCAGTAAGCTCACGGACATGGCTTCGACATCCAACGCATCGGTCGCTTTCGTCCGCGCGTCCTGGCACAGCGAAATCGTCGGCAAGGCGTTGGAGGGCTTCACCGCCGAATTCGACCGGCTGGGTTTCGCCACCGAGGGCATCGACGTCTTCGAGGTGCCCGGCGCCTTCGAGATCCCGCTGCACGCCCAGCGATTGGCCCGCACGGGCCGGTACTCGGCGGTCGTGGCGGCGGCGCTGGTGGTCGACGGCGGTATCTACCGGCACGACTTCGTCGCCTCCGCGGTGGTCGACGGACTGATGCGGGTTCAGCTCGACACCGATGTGCCGGTGTTCTCGGTGGTGCTCACCCCGCATCACTTCCACGAGCACAGCGAGCACATCGACTACTACACCGGGCACTTCGTGAAGAAGGGCGCCGAGGCGGCGCGCGCGGTCGCGGGCACGCTGGCCTCGCTGAGCACGCTGCCCACCGCCTGAGGCCGACCCGCACTGCGGGCAGCCACGCCAGGCCCCGCCATGAAGCGATCGTGATCGACTCCGACCCGGACAAGGCCGGCTGAGGCACAGCCCGGTTCAGCCCAGGTGCAGCACCGCGAAAACCGCGCGGTGGTCGGAGCCGGGAATCCGGATGCTCTCCGCGTGGTCGGCGCTGCCATCGGCGACCAGGACGTGATCGATGCCGATCACCGGCCCCCATGCTCGGTCGTCGGGCCAGGTGGGCATCGGCCCGGCGCCGGCGAGTTCGGCGGCCGAGGCGAAGCGGCCGCTCAGCAGATCGCGGAACAGGGCGTGATCGCGGGTGGCATTGAAGTCCGCGCCGACCACGGCGGGCCCGGCCTGCGCTTCGAGGATCTCGCGGGCCCGGCGCATCTCGGAGTTCCACGCCGGGAAGTTCGCGGTCGGTGGCACCGGGTGGAAGTTCAGCACGGTGACCGCGCCGCGCTCGGGGTGATCCATGGTGGCCGCGAGATTGGTCAACAGGAAGCCGTCGAACTTCACGGTGTCGTGCAGGGGGTAGCGGCTGTAGATGCCGGTGCCGCCGCCTCCGTGCCTGGGTTCGAGGTAGTGGTAGGGCAGCTCGGCGGCGAGGGCAGCGGTCAGCCGGGGTTCGATCTCGGGGGTCAGTTCCTGCACGGTCAGCACGTCGGCGCTGCGTGACTCCACGTGATGTGCCACAGAAGTCACATCGGCCGCACCGAAGAGCAGATTCGACTGCAGCACCCGCAGCTCCGTCCCGCCCGCCGCGTTGCCGTCCGGAACGAAGACCGGCAGCTGTGTCCACGCCACCGCCGCCACCACGATCCCCGCCACCACCGCACTGCGCCAGCCGCGAGCCACCAGGAACAGCAACAGCGCGACCACCGCCGCGAGCATGAAGTAGGACGCACCCGAGGCGACGAGCGAGAACGTCTGCGACCGCCATCCCCTCGTGTGCAATACGATTCCGGCGATCCCCACCACCAGGCCGCACCACCCCGATACCAGCAGCGCCCGCATCATCCATCTACGCATGGAACCAACCTATTCGGCACCGCTTGCCGATCGCTTGCGAGTGCCCTGCGCCGCGGGCCACCCCTACACTGATCGGCATCCGCACGAGAGGTGCTCGCATGCATGTCGAACAATTGCGGGCCGCTGGGTCGATGACCGAAGGCGACGCCCACGACCTCGCCGCCGTCGCAGGCGGCCACCGGTCCTGCCGCCTCACGCTCAGCTGCCACGAGCGCAGCGCCCACGCCCTGGTGCTGCCGTTCTGCCGCGACGAGTTGGCCGTGACCGAAGGCGACCTCGTATCGGTGACGGTCGAAGGTCCGGACCAGGAATCGGAGCGCGCGGCGCTGCGTGCGTTCGCCGCTCGCTTCGACGGGATCAGGGACGATCAGCCGCCGAAGACCCGCTCCACGACCGCTTTCGCGCGACGGGTGATTCGCAGGTAGTTGTCGAGGAACTCCGCGCCGCCGTCGTTGTTCGGCCAGCCGGCCACCGCGGCCACCGCCGAGAGCAGGCTGCCGGGGGCGGGTAGCTGGTCGATGGCCTTGCCGCGCACCAGGACCAGCGCGTTGCGGGCTCTGGTCGCGGTCAGCCAGGAGTCGCGCAGCAGGGCCACGTCCTCGGCGGACAGCAGTTCGGCTTTCTCGATGACCTCCAGTGCCTCCAGGGTGGAGGTGTTGTGCAGGCCGGGGATCTCGTGCGCGTGGCGCAGTTGCAGCAACTGCACGGTCCACTCGATGTCGGCCAAGCCGCCGCGGCCGAGTTTGGTGTGGGTCGCCGGATCCGCGCCGCGCGGAAGGCGTTCGGCGTCGACCCTGGCCTTGATGCGGCGGATCTCGCGGACCGCTTCCTCGGAGACGCCACCCGCCGGGTACCGGACCTTGTCGATGGCGTGCAGGAACCGCACCCCGAGCGCCTGATCGCCGGCCACCTGGTGCGCGCGCAGCAGCGCCTGCATCTCCCATGCCTGCGACCACTGCTCGTAGTAGGCCTCGTAGGAGGCCAGCGTGCGGACCAGCGGGCCGCTGCGGCCCTCGGGGCGCAGACCGGCGTCGACGTGCAGCGGGGGGTCGGTGCTCGGTGCGCCCAGCAGCCGCTGCACCTGTTCGGCGACGCTGTTGGCCCACTTCACGGCCTTGGTCTCGTCCACACCCGGCCGGGGGTCGCAGACGAACAGCACGTCGGCGTCGGACCCGTACCCCAGTTCCATGCCGCCGAGCCTGCCCATGCCGATGACCGCGACATCCGCGGGCGCCGGTTCGCCGGTCTCGACCTCGCTTGCCCGGATCACCGCCGCGAGCGATGCTTCCAGCACCGCCACCCAGACCGAGGACAGCGCCAGGCACACCTGCGGCACGTCGAGCATCCCGAGCAGATCGGCCGAGGCGATGCGGGCCAGCTCGTGCCTGCGCAGCGAGCGGGCCGCCGCCACCGCGCGGGTCGGGTCGTCGTAGCGGGAGGCCGCGGTGAGGATGCCGCGGGCGACGTCCTCCGGTTGCGGTCCCAGCAGCGCGGGGCCGCTGGGACCGTCGGCGAACATACGGATGGTCTCGGGTGCGTTGATCAACAGGTCGGGCAGGAACTCCGAGGAGCCGAGCACGATCATCAGACGTTCGGCGATCGCGCCCTCGTCACGCAGTTCGCGCAGGAACCAGATCTGGTCGTCGAGTGCTTCGGAGAGCCTGCGGTAGGCGAGCAGGCCCGCGTCGGGATTGGGTGTCTCGCCGAGCCATTGGAGCAGCGTCGGCAGCAGCAGCGCCTGGATGCGGCCCTTGCGCGAGACTCCCCCGGTCAGCGCTTTCAGGTGGCCGAGGGCGTTCTCCGGGGAGACGTAGCCGAGAGCGGCGAGCTGGCGGACAGCGGCGGCGGGACTCAGGCGCAACGCGTCCGGTTCCATCTTGACCACCGACTCCAGCAGCGGCCGGTAGAAGAGCTTGGTGTGCAGGCGCCGGATCCGCACCGCGTTGCGGCGGATCTCCGAACGCAGCACGCCGACCGCGTCCTGCCTGCCGTCCGGGCGGACGTGGGCGGCGCGGGCCAGCCAGCGCAGGCCCTCGACGTCGTCGTCGGCGGGCAGCGTGTGGGTGCGCTGCAGGCGCTGCAACTGCAACCGGTGCTCGAGCAGCCGCAGGAACTCGTAGGAGGCGTTGAGATTCGCGGCGTCGTCGCGGCCGACGTAGCCGTCCGCGGCCAGCGCTGTCAGCGCGTCCACGGTGCTGGCGACGTGCAGGTTCTCGTCGACCCGGCCGTGCACCAATTGCAGCAGCTGCACGGCGAATTCGATGTCGCGCAGGCTGCCGCGGCCCAGTTTGAGCTCCCGCTCCTGCAATTCGGCGGGCACCAGATCCTCGACGCGGCGGCGCATGCCCTGGACGTCGGAGACGAAGTCGGGACGCTCGGAAGCCGTCCACACCATCGGCATCACCGCGTCGCGGTATCGGCGGCCGAGTTCCAGATCGCCGGTCATCGGGCGGTTCTTCAACAGCGCCTGGAACTCCCAGGTGCGCGCCCAGCGCTTGTAGTAGGCCAGGTGCGAATCCAGCGTGCGCACCAGCGCACCGGCCTTGCCCTCGGGGCGCAGGGCCGCGTCGACCTCGAAGAACGCCTGGCTGCCGATGCTCATCATCTCGGCGGCGAGCCTGGTCGCGGTCGCGTCGGCCGGTTCGGCGACGAACACCACGTCGACATCGCTGACGTAGTTCAGTTCACGCGCGCCGCACTTGCCCATCGCGATCACAGCCAGGCGCACCGGGCAGGGCTTGTCCTTGCACACCCGGGCCACCGCCACCGACAGCGCGGCGGTCAGTGCCGCGTCGGCCAGGTCGGCCAGCTGCCTGCCTACCACCCGATACGGCAGCACCGGCTCGTTCTCGACCGTGGCGGCCAGATCGAGGGCGGCCAGCAGCATCAGGTGATCGCGATAACGGCGGCGCAGCGCGGCCACCACCTCGGGCCCGGCATCGCCCGCCCGGAACAGCGTCGGACTCGCGTTCGGACCCTCTTCCGGCACCGCCGAGACGACGGCGAGCAGGTCGGCGACCAGTTCGTCCTTGTCCGGCAGCGCGCCGCGGCGCAACAGTTCCCAACACGAGGGCTCGGCGATCAGATGGTCACCGAGCGCCGTGGAGGACCCGAGCAGCGCGAACAACCGCCCGCGCAGCGCCGTCTCGGTGCGGATGGCCGAATCCAGCTCCGCCCAGCCGGTCCCGAGCGCCTCCCGCAGCCGGATGATCGCGCTGAGCGCCAGATCGGGGTCCGGCGCGCGCGACAGCGACCACAGCACCGGGATACCTTCGACATTGTCCCAGCCCAGTGTGCGCAGCGAGGTGGGGGCGGACGGATCGAGCAATCCGAGCCGCCCGACACCGGGCACAGCGGAACGAGCGGTAGGGGGCCGAACCATGGATCTGAACTTACCGTGTTACAGCCCCAGGTATTCCTTCAGCTCGTACGGGGTCACCTGGCTGCGGTAGCCGGCCCATTCCCGGCGCTTGTTGCGCAGGAAGAAGTCGAAGACGTGCTCGCCGAGCGCTTCGGCGACCAGCTCGGACCGCTCCATCGCGCCCAGCGCCTCGTCCAGGGTGCCGGGCAGCTCCCGGAAGCCCATCGCCCGGCGCTCCGCCGAGGTCAGCGACCACACGTCGTCCTCGGCCTCCGGCGGCAGGGTGTAGCCCTTCTCGATGCCGCGCATACCGGCGGCGAGCAGCACCGCGAAGGTCAGGTACGGGTTGCAGGCCGAGTCGGGGCTGCGGATCTCGACGCGCCGCGAGGAGGACTTGTTCGGGGTGTACATCGGCACCCGGACCAGCGCCGACCGGTTCGACCGGCCCCACGAGGCGGCCGTCGGGGCCTCGCCGCCGTGGATCAGGCGCTTGTAGGAGTTCACCCACTGGTTGGTGACCGCGCTGATCTCCGGCGCGTGCTCGAGGATCCCCGCGATGAACGCGCGCGCGGTCGTCGAGAGATTCTGCGGGTCGTCGGGGTCGTGGAAGGCGTTGGTCTCGCCCTCGAACAGGCTCATATGCGTATGCATCGCCGAGCCCGGGTATTCGGCGAACGGCTTGGGCATAAACGTCGCGCGCACGCCCTCGTCGATGGCCACTTCCTTGATCAGGTAGCGGAAGGTCATGACGTTGTCGGCCATGGACAGCGCGTCGGCGTAGCGCAGGTCGATCTCCTGCTGGCCGGGCGCGCCCTCGTGGTGACTGAACTCCACCGAGATGCCCATCGATTCCAGCGCGTCGATGGCGTGACGGCGGAAGTTCGGCGCCGAATCGTGCACCGCCTGGTCGAAGAAGCCACCGGCGTCGGCGGGCTCGGGCGGCGTGCCGTCGCTCGGGCCGTTCTTCAGCAGGAAGAACTCGATCTCGGGGTGGACGTAGCAGCTGAACCCGACGTCACCGGCCTTGTTGAGCTGACGGCGCAGCACGTGGCGCGGGTCGGCCCAGGACGGCGAGCCGTCGGGCATGGTGATGTCGCAGAACATGCGGGCGGAGTGCTGATGCCCCTTGCTCGAGGCCCACGGCAGCACCTGGAAGGTCGAAGGATCGGGCCGGGCGACCATATCGGCCTCGGATACCCGGGCGAAGCCCTCGATGGCCGACCCGTCGAAGCCGATGCCCTCTTCGAACGCGCCTTCCAACTCGGCGGGTGCGATGGCGACGGACTTCAGGTAGCCCAAGACGTCGGTGAACCAGAGACGCACGAAGCGGATGTCCCGCTCTTCGAGCGTCCGCAGCACGAATTCCTTCTGGCGATCCATACGCGCGACCGTAGTCACTTGGCGTTAAATCCGTGTTACATGAGGTGCATCAGTTTTTTGCGGTGCTCGGCGGGGCCTCAACAGCTCAGGCCCTGCGGAGGTTCGATCAGGTCGACCAGGTAGGCGATGACGGCCGAATCCAGGCACTCGTCACCCACCACGAGGGCGGCGGTGTGCCGATTCCCCTCGAAGGTGATCAGGGCCGCGTCGAGCTGGGCCGCCAGGTCGACACCGGCTTGATACGGCGTGGCCGGGTCGTCGGTGGTGGAGACCACGACCGTGGTGGGCAGCCCGTCGACCGCGATGGTGTGCGGCTCGCCGGAATTGGGCACCGGCCAGCTCGCGCACAATTCCCGCGCCGAGGCGCCGGTCCCGCGGCCGTCGTCGAGGAAGGGCGCGGCCTTGCGGTATTCGGTGTCGAGCCGGGCGGCGACGGCCGGATCGGTGACGCGCGGATCGTCCACGCAGCGAATGGCGTTGAACGCGTCCTGGATATTGCTGTAGGTGCCGTCGTCGTTGCGGCCGTCGTAGATGTCGGCCAGATACAGCAGGGTGTCGCCGCGGCCCTCGCGCAACTCCTGCAGCCCCAGGGTGAGCCGCTGCCACAGTTCGTCGGCGTAGAGGGTCTGGGTGACGCCGGTCATGGCGTCGTTGTAGCCGAGGCCGCGCGGGTCGGTGGTGGCGGCCGGGGTGTCCCACAGCGGATCGACCAGTTCGCGGAACCGGGCGACCGCCTGGGTGGGATCGGTACCGAGCGGGCAGTCGGCGGCCTGGGCGCACTCGGCCGCGTAGGCGTCGAAGGCCCGCTGGAAACCGGCGGCCTGGCGCAAAGCCTCCTGGACGGGGTCCACCGAGGCGTCCACGGCGCCGTCGAGCACCATCGCGCGCACCCGGTCGGGGAACTTCTCGGCATACAGCGCGCCGATCTTGGTGCCGTAGGAGTAGCCGAGATAGGTCAGCTTCGCATCGCCCAGCACGGCCCTGATCACGTCCATGTCCTGCACGACCTCGCGGGTGCCGATGTGCTCGAGCAGGTCGACGCCGCTGCGCTGGACGCACTTGTCCGCGTACTCGCGGTTCTCCGCCTCGGTCTGCGCGATCCCCTCCGGTGTGCTCTCCTCCGGTGGTTCGGCGCGCTCGGCATCGGCTTCCGCCGGGGTCAGGCAGGTGACCACGGGCGTGGACGAACCCACGCCGCGCGGATCGAATCCGACCCGGTCGAACCGCTGCGCCAGCGGGGTCTGATTGCCGACGAGCACCGTGTCCAGGCCGGAGACGCCGGGACCGCCCGGATTCATCAGCAACGAGCCAATCTTCGGCCCGGTGGCCGGGATGCGCGAGAGCGCGAGCTGCGCGGTGGGACCTTCCGGCTCGGCGTAGTCGATCGGCACCTCGATCCTGGTGCACTGCGCGATCGGCGGCAGGCTCACCTGCTCGCCCGCGATCTCTGCGCACGCGGTCCACCGCGGGTCCTGCTCGTAGAAGCGGGACAGACCGTCGGGCGCGGGCGGCATCGACCCGACCGGCGCGTCGCCCTCGGCGACGCACCCCGCCGTCGCCACCACGATCGACACCGCCGCCGCTACCCCGAACCACCGCCGAACACCCATGCTCACGATCCTGCCAGCACCGATGCCGACCGCGAACCTCCGGCACGCCAGACCCGCCACGCCCGCCCCGCAGGGCCGCCGGTCGGGAGAGGGCCTCGCGAACCGGAGACGACGCACGCGGTTCCCGGCTCGTCCGGAGGCGCGCGCCCGCGGGCGTAGGCGGCGGGCGCCGGTCCGGGAAGGCATGTCCCGGCAGCGCCCCGAGGAAACGATCGGCCGCCAGGCGGTGGCCGCAGCGGCCCGAACGGCGATGAGGTCAGGGCCGCAGCAGGAAGTCCACGAGTTTCTCGCGCTCGGAAGGCGATGGCTTGCCACCGCGCGCCGAATTCGACAGGTGCAGTGCCCCGATGCCGAGAGCGAAGGTCCATTCGGCCCGGCGGGCGGCGGTCTCGGGGTCGAAGCCGTGGTCGGCGAAGGCCCGGCGGACCGCGCGTTTCGCCTGTTTGTCCGAGGCGCGCACGCTCGCGGCCGCGCGTGGGTCGGATCGGGCCCACTCCCGCATGGCACGCTCCAGCGTCCAGTGCCGCGGGCTGACCAGCAGGCCCATCATGGCGATCAGCCGTTCGCGCGGCGGGGTGTCCGCGAGGGCGTCCATCCGCTGGTGGTCTACGTCGCTCCATTGGCCCCAGGCGTCGACCAGCGCGTTCTTGAACGCGGTGATGTCCTGGAAATGGTGGTAGAAGCTGCCTTTGGTGACGCCGAGGCGAGTGCACAGCACGTCGATCTTGAGCGCGCGGAAACCCTCTTCGGCCAGCACCGTGTATCCGGCCTGCAACCAGTCGTCGACCGTCAGCTGGACGGCACCGCGTGCCCGCGCCACCGCCTCAGCTTAGTCGCGCGATTGCCCGTCGTCCCCGCGCCGCCGATCCCGCGCTGCGCCCGGCGGATGCGCCGACGCGCCCGGCTGGTTCGCCTTGGCCTCGACACCGGCCACGATCATGTCCGCGACGAAGTGCGCGTGCCTGCGCACCGCCTGCGCCGAGAGCGGGTCGCCGGGCGCCATCCGCCTGGCCAGCGGCAGCGCCGAGAACGGGGCCGTCGCGCCGTGCGCGATGAGGAAGTGGATGGACCGTAAGTCGTTGCGGGTGAGCACTTTCCGGCGGATCAGCGGTTCGAGTGGCTTGGCCAGGCGCACCAGGATCGGCTCGATGTGACGCTCGTAGAGGTAGGCCAGGCGTGGGCCCTCGATCGCCGATTCCATGCTGACCAGCCGGACCGCGTCGGGATAGTCGGCCTGCAGGATCAGAAAGCGCACGATGCCGCGCCGGAACTCCTCCAGCGGCGCGAGATCCGGACCGGCGGCGCCCTCGGCGACCAGAGCGGCGGCGTGCCCGAATACCCAGTCCACCACCGCGAACCACAGCCCCTCCTTGGAGCCGAAACGCTGGTGGATCAGGTTGTGACTGACGCCGAGCTCGCGGTTGATCTCGGCCACCGACGCGCCGGCGAAACCGTCGCGGGCGAAGATCCGCAGGGCGGCGGCCATGATCTCGTCGGCCGAGGCGGGCGATCCACCGGCGGGCGGGCGACCACGCGACTTCTTGACCCGCGCGATCTCCGGCCCCGTGCCCGGCGCGGGCTCGGCCCCCGGGGCGGGCTCGGCCTTCACGGATTCCACGGCGTCCTCCACTGCTGCGCTACCCACCGGCCGCCGATCGGATCGAGGTTCCGGCGACTTCTCCGGAAAACCGTACGTCTCGACGGCTCGTCGAACGATATCGACCCCACCAAAGATATTGACGGTAATCAATTTATCTGAAACATTGGCTCCCATCGAGATGGCTTCGCGGTGGCGGATCGACGCGGCCCCGCACGAGGACTGGAAGCTGACATGGAATCGTTTGTGCACCTGCGTAAAGGCACCACTCCCCGCCGCCTGCACGCCGACCTCGACGGACTCAAGGACGACGAACTCGGCCGCGGCGGCTTCACCGGCCGCACCGCGAGCCTCTACCGCCGCAACGATCCGACCCAGTACAAAGCGGTCGGCCCCCTGCGTCCCACCGACGTGCTGGCGAGCTCGCTGACCCCCGCCGACGCCACCGACCCCGCGGGCGCCCCGCTGCGGTTGTTCCACAATGCCGACTGCCGCATCCTGCTCAGCCGCCGTGGCGAGCAGATGCCGCACTTCGTGCGTTACGTCGACGGCGATGTGCTCTCCTTCGTGCACGCGGGCTCCGGTCTGCTGGAGACCGAGTTCGGCCCGCTGGACTACCGCGAGGGCGACTGGATCTACATCCCCAAGGGCTGCACGTTCCGCCAGGTCCCCGCGGCCGAGACCACGTTGCTGATGATCGAGGCGACCGAGGAGTTCCGCGTCCCCGATGCCGGCTACCTGGGCAGGCACTTCCCGTTCGACCCGGCGCTGGTCACCATTCCCGAGCCCGCCGCCCACGACGACGACGGCCGCGAGAGCTACGAGATCGTGCTGTTCCACGAGGGCGGCCCGACCAGGCTGTATTACAAGCACCACCCGCTCGACGTCGAGGGCTGGCGCGGGGACAGCTTCCCGTTCACCTTCAACATCGCCGACTACAACGTCATCCTCTCCGAGAGCGTGCACCTGCCCCCGACGGTGCATCTGTTCATGGAGGCCACCGGCGTCTACGTGATGAACTTCCTGCCCAAGCTCGCCGAATCCGCGCCGGGCACCGAGACCATCCCGTGGTACCACCGCAACGTCGACTACGACGAGATCGCCTTCTTCCACGGCGGGGAGATGTACGGCGTGCCGATGCCGCCCGGCCTGATCTCGCACGCGCCGCAGGGGGTGCACCACGGCGCGCCGGAGAAGATGCGCGAGCGCGCCCGGCGTAAGCGCGAGGAGATCACCCGTATCGGCTGGACGACCATCGCCATCGACACCCGCCGTAGGCTGATCCCCTCGCCCGAGTACCTCGCCGCCGACCTCGGCGCCCACTGATCTCGTCCGGCGCCCACTGATCTCGTCCGGCGCCCACTGATCTCTCCTCTCGACATACCAAGGCAGGCACAATGTCTCGCATCGAACGCATCCCGTACGTCGTCGCCTACGCGAACACCACCGGTGGCCGCGACGCCTACGGCGGGCTGACCGAGCTGGTCACCCTCGAATCCCAGCTGGTCAAGCCCCGCGACCACGAGTCCGACACCGTGCTGGTGCTCATGCACCCGGTGTCCAGCGGCACCTATCTGCCGATCGTGGGCTCGCTGGCCAAGGCCGGGCACCACGTCATCGTGTGCAACAGCCGCTACCGCGGCGCCGATGCCGCGCTGCTGATGGAGAAGGTCGTCCAGGATCTCGGCGAATGCGTCCGCGACGCCAAGAATCGGCTCGGCTACCGGAAGGTCGTGCTGCTCGGCTGGTCCGGCGGCGGTTCGCTGTCGGTCTTCTACCAGCAGCAGGCCGCGAAGCCGACGTTGACGGCGAGCCCGTCCGGCGACGGCCCCGACCTCACCAAGGCCGACCTGCCGCCCGTCGACGGCATCGCGCTGGTCGCCGCGCACATCAGCCGCCACCACACGCTCACCGAGTCGATGGACGCCGCCATCCTCGACGAATCCGACCCCACTGTGCGCGACCCCGAGCTGGATCTCTACGACCCGGCCAACCCGAACCAGCCCCCGTACACCGCCGAATTCCTCGACCGCTACCGGCAGGCCCAGATCGCGCGCAACCGCAGGATCACCGCCTGGGTGAAGGACAAACTGGCCGAGCTGAAGGCCGCGGGCCGCCCGAACGACGAGTTCGGCTTCGTCGTGCACGGCACCATGGCCGACCCGCGCTGGCTCGATCCCGCCATCGATCCCAACGACCGCAACCCCGGCGAGTCCTACCTGGGCGATCCGCAGGAGGTCAACCAGGGCCCGTTCGGCCTGGCCCGGTTCACCACGCTGCGCAGCTGGCTGTCGCAGTGGAGCTACGACGACGCCCGCGGCGACATCGTCGACTGCGGCCCCGACATCGCCGTGCCGACCCTGGTGATCTTCAACGCCGCCGACAACATCTGCACCCCGAGCCACGCGCACGCCATCTTCGGCGCCATCGGCACCGAGGACAAGGAACTGCACGAGATCGCCGGAGCGAACCACTACTATCTGGGACCGGACCAGCGCGAACCCCTCACCGAGGCGGTGCGGATCATCAGCGACTGGCTCACGAAACACCACCTCGCCCCCACGACCTGAATGAATCCGCAGATGACCCCCTCCCCCACCTCCCACTCGGCATTCGCCGACTCGCCCACCGTCGGCCCGGAGCACATCGGCGCTCTCGACGGCATCCGTGTCCTCGAGGTCGGCACACTGATCTCCGGACCGTTCGCCGCCCGCCTGCTGGGCGACATGGGCGCCGAGGTGCTCAAGATCGAGCTGCCCGACCGGCCCGATCCGCTGCGCACCTGGGGGCAGGCCGAACTCGACGGCCACCGTTTCTTCTGGACGGTCGCGGCCCGCAACAAGAAGGCCATCACGCTGAATCTGCGTGAGCCGCAGGGCCGTGACCTGTTCCTGGAACTGGTGGAACGGTCCGACATCATCGTCGAGAACTTCCGGCCTGGGACGTTGGAGAAGTGGGGTCTGGGCTACGAGACCCTGCGTGAACGCAACCGCGGCATCATCCTGGTGCGGGTCTCCGGGTACGGCCAGACCGGCCCGGACGCGCACAAGGCCGGCTACGCCTCGGTCGCCGAGGCGGCCAGCGGCCTGCGACACATGAACGGCTTCCCCGGCGGCCCGGCACCGCGCCTGGCTCTTTCCCTCGGCGACAGCCTGGCGGGCATGTTCGCCGCGCAGGGAGCGCTGGCCGCGCTCTACCGCCGCTCGGTCACCGGCGAAGGCCAGATCGTCGACGCCGCGCTCACCGAGGCGTGCCTGGCGATCCAGGAATCGACCATTCCCGACTACGACATCGGCGGCGTGGTGCGCGGACCGTCGGGCACCCGCCTGGAGGGCATCGCGCCGTCGAACATCTACCGCAGCGCCGATGGCAGCTGGGTGGTGATCGCCGCCAACCAGGACACCGTGTTCCGCCGCCTGTGCGCGGCGATGGGGCAGCCGGGACTCGCCGACGACGAGCGCTTCGCCGACCACCTCGCCCGGGGCAGGAACCAGGATGAGCTGGACGCGATCATCGCCGAATGGGCCGCCACCCGGCAGCCCGGCGACATCATCGCCACACTCAACGAGGCCGGTGTCATCAGCGGGCCGATCAACACCGTCGCGGAGGTGGTCGAGGATCCGCAGCTGCGGGCGCGCGGCATGATCGCCGACCACTACGACGAGCGCATCGGCCGGAATGTGAAGGGACCGGGCATCATTCCGGTCCTCTCCGAGACGCCGGGCGCGATCCGCAACGCGGGTTCGGTGCGGCCGGGACAGCACAACGAGGAGGTCTACCGGGGCCTGCTCGGCAAGACCGACGACGAGATCGAGAAGCTGCGCGAGGCAGGCGTCCTCTAGCCCGTTCTCGGGACGCGGACGAGAAGAGGACGTGGCGATGATCTCCGCTGCGCTGCTGGTGACGGCGGCCGTACAGCTGGCGTGTGTGGTCGTGTTGTG
The DNA here is from genome assembly GCF_015477835.1 of Nocardia higoensis. Taxonomy (NCBI): domain Bacteria; kingdom Bacillati; phylum Actinomycetota; class Actinomycetes; order Mycobacteriales; family Nocardiaceae; genus Nocardia; species Nocardia higoensis. Next base: position 247,527 of record NZ_JADLQN010000004.1, on the reverse strand, counting down.
GACTCGGGTCCCCCGCTCGGCGCGGGTGTGGCTGCTCGGGCTGGTGGGGCTCGGAGTGGCTTACGACTCGGCCGTCGTCGGGATCGGCGCCGTCCTCGGTGAGGGCGCGCTGTTGCACACGCTCAGCGTGCCGCGCTTCGTCGTCCACGCCTTGCTCACGCCGCTGCTGATCCTCTGGGCTGCCGACCGGGTCGACGCCGGGCCGCCGGTGCGCCGGGCCGCCGTAGCGCTGACCGTGGTGGCGCTGGCCTGGGGAGTAGCCTTCGAACTGCCGCATCTGCGTCTGGAGGCGCGGCACTACGCCGACACCGTGCGCTACGCCGCCGAGCACCCGGTCCCGCCGATGCCCGCCGTCGTGGTGAGCGTGGTCCTGCTCGCGGCCGGAATCGTATTGTGGCGCAGGGAAGCTCGCCGGGCGGCCCTGATCGGTACGGTGCTGCTGTTCGGCGCCTCCGCGGCGGCGGTGTCCGTGCCGCCGCTGGGCAATATGGGCGAGGCCGCCATGCTCGCCGGTCTCGTAGCCGCCGAATTGCCGATGCGGTCGAACCGACGCACGGCGGCCGTCGGCGAGAACACCGTGCCCGCCGAGCCGGAACGCTGACCCACAGCCGGTCACCCACGTATCGCGGGACGGGTCAGTCCTGCGGCTCGGCCAGCACCACCACACCGCTCGGCGCTTCGAGCAACGGGATCGTGCGGGCCGCCGCGTCGTCCACGTGGATGCGCGGATGTCCGGGCGGCTCGGTCTCGTAGAAGGTGCCCGGCCCGTAGAACTGGCCGTACCTGACCACCACTCCCCCGAAGTCCAGCACCGCTCGTTCGTGTGCCGCCAGCGCCTCGGCATGCCCCTGCGGAACCCACGCGATGCTCTGCGCGAGGAAGCGTGGCGCGCGCGCCGCCGTGGCCGCCGCGATCAGGTTGGCCGTGCCCTCGGTGCGCATCCTGGCGTTCGCCTCGGCCCGTTCGGCCAGCTGCGCTGGATCGTCGGGTAGGTCGGTGAGCTGGTGCATCACCAGGTCGGGCCGGAAGTTCACCACCGCCGCGGTCAACGCGCTCAGGTGGTAGACATCGCAGACGACAGGCTGCCCGCCCGCCGCCACGATCGCCGCGGTCCGGCTCACCGACCGGGTCATGCCCGCGACTCGATGGCCCGCTGCGGTCAGCAGAGGGAGCAGGCGTGTTCCCAGCACACCGGTGGCACCGGCCAGAAAGATCCGCACAGGATTCACGGTAGTCCCACCAGGGGCTCGGCTCGCCGCACGCGCCGATCAGCACCCCTCGGGTGCGACCGGGTCGTCCCTGACGAGCGTGCTGGTCGCCGCGCGGGTCATTTCAGGATGACGCGGTCCTCGGAGGCGGCGAAGTCGATCTGACGTTTCGCGTTCGACAGTGTCGTCACCGCGCAGGTGCCCAGCGGGCCCGAGCGGTCGTACATGACCGCGGTGCCGACGGAGATGCCCGCGTCGGCGAAGGTGTTGTCGGCTCTCATGCCGATCTCGTACCCGACGGGCAGCCGCGACAGTGTCAGGGTCACATCGGCGTTGATGTAGCCCGCGCCCGCGCTTCCCCAGTGGCACACCTGATTCGCGGTATCCGCGGTGATCGCCGCCCGCTGGAACGGCGTCATCTGCGTACCCGCCACCAGCGACGGCATACTGTGCCACGACGCCTTGCGCTCGGCATTCTGGGCGACGGCGAAATCGCCGGTCCAGTCGGCCGCACCGCACTTGAACAGTGGTCGCGCCCCGTCCGGCGACAGGCATCCCTCCGGTGGCACCGGCAGGTCCGGCGCCGGTGACCAGACCGTGCCCGGGGGCTGTTCGCTCCGGCGCAGGAACACCGCTGTGGCCCGCACGCGATCCTGTCCGTCCTGCACGATCCAGGCGTCAGCGACCACGATCCGCGATCCCTGCCGCACCACCTCGGTCCGCACCCGCGTCGGCGCGGCGAACACCGGCTGATACAGATCCACCGTCATCCGCGCGGGCAGGAAACCCTGCGGGCAGTGCTGCTCGAGTGCCAACCCCAGCAGCCCGCACACCGGCACGCCGCTCAACTGATTCGGCGACCACCAGCTGACCGACAGCTCCGTGGGCAGGAAGTCCTCGCCCTGCCTGGTGAAGAATCCGAGCACCGCGCACCCCTCCGTCGATGTTGCTGTGTCCCGAAGGTTATGCGCTGCGCTCCGTAGCCGCGGCCGGATCGACGCGACCGGTCAGCACGTCACGCGCCGCCATCAGCGCGAACCCGAGCAGGTTCAGCCCCGGCCACGTGGCGGGCTCGGCGGCCGCCGGATCGTCGGCGGCCAGCCCGATCCCCCAGATCGGATCGACCGGACTCGCCTCGACCAGCACCCGATCGCCGGTGCCCGCGAGATAGGCGGACAACTGCTGTTCCTGACCGAATTTGGCGACGTTCCCCGCGACGACCACCTCGAACCGAGCCCGCTCCCAGCGCTGTTCGTCGAAGCCGGCGACCGTGCGCCCGATCTTCTTCGCCTGCCCCGGATGTTCGGCTGCCAGCACCTGTTCGGCCGCTCGCTCGTCACCGAACATGCGCGCCTTGCGCCACATCATGAAGTGCTCGGTCGTGCGGAAGCGCAACCCGTCCACCTCGAACGCCGACGGCCACCACTGGCTCAGGCAGTGTGCTCCGGCACCACCGTCGGCCTTCGGTTGATGGCCCCAGAAGAACAGGTACTTCGCCCGTTCACCACGCCCGAGTTCGTCGAGCAACCACTGCTTCGAATACATACTCACCTCACCCGACCGGAATGTCGAACATGGGCCGACCACCGGAGTACGACCTCGATCGAGCCCACGAGTTCTCGTTCAACTCCGCCAGATCCGGAGAGAAGATCGGCTGCTCCGACATGCGGGGTGGCCACGAATTTCCGATCGACCGCGGTGTCCCACCCCATCGCGCCCCCTTCGATCCATCGGCGTTCACGCCGGTACCGAGCCTATCGCCAGGCTCCGACAGGGTCGAACAAATTTTGCGCACCCCGCGTCAACGGCGCCCGAGCGACTGCACAGGCCCGGCCCTGAGCACTCGAAGAGATATCGTCACACTCTCGATCATGGAACTCGCCGAGGCCGAAGCCGTCCTGCCAGAGGTGGTGTCACGAGTGCGCACACTCCACGAGCGGGTCACGATCACCATTGATGGCGCGCCCGCGGCCGTCCTCATTGCTCCCGCGGACCTCGAGGCGCTCGAGGAAACGATCGAAATACTGTCGGACTCCGCAGCGATGTCCCAGCTTGCCGAGTCCGACGCCGAGTTGGCGCGTGGCGAAGTCGTCGACGGGGAGGACCTTGCGGCGGAGATGGTGAACCGTCGCCGGTGAGGTGGCGACCTAGCTGCCACTGTGACCAATCGCACCGATCGATGCCCCTGTCTGGGTCGGGAGGACGGGTGGCACACTGGAGGGCGTCAGTGAACCCGGGGACCCGACAGCGGCCTCGAGGAGACAACACGAAAGGGACGACGATGTCCGTATCCGATTCGGAAACCCCTGCCTACGGCGCGGCGCAGCCGGTGCAGGCGCGTCGCAAGACACGGATTCCCCACCTCCAGCAGATGAAGGCCGCCGGTGAGCGCTGGTCGATGCTCACCGCCTACGACTACTCCTCGGCGCGGTTGTTCGAGGAAGCCGGCATCCCGGTGCTGCTGGTCGGTGACTCCGCGGCCAACGTCGTCTACGGCTACGACACCACCGTGCCGGTCACGGCGGACGAGCTGATTCCGCTGGTCAGGGGCGTGGTGCGCGGTGCGCCGAACGCGCTGGTGGTGGCGGATCTGCCGTTCGGCTCCTACGAGGGTTCGCCGCGGCAGGCACTCGAGACCGCGACCCGTTTCATGAAAGAAGGTGGCGCGCACGCGGTGAAGCTCGAGGGCGGCGAGCGGGTCGCCGAGCAGATCGCGCTGATCACGTCGGCCGGTATCCCGGTGATGGCGCATATCGGGTTCACTCCGCAGAGCGTGAACACCCTGGGCGGATTCCGGGTGCAGGGCCGCGGGGACGGCGCCGAGCAGCTCATCGCTGACGCGATCGCGGTACAGGAGGCGGGCGCGTTCTCGGTGGTCATGGAGATGGTGCCCGCGCAACTGGCCGGGCAGGTCACCCACAAGCTCACCATTCCGACGATCGGCATCGGCGCCGGTCCGGACTGCGACGCGCAGGTGCTCGTCTGGCAGGACATGGCCGGCTACACCAGCGGCAAGACGGCGAAGTTCGTCAAGCGCTTCGGCAATGTCGGCGACGAGTTGCGCTCGGCCGCCGCGGCGTTCGCCGACGAGGTGCGCGCGGGCACCTTCCCGGCTGCCGAGCACAGCTTCTGATCCACCGTGCCGGGCGGGGGGATCGCGATCCCCCCGCCCGGCACCGGACGTGCACCGCGTCCGCGGCGCAGTGGCAGACTCGGAATCGACATTTTCGACTCGAGCAGAGGTTTTCGATGCCGCATCGCCGTTGGTTCTCCCGCCGCCCTCTCATGCTGGTCGCCGCCGCTTTCGCGGTCGCGGGCACGCTGAGCGCCTGCGGGTCGTCCGAGGATCCGGGCCAGGCCGCCCAGACCGCGTCGTCCTCCTCGACGACCGCCGCACCCACCACGAAGCCGACGACCTCGGCGAAGGCCGAGCCGACGGTCAGCGACGCCGCCGCGCAGAGCCTGTGCGACGCGATCCGGCCCGAGTTGTCGAACTTCCGGGTGCAGGGTCCGACGCTGGGCCGCATCGGGATGAATCTGATCGTGCACCCGTGGGGCGTGCAGAACGGCATCGACGTGCTCAACAACAAGAGCGTGGTCGACACCGTCACCCTCGAGACCTGCCCGGATGTGCGCCAGGAGGCCATCGACGCGCTGGAGGTCCCCGACCTGGCGACAGTCGTTGTCGGCCGGTGACATCCGGGCGTGTGTCATGGTGATGGGGTGACCAGACGCGAACTGTATCCGCCGATCGAGCCGTACGAGTCGGGCATGCTCGACATGGGTGACGGGCAGTCGGTGTATTGGGAGATCAGCGGCAACCCCGGCGGGAAGCCGGTGGTGTTCCTGCACGGCGGACCGGGCGGCGGGACCACGTCGGCGCACCGGCAGTTCTTCGATCCGGCCGCCTACAAGATCGTGCTGTTCGACCAGCGCGGCTGCGGTCGGTCCACCCCGCACATCGCCGACGGCGCGGACCTCGCGGTCAACACCACCTGGCATCTGGTCGCCGACATCGAGAAGCTGCGCGAGCATCTGGGCATCGACCGTTGGCAGGTGTTCGGCGGTTCCTGGGGCTCGACACTGGCGCTGGCCTACGCGCAGTCCCATCCCGAACGAGTCACCGAAATGGTCCTGCGCGGCATCTTCCTGTTGCGGCGCAAGGAGATCGACTGGTACTACAACGGCCCCGCCGGATACGTCTACCCCGACGAATGGGAGAAGTATCTGGCGCCGATCCCGGCGGACGAACGCGACGGTGATCTGGTGGAGGCCTACCATCGGCTGCTGCACTCGCCCGATCCCGCCGTGGTCGAAGCCGCGGCGGTCGCGTGGTCGGTGTGGGAGGGCTCGACGAGTTCGCTGCTGCCGCGCCCGGAGCGGGTCGCCGAGAGCGCCGATCCCCGGTTCGCCACGGCGTTCGCGCGCATCGAGAACCACTACTTCCGCAACGGAGGGTTCCTCGAGGAGGGGCAACTGCTACGCGACATCGACAGGATCGCGCACCTGCCTGCCGTGATCGTGCAGGGACGCCACGACATCGTCTGCCCGGCGATGAGCGCGTGGGATCTGCATCGAGCGTGGCCGGGGTCGCGGCTGCACATCGTCGACGACGCCGGGCACGCGACCACCGAGCCGGGGATCGCGCACCATCTGCTCGAAGCCACCGACGAGTTCGCGAAGTCCGGCCGATGACGAAGAAAGCGGGAAAGGCCGTCACCACCGCCCTTGCCGAGGACATCGAGCGGATGCTCGGCGCCGAACCGGATGTGCGCGCCGACGCCTACGACTCGGTGCATCAGATGCGGGTCGCGACCCGGCGGTTGCGCAGCGTGCTGCGTTCCTATCGCACGTTGTTCCGCAGGTCCGAGACCGAGGAACTCAGCGCGGAACTGAAGTGGCTGGCCGGTCTGCTCGGCGTGGCGCGGGACGCGGAGGTGCGCGCCGAGCGGTTCGCCGCGCTACCGGACACCGGCGACGAGGGTGAGGCGCCGACGGCCGAGAGCGAGAAGACCGACGACGCCGTGGACTCCGACGGCGAACCCGACGACGGAGCGGGTACCGCCGATTCCCACGACCGGCGCAAGACCGTGGTGGACCGTTTGGTGGAAGCACAGCGGGCCCGCTACGCCGACGCACACGCCGAGGTGCTCACCGCGCTCGACTCCGAGCGCTACGCCGAACTGCGGGAAACCCTCGAGCACTGGCGAACCGACCCACCGTTGCGCGGCAAGCGGGGCCGTGCTCCGGCCGCGAAAGTCTTCCGCGCGGTGCTCGATCGCGACACCGAGCGGCTGCGGACCAGGATCAGCACCGAGCCCGATCTGCCCGAGGACGACAGGGTGGAGGCGTTGCACGACATCCGCAAGGCCGCCAAGCGGTTGCGCTACAGCGCCGAAGCGGCTGCCCTGGTGCTCGGCGAAGATGCCGCCGACCTGAGCGCGCGGGCCAAGAAGGTCCAGTCGGTCCTCGGTGATCACCGCGACGCCGTCGAAGCGGCCCAGGTGATTCTCGCCGCGGCGAGCCGGGCGGAGGCCGTCCACACCGCCACCGTCGCCGATATCGACCTCTATGTGCGCCTCGCGGCCGCCGAGGAAGCCGCCGCCGCACGCGAACTCGAACGCTATCCCGAAGTGGCCCAGGCGTTCACAGCAGGGAGCCACCACGAGCGGAGCGCCGACTAGCGCTGTCGGCGGTGTCCGCCCGCACGCTCAGGCCCCTGGGCCGCAACCGTCTGCGCGTCGGCTCTCCACACCGCTGGGCCGAAGCAGTCGGCGCGAGAGACATCCGTACGGCCTCCGCCCCGGAGCAGTCCCTGCGACGCGCTCGGGTGCGGCGGCGAACGACCGGCGGAGCCGAGGTTCGGTTGCCCACAGCGGCTCGGGCGACGCGGCCGGTGGATTCAGGCCGGGTGGGTGAAGCCGATCTTTCGACCGACGGGATCGGCCGTGGTCAGGCGGACCCGCAGGTGCTTGCCTTCCGGTGGGTCCCCGGCGCACGGGCCGAGCAGTGGCGGGTCGGCGACGAAGATCTCGGCGGGGCGTCCGCCTTCCGCTTCGCGCAGGACGACAGCCTCGAAGACGTCACCGATTCGCTCGGACAGCAGTGTCGCCTCGGTGAGATCGACGCACGCGCGGTCGACTTTGCTCGCGACGGCGCCGGTGCGCCGCATCGTGTCGGCGACCTCGGCCAAGCCCTCGCTCGCCCATCGCGGCACGGGGGTGCCCGCGCACAGCGCCAGGCAGATCTCGATGGTGAACCGGTCCGACAGGCGGCGCAGCGGCGCGGTGACGTGCGCGTAGGGGGCGCCGATGGCGCTGTGGTTCAGGTTCTCCTCGCCGTCGGCGCCGGTCAGGCGGGTGTAGTCGGCGCCGCGCAGCAGGCCGGTGGCTTCCGACATCAGGACGAGCCCGGCCGGGCTGTTGGCGTCCAGGCCGGCCAGCATCGGGCCGACGGGCAGATCCCGCGGCCAGTCGATGCCCATCGCCACGGCGGTGCGGCGCATCGAATCGACCGCGGACTCCTGCGGCGGCGGCATGGTGCGCAACAGGCCGGTCCGCTCGCTCGCCGGAGCGGCGAGCATGAGGCGGGCCGCGCACATGCCGGTGAGCAGGGAGACCTGTTCGTTCCAATCGTCGGCGGCGGTACGCGGCTCCAGCACCAGTCGCCAATGTCCGTCGGAAGCGCCGTCGGCGACGACGCTCTGCGAGGGCAGGCGCAGGCCGATCGCCCCGCGTTCCAGCCCCGCGGCGATGCGTAACGCGCCGAACTCCGGCAGCGCCTCGATCGAGGGATGCAGCCGGCCCGCGTCGGCATCGGCCTGCACACCGGCGTAGTCGAAGCGGGCGCGCGAGCGGACCAGCGCCCTGACCACCTCGTAGCGCACCGGCTGGGCGGCGGCGTCGAGTTCGATGGTCCACAGGGCGGCGGGTCGGGTGCGGCCGGGCAACAGGCTGGCGGAATCCTCGGACAGGACCGGCGGATGCAGCGGCACCGAACCGTCCGGCAGGTAATAGGTCTGGCCGCGAATTCCGGCCTCGTTCGCCAACGCGCCGTCGGGGACGATCACGGCGCCGAGGTCGGCGATGGCGTAGTGGAGCAGAAAGCCCGTTTCACTGCGTCGCAGGCAGAGGGCTTGATCGAGATCGAGCGAGCCGGGGGGATCGATGGTGACGAGTTCGATGTCGGTGCGATCCACCCGAGAGCCCGCGAACGCGTCGACCGCGTCGCGGGCTTCGGCGACGGCCTCGGCGGGATACGCCGAGGCCAACGCGAATTCGGATCGGATGGCGCCGAAGTCGACCGGCGCCGAGATGATCCGCTGGTGTAATTCCACAACCGGAGATTACTGGAGCGGGAATTACTGCAGTGCCAACATGGTGCCGTTGAGCTCATGGAGCGGACCGAAGACGGTGAAGGTCACCCTGCCGTTCGGATACTGCGCGGACAAGTGGGCGGCGGCGTCGAGCGCCTCGCCGAACGACGGCGCCGACTGATGGGGAAGGCCGGCGACCGCCCGGCCGAAACCGGTGTCGGCGACCCACCTGGTGTCGCTGGGGCTGAGGTCGACCTGCACGCCGCCCGGCAGCGGAGTGACAGCCACCGCGCTCGCGGAGCCCGCACCGAGCACGGCGAGAACTGAAGCGGCTCCGGCGACGAGTGCGCCGGCGACCAGGGAACGAACTACCCGCATATGTGTTGTGACCTGCTTCCGCATAGATGTCCGAATGGCCCGGAGCTGCCCCGCGCCGGGCTCGTGCCAACGGCGACCACTCTATGATGTCGATCACCATTCGTGCCAGTCCTGAACCAATTACCCGAGCGATTTCCCGGGGACCTCGGCGGGGACGTTTCGGACTGCTAATGTTCGATTCCGGTACGGGTGCGAAAAGTTTCGCCCCGTTTCCGTCAGCTCCCCGACGTCGAACAATTGGAGTACCACACTGATGTCATCGATCATCTTCGATTACCTGATGCCTCTGGTCGGCCCGGACCAGGCCTCGTACTGGGCGCAGGTTCTCCTGATCGAACCGGCCTGACCTCCCGGTCACAGGTCATCGACACGTCGCCTTCCGTTCATTTCGACGGAAGGCGACTTCGTTCCAGCGACGCTACGATCCCGCGTCGTGACCAGATTCTCCGCCGCCCTCATGGCCGGTTCCGCTGTTTTCGCCCTGTCGCTCACCGGTTGCGGCACCGACGACTCCGGCGATTCCGCCCAGAGCGCCACCACCACGACGTCCCCTGCTCCCGTCGCCGTCGACAACGCCAAGGCAGGCATGTTCGTGGTCAGCTACCGCAACGCTTTCCCCGACCTGACACAGGGACGTGAGGACCGCGAACTCGCCGAGATGTTCAGTGGTATCTGTGGCGGCATCGCGGCGGGCGAATCGCAGGACGCCGTCGTCGCCGACATCGTGGCGCGCACCGATTCCGCCGCCACCACCGAGCAGGCGCTGGCCATCTACGCGACCGCCCGATACATGTGCTGAGTCACATGTAATGAGGCACGGCGGCTGTGCCCGGTGGGCGGACGAGTTGGTCTGTAAGCCGGATCCTGTCCCCGGTTCGCACCGGGTGGCGACCATCCATCTGGGCACACCGTCGCCGGGTACCTCGAGCGGTCAACCCGCAGGCTCGGGCGAGCAGCCCTCGAACACCTGCGCAGCCGCACTCTCGCGAATGCGACCTTCGACCTTGCTCCGGGCGGGGTTTACCGAGCCGCCCCGGTCACCCGGGGCGCTGGTGCGCTCTTACCGCACCGTTTCACCCTCACCGCACGACCCCGAAAGGCCGTGGGCGGTCTGTTTTCTGTGGCACTGTCCCGCGGGTCACCCCGGGTTGCCGTTAGCAACCGCCCTGCTCTGTGGAGTCCGGACTTTCCTCGGCGACGGGCTGCGACACCGAGGTGCCCGTTCCCTTCGCCGCGGCCGCCCGACCAACTCGTCCGCACGAACAGGGTACCTGCCCGCCCCGCCCCGGCAGGCCGCCGGGCGGGCACGCCAGTACGCTCGAGCGTCATGGAACGTCTCGAGGTCGGTTTTCCCTCAGGTGGCCGTCAGTGTGCCGCCTGGCTGTATCCTCCCGCAGGCGTCCCCAAGCCCCGTCCGCTCGTGGTGATGGGGCACGGTCTGGGGGGCACGCGGGACATGGGTCTGGACAGATACGCCCGCAGGTTCGCCGCGGCCGGAATGGCCGTATTGGTATTCGACTACCGGCATTTCGGCGCCAGCGAGGGTGAACCGAGGCAGCTGCTCAACCTCGCCCGCCAGCGCGACGACTGGCGCGCGGCCATCGCCTACGCCCGCACCCTGCGCGGCATCGACAAGACCAGGATCGCCCTGTGGGGCACCTCGCTGGGCGGCGGCCACGTGCTCGCCGTCGCGCCGGAGGACGACTACATCGCCGCTGTGGTCGCTCAGGTGCCGTTCACCAGCGGCTGGGCCTCGGCGAAGGCGAAGGGCGTGATCAGCCTGACCAAGGTCAGCATGATCGCCCTCGCCGACGTGCTGGTCGGCCCGCTGCGCCGCGAGCCGGTGCGCGTGCGACTGGCGGGGCGCAGAGGGTCCGCGGCGCTGATGAGCGCGCCCGACGTACCGGAGGGCTACGGCAGGCTGGCCGAGGAGAGCGCGACCTACGAGCCGAAAGTCGCCGCGCGCGTGGCATTCTCGCTGTTGTTCGACGCGCCGGGCAAGCACACGAAGGCGATCAAGACACCGGTGTTCTACGCGATCGCCGACAACGACACGATCACCCCGGTCGGTCCCACGCTCGCCGCCGCCGAACGCACCAAACATCCGGTCGTGAAGCGCTATCCGGTAGGGCATTTCGACATGTATTTCGACGAAGTCTTCGAACAGGTCGTCTACGACCAGACCGAATTCCTGGTCTCGGTGCTGCGCCCCTGAATCGCCGCACCCGAACAGAATTCACCGCCGTGCCGCAACGCCGGGCACGGCGGTGGATTTCGCCGGGAAACGCGGTCAGATCGTGTGGAAGCCCGCGCCCACACCACCGATGGCGTCGACGGCGGCGAGGATGACCTCGATCGGGGCGAAATAGGCCGGCGAGTGGATCGGGTTGGCGGCATCGGCGCACGGCAGGTCGAACGGGATACCCGCCATGCCGGTCAGCCTGCCCTGGTTCATGCCGACCAGGCGATCGCCGACCGTCACCGGCCCGCCGGAATCACCCGGTTTGGAGCACGCCTGGTTGAGCGTGAGGGTCTCGTCCAGATTTCCCCACACCACGCCGCAGCCCCCGCCGCTGGTGCGACCGTTGAAGCACACCGTCGTGCCCGGGCTCGGCGTCTCGCCGAGGCCGTTGATGGTCGTCTGACCGACCGTGCGGACCGGGGTCACCTTGGCCGGGTCCAGTTGCAGCACAGCGAAATCCAGCCCCTTGCCGTTGTCGGAATAGGCGACCGAGCCGATCACACCCGCCTGCAGCGCCGCTTCCGCGGCCAGCCGGGAGCCGGTCGGGGCGCAATGGCCCGCGGTCAGCCCGACCAGGCGTCCGGCGTTGTCGTGACCGATGGCGGTCAGCGAGCACGCCGAGTTGTTGTCGAAGACCAGTCCCGAACCACCGCCGAGCACCGCGCTTTCCGGCGCCGCCTGCGCCGTCCCCGTGACGGCTGAGCCCACACCTGCGACGACGGCCGCCGCTGCCGCCATCCACCTGAGCGTCACCACAGTACTTCCTCTCGAATCCCGAAGAATGAAGAGCGAATTCGCGCCGGATTCGCACCCGGTGTGAACCGTCCCACCACAGCCGCGTACACCTTTGCACGAGACGGGCACGCACGGTAGCCGAATCGTATGAACCCTTGCGGGCGGGCCGGGCGCTCTCAGCTCAGATAGGACGTGTCGTTGACCAGTCGCACCGACGCGCCGCCGTCGGGATAGAACTCGGCGATCGACAGCGACGCCAGATCCAGGTGCAATCGGTACAGCAGCGAGGGGCCCACCCCGAGCGCCAGCTGCAACAGCGTCTTGATCGGCGTCACATGGCTGACGACCACCAGATTGCGTCCCGGATACAGCGCGATCAGGTCGCGGCGCGCCGCCTCGACCCTGGCTCGCACCGCCTCGAAGCTCTCCCCGCCCGGCGGCGGCAGCGACGGATCGCCCATCCAGGCCGCGTGCAGTTCTGGATCGCGTTCGGCCGCCTCGGCGAAGGTGAGCCCTTCCCACTCGCCGAAATCGGTTTCGATCAGGCCGTGATCGGTCTGCATCGGCACGCCGAGCGCCGTGGCGGCGGCCTCGGCGGTCTGGGTGGCGCGGGTCAGCGGCGAGGTGATCACCGCTTCGACATCACCCTTGGCGGCGAGCATCGTCGCGGCGCGCGCGGCCTGTTCGCGGCCCAGTTCGGTCAGCGCCGGGTTGCCGCGTCCGGAGTAGCGGCGCTGGATCGACAGCTCGGTCTGGCCGTGGCGCAACAGCAGCAGGCGGGTCGGGCGGCCGACCGCATCGGTCCACCCGGGGGCCGCAGCGGCGGGGGTCGCCGAGCGCGGGGTCGACGTGGCGCCGCCTGTTCCGCGGCTTCCCGCGGAGCCGGAGCGGCCCGCGTCGGCACCGCTTCCGTGCTCGACGCCGCTCTTCTGTTCGACGCCGCTCTTCCGTTCGACGCCGCCGACCCCTTCGGGGCCGCTACCGCTTTCGGCACCGCTTCGGGACTTCTCGCTCGTGCCGGAACGCGGCGTGGCCTCCGTCGCCCCGATGTCCGGGCGCTCGCGCGTGGACCGGGTTCCGGCGCGACTCGCGCCCAGGTCTGTCGCGGCATGGCCGTCGGCGCGGGCCGCGCGGACCTCCTCGACGAGGAGCGCGTCGTCCATCGCCTCGTTGGCCAGCTTGTCGGCGTGCTTGTTCCGCTCGCGCGGAATCCAGGTGAAGGTGACCCGGTCGAAGCCGGCGACCAGCCTGTGGGCACGCTCGGCCAGCGGAATCATCGCCGGGTGCTTCACCTTCCAGCGCCCCGACATCTGCTCGACCACCAGCTTGGAGTCCATCCGCACGTCCACCGTGCGGGCACCCAGCTCGGCCGCCGCCTCCAGACCGGCGATCAGGCCCCGGTACTCCGCGACATTGTTGGTCGCGATGCCGAGGCCCGCGGACCGCTCCGCGAGCACCGTCCGATCGGTGTCGAACACGACCGCGCCGTAACCGGCCGGTCCCGGATTGCCCCGCGCCCCGCCGTCGGCCTCGACGATCACCTGCGAGTACGCCACCTTCTTGTCGGGCACCTTCCTGTCGGACATGACCTCATGGCCTCACAGACCGGATTCCTTGGTGCGCACCAGGACAGCGCCGCATTCCGGGCAGCGCACCACGGCGTCCGGTGCGGCCTTCGCGATCCGGGCGATCTCCCCGCGGTCCAGCTCGATCCGGCACGCACCGCACCGGCGCGCCTGCAGCAGCGCCGCGCCCACCCCCTGCTGGGCGCGCTGACGGTCGTAGATCGCGAGCAGTTCGGCGGGGAAGGCGCCCAGCAGCGCGGCGCGGTCGTTCTCGCAGCGGGTCTGCGCCACGTCCAGGTCGGCCAGCGCCTCGTCGCGCATGCGCTGCGCCCGGGTGAGCTCCTCCTCGGTCCTGCTCAGCTGCGCGCCCGCGTGATCGTGGTCCGAGGCGGAAGCCTCCCGGCGCTCCATCACCTCGAGCAACTCGTCCTCGAGCACGCCGCGGCGCCGCTCCAGGCTGCCGAGCTCATGCTGGATCTCCGACAGCTGCTTGGCGGCCACCGCCCCCGACGACAGCATCCCGCGGTCGCGCTCCTCACGCTTGCGGACCGCCTCGACCTCGCCTTCGAGCTTCTTGATGTCGCGGTCCAGGTCGTCGATGACGATCTCCACCTTCACCGCGGCATCCTTGTGCTCGTTGCGCAGCGCCACCAGCCGGTCCACCTCCTGCTGCTCGGGCAGCACGGTACGCCGGTGCGCGATCCGCGTGAGCTCGGCATCGACAGCCGCGAGCTGGAGCAGCTTGGCCTGGATCGGTGGTTCGACATTCAACGCGGACAGACTCCTGCAGACTGTGGACGAATGAGCGCCCGCCGAGGCCCGGCGGGCAAGGGTCGAGCGTACCCCTGCTCTCGCCGCCGGCCCGCCGAACCCAGCACAGACCCCATGAGATCAGCGGAACCGAACGCCGGGCGGGTGCGTCATATAGTTGCGTGGACATGTGCACCGTTGCAGTCGCGCAGGCCATCTACGAGAACAGCTACGCGGCGGCGAGCGGGCAGCTCGAGCCGACCGATCGAGCCGCGGCAAGTCGGATGAATGTACGAACCGAGGGGGTCAACTGATGGTTGTCGGGCTCATCGCGGCCGTGGCCGGGCTGGCGGCGGGTATCAACGGTCACCGGAACTCCAGCGCCGACACCGAGCGGGATCGGACGCTGCAGGGCGACGCGGCGGACCTGTGGAAGAACGATCGCCAGCACATCCAGAACGAATACAGCCTGCTCTCGCGCGAGTACAACAATCCCGCACCACCGGCGATCACCGATCCGGAAGCGTTCGACACCTGGTCACATCGAGAGATCTATGACGCGTTGTACGGCACCGGCGACCCCGACAATCCCCGAGGAGTCCAGCAGGCAGACATCAACGCCGGGGCCGACGGCTGGCGCAAGCTGACCGGTCAGGCCAAGGATGCGATCAAGGCGTTCAGGGAAGGCATCCAGTACGACATCGAACACCTGTGGAGCGGTAGGACCGCGAACTCGGCGATGACCGCGAGCCAGTCCTATGCCGACGAGTTCCACACGCTGGCAGTGAGTTTCGAGCAGGTGGCCGGCGGTATCGACCTCATCCAGGGCTATCTGGACCAGGCGAAGCTGTCGGTCCCACCGCCGGAGGAACTCGACGCCGTCGACAGATTCCTGGGCCATGTCCCCGGCAACGGCGTGCTGAAGCTGGGCCAGCACCGAGCCAACGAGGCGGAGGCCAGGGCACAGGAGGCCATGAAGATCTACCAGCTGGGCGCCACCGAGGTCGACGAGCAGACGCCGATCCTGCCGGAGCCGAAGAATCCGGTGAACAGCTCGAATCCCGGTGACAACACCCAGCAACCGGGCAGCACTCCGCCGGGTTCGACCCCTGGTCCGGTGACGCCGGGTTCGCAGGATCCGTCGAAGACCGCCGACCCGTCCTCGACCGACGATCCCTCGAAGACCGAGGACCAGTCCTCGACAGAGGATCCCTCGGCGACGGACGACCCGTCCTCGACCGACGATCCGAGCACCGATCCGGCGTCCACGGATCCGGCGAGCACCGTGCCCGCGTCGAGCCAGCCGAGCACCCTGACCGATCCGAGCGGCAAGCCGAGTCTCGGCTCACCGGGTTCGGGCTCACCCGGCTCGGGCTCACCGGGTTCCGGCTCGCCGGGGTCGACGCCGAGCCCGGGAGCCAGCATCCCGGGCAACGCCGCCACCTCGGCGCCCACGGGTGCCGCAGTAGCCAACGCCCGCACCGCGGGGACGACCGGGCGGGCCGGAATGCCGGGTATGGGCGCCATGGGCGGCGGCCGAGGCGGCGGCAAAGACGACGAGAGCGAGCACAACATCCCCGATTACCTGGTCCAGGACCGCACCACCGAATTGCTCGGGGAGCAGCCACGCGTGCTCCCGCCGGGCGGAGTCATCGGCGGATGAGCGAACTCCGTTGGCAGCTGGACGGTCTCGCGTTCCGTATGGCACTCGAGGTGCTCGGGCGCGATCGGCTGCCGTATCCACTGAGCTACCGGCCCGAACGGATGGAGCATCGCGACGACTACGAGCGGCTGCGCGCGCAGACCGCCGGACGGTTGCGGCAGATCTTCGACGAGCGGCTGCACCGCGCGTTGACCGTGCTGTTGGAGCCGGAGGTACGGGTGGAGGTGCACGGCCTGCACGGACCACGGGCCGACCGGGTGGTGCGGATACACGCGGGCATCTCCGGTCAGGTCGCCACCGTCGCCGTGCAGCATCCCGGACCGACCAGGGAACACGGGCGCGATGTGGTGCTGACCATGTGCTACTCGCACACGGTCGCCACCGAGATCGCCGCCCGGTTGCCGCGCTACGCGGGCGGGCGGCACACACCGTTCACCGCCCGGCGGTCCGAACTGGACCGACCGGTGTACGCGCGGCATCCGAACCGGCTCACGCCGGAAGAGGAGCTGAACCGGTTCGTGCGCAGGCCGCGCACCGGCACCGGCGAGATCTCCGTGCACCCGGGGATCGCGATCGATGCGCGGCCCACGAACGACGGGCACGCGTTCCTCTGGCTGGACTACCCCGACGACGGGCGCTACCTGCTGGTCAATCACGACGCCGACGCGTTCTCGATCAGTCCCGCGCCGGTCGACGAGCTCGTGCGGCAGTTGCAGCATCGGATCGACGCTCTCCGGACGCGCTCCCACGCCTGGTGAGCCTCGTTCACTCGCCCGCGGCGCGGGTCTTGATGGCGTCGCGAGAGATGTAGACGTCGTATTCGCCCGGCGTGGCGATGACGGCATTGCCGTACGCCGAGCGCACGAAAGGCTCGGTGTACCAGCTACCGTCGCGCATGTCCTCGAAGAAGTCGCGGTCCTCGCCGTCGAGGAAGATGTGGTTCTGGGTGGTGGCGACGCCGTCGAGCCGTTGGCCGTACAGGCGGGTCACCTTGTAGCCGGAATGGAAGCCGAGCGCGTTCACCCACGGTTCGAGTTCGACGATGTTGGCCTGCAACACCCACATGTCGCCCTGCACCTGGAAGGTCTCGTGGCGTTCCTCGGTGTCCTCGTCGCCGTAGATCGTGAGCTCCACCTCGAGCTGATGATCCTGACCGTCCACCTGTCGCACCACCGCGTGCGCGGCTTTGATCTCCCCGGTGAGACCGAGGTAGGTCTGCAGCAGCGTGACGATCCAGAGGACCACCACCGCGGCCAGCAGGATCACCAGACCGCCCGCGCCACGACCGATCGCTACGCGCCATCCGACCGTGCGCACCTTCAAAAGCGCCGAGAGCAACAGAGCCACACCGACGAGGAGCAGCAGGATCAGACCGATCTGCGCGACCCCGAAGTCCACCGGGAAGTTCATGCGGTAGTTGTACCCATTCGCGGCTGTCACAGCGCGGCGAATCTCGCGCCCACCCGCGCGTCCGCCCCGGACACGCCGCCCTGAATGCGCTGTGGCGGTGACGATCAGGGCTGGGCGCACACCGTCCACGGATCGGTGCGCAGGGTCGAGACCCGGGTCTCCAGATCCGGGAGCGCAGCGCGCACGATGCCCTGAGCCTGTGCGCACCACGGGAATTCGGTGGCCCAGTGGGCGGCGTCCAGCAGGGCCGGACCGTTCGCGCGCAGGTGCTCGTCGGCGGGGTGATGGCGCAAGTCTGCGGTGAGGTAGGCGTCCACGTCCAGGCGGGTGACCGCGCCGAGGAACGAGTCGCCCGAGCCGCCGCACACCGCGACACGCTCGATCATCCGATCCGGGTCGCCCGCAGCGCGCACGCCCCAGACGGTGGGCGGCAGCCCCTGCGCGACGCGAGCGGCGAACTCGCGCAGCGTCCGCGGCTCGGACAGCTCGCCCACCCGGCCCGATCCGAGGCTCGACGGCAGCGCGGCGCGCTCGGTGACGTGATAGGCGGGTTCCTCGTACGGGTGCGCGGCCCGCAGCGCATCGAGCACCGCGGTGCGGGCGCCGGGCGCGGCCACGACCTCGATGCGATCCTCGGCGACGACCTCGAGTTCGCCGATGCCGCCGATCGCCGGGTTCGCGCCGGGCATCGGCCGGAACTGTCCCTCCGAGGCGACCCGCACGGCGCAGTCGCGATAGGCGCCGGAACCACCGGCACCCGCCGCGAACAGCGCCGCGAGTACCGCGTCGGTGTGTGCCGTCGGCACCTGGATGGTCCATTTGTCCACCGCGACAGCCGGTTTCGGATTTATCGGGCCGGTCACGGTGAGGCCGACAGCGGCGGCCAGCGCGTCCGAGACGCCGGGATCGGCGGAGTCGGCATTGGTGTGGGCGGTGAACAGGGCACAGCCGGCGCGGATGAGCCGGTGCAGCAGAGCGCCTTTCGGGGTGTCCGCGGCGACGGTGTCGACACCGCGCAGCAGCAGCGGATGATGCACGACCAGTGCTTGGGCGCGCCAGTCGATCGCCTCGTCGACCACCTCGGCGGTGGCGTCGACGGCGAAGAGCACCCGGGTCAGGGTGTCGTCGGGGTCGCCGCAGACCAGCCCGACGGAATCCCACGACTCGGCGAGCTTCGGTGGGTAGGCCGCGTCGAGTACCTCCACGAGTTCCGCCAGCTTCGTCACCCTCGACCTCCTGTTTCCGCGCCACCGGCGCACGCACCGTCGCACCGACGGTCACCTCCGGGCGAGGATCGCCCGGCACTGCCGGGCCGGTGCACACCGCTTCTCGCGGCCCCGCGGTCGTGCCGTGTCGGGTTGAGGGGCAGCGATCCGAACGGCTCCATCATGCCGGTCCGGGGCGACGTCGCGGGCAACCGGCTGCCTCGATCCATCGCTCCACCGGTGCGCACCGGCGTCACCACGCCTGTGCGGTCGAGGCCGGGCTACCCGATCATCCGCGTAAGCCGGGCGCCGACAGCCGCATCGCCGTCCGCAATCCCGCGATCAACAGATCCACCTCGGCGTCACCTCGCACAGCTACGCGCAGATGGTCGGCGCCGAGTCCGGGGAAGGTGTCCGCGCGCCGGACGGCGATGCCCTGCTCGCCGAGCCGGGCACGCACGGCCTCCCCCGCGGGGACGCGCAACAACAGGAACGGGCCCGCCGCGGGGGTGTGCACCTCGACATCGAGGGCGGCGAGACGTTCGATCATGCGGGCGCGGCGGATCGCGAGGGTGTGGGCGCGGGCGTCGGCTTCGGCGAGAGCGTCGGGTGTCGCGGTCGCGCGGATCGCCTCGAGGGGCAGGGTGCCCAGCGGCCAGTGCGGGCGGCCGTGGGCGAGACGGTCGAGCAACGCCGGGTCGCCGAGGAAGTAGCCGCAGCGCAGACCGGCCAGCGCCCAGGTCTTGGTGAGGCTGCGCAACACCAGGATGTCGGGTCCCGCGGTGCCTGCCAGCGACTCGGGTTCGCCGGGGATCGCGTCCATGAAGGCCTCGTCGACGACGATGACGCGGCCGGGACGGCGCAGGGCACGGATGGCCCGCGCCGGGTGCAGGACCGAGGTGGGATTGGTGGGATTGCCGAGGACGACGAGATCGGCGGTCTCGGGCACAGCGGCGGGATCGAGGGCGTAGGGACTGTCGAGGAGCACACGGGTGACCGGGATGCCCGCCTCCCGCAGGGCCAGCTCCGGTTCGGTGAACGAGGGGTGCACCAGCGCGGCCAGGCGCGGGGTCAGGCGCGGCAACAGCGCGAAGCCTTCGGCCGCGCCGGAGAGCAGCAGGACCTCGTCGGCGAGGCGGCCGTGACGTGTGGCGACGGCGGCGCGGGCGGCGTCGTGATCGGCGGCGCTCGGGTAACGGCCGAGGTCGTCGAGGCGAGCGGCCAGACGCGCGCGCAGCCACGGCGGCGGCGCGCTGCCCTGCACGTTCACCGCGAAATCGAGCATTCCCGGCCGCGCGTCGACGTCGCCGTGGTGGCGCAGCAACGCGTGATCGACTGTGTCGGAGGGCACGACCGAACACCCTACGTGGCGGGCTCGGGCAGGCGACGGCCAGAATGGCAGATGTGGGTGAGCTGCACATTTCGTTCGTCTGTACGGGCAACATCTGTCGTTCGCCGATGGCGGAGAAGATGTTCGCCCACCACCTCGACCTGGCCGGGCTCGCCGACCGGGTCCGGGTCAGCAGCGCGGGCATCGAGTCCTGGCACGTCGGGCGCGACGCGGACCGCCGCACCACCGCCACGCTGAACCGATACGGATATCCGATCGGGCACGTGGCCGCTGCCGTCGGCGCGGAGCACCGCGATGCCGACCTGCTCGTCGCCATGGACACCGGCCACGAGCGGGAACTCGCGCGGCTCGGCGTGCCCGTCGAACGCAGGCGGCTGCTGCGCAGCTTCGACCCCGCCGCCGACGGACCGGACGTCCCCGATCCCTACTACGACGACGAGGCCGCGTTCGAACTCGTCCGCGACCAGATCGAGGCCGCCCTGCCCGGACTGCTGGACTGGACGCGGGCAGCACTCGGCGCAATCGGTGTGGACGGGCGGCCGTGATGCGCAAGCTGACGTTCCTGCTGCGGCCGAGCTGGGTGATCCTCGCGGTGGTCGTCGTCGCCTTCGCCTACTTGTGCTTCACCGTGCTCGCTCCCTGGCAGCTGAACAAGAACACCTCGACCGAGGAACGCAACGATCTGATCGCCGAGTCGGTGCGTGCCGACCCGGTGCCGGTGACCGAGGTCCTCGCCGCCTCCACCGACAGCCGGGCGGAATGGCGGCGCGTCGTCGCCTCCGGTGAGTTCGTGCCCGGTTCGACCGTGCTGGTGCGGCTGCGCCATCTCGACGGCGCGCCCGGCTACGCGGTGCTCGCGGGGTTCCGGCTCGACGACGGCCGGATGCTGCTGGTCGACCGTGGACTCGTCGCCGGGGTCGACGGCTCGCGCGCGCCACGGATCGACGAGCCGCCGACCGGTCCACTCCGCCTCGAGGCGAGAGTGCGCAATTCCGAAGGCGTCAGCCCGGACCGGTTCCCGCTGACCGAGGACGGCTACCGCCAGGTCTACTCCATCGACGTCACCCAGGCGGGCACCGTCATGGACCTGCCGCTCACCCCGCTGCCGGTGAGCGACCGCGGTGGCTACCTGCAACTGTCGCAAGACCAGCCGGGCGCCTTCGAGCCCACCCCCCTCCCCCAGCTCGACGCGGGCCCCTACCTGTCCTACGGCCTGCAGTGGCTGGCCTTCGGCATCATGGCACCGCTCGGACTCGGTTATTTCGTCTATGCCGAGATCCGTGAACGCCGCCGGAGCAAGAGCGTCGAAGGGCCGGCCACGCCGACCGAACCCCTGTCGGCGAAGCCCGGGCCACCCGAATCGCGGGCCGAGTCGACGCCCTCCGCATCGCCGAACCCCGGCTCGGACTCGCCTGCGCCCGACACGTCCGACACCACGCGGGCCCGGCCCGCCCCCGCGACCACCGAGGCTCGCCTGGCCGACCGCTACGGCCGCAACCGCTGACCCTCGCTCGCGCCCGACGACAGGTCACCGCGGCCACCTGGCAGGCGTCCCGTCAGCGACGAAACGCCGCGACCGCGGCGGCGCAGACCACGGCCGCGGCCTGGATCGCCTCGGACAACCGCACGGCGCGACGCAGGTCGGCGACCGTGGGCGCGGGGCCCTCACCGAGGGTGGGTCGCAGTTCGGTGCCGTGGCGGTAACGCGTGCGCCCGCCCAGCTGGATGCCGAGCGCACCGGCAGCCGCGGCTTCGACCACCCCGGCATTGGGGCTCGGATGCGCTGCCGCGTCACGTCGCCACGCCCGCCAGGCAGCGCTGGGGCGGCCGCCCACCAGCGGGGCGAGAGCGACGGTGAGCAGCCCGGCGACGCGCGCGGGCACCAGATTCGCCAGGTCGTCGGTGCGGGCGGCGGCCCAGCCGAATCGTTCGTAGCGCGCATTGCGGTAGCCCACCATGGCGTCCAGGGTGTTGATCGCGCGGTAGCCGAGCAGTCCGGGCACTCCGGCGACGGCGCCCCACACCAGCGGCGCGACGGCCGCGTCGGAGGTGTTCTCGGCGATGGATTCCAGCGCGGCGCGGGCCAGACCGTCGGTGTCGAGCACCGACGGGTCGCGACCGCACAGCGAGGGCAACAGTGCGCGGGCGCCGTCGATGTCGTCGTGCTCGAGGCACTGCGCCATCCGGTGACCGGTGCGGGTCAGACTGCGGCCGCCCAGCACGGTCCAGGTGGCCAGTGCCGTCACCGCCACGCCGCCCCCGACGACGCGGCGCAGCGCCACCCCGAGACCGACGACGGCGCCGACCGCCACCGCCTCGTGCAGGACACCGGCGGGGCGATTGTCGGTGTAGGTCACCGACTCCAGGGCGATCGCCGCCGCACCGAATCCGGCGACCGGATGCAGCCGCACCGGATCGGCGAACACTCGGTCCAGCGCGAAGCCGAGCAGCAGACCGGTCGCGGTCGAAATCCCCGTACGCACCGGGCGAGCCTAACGACCGGCCGCGCGCGAACCATCGTGGGCCGGGTCGATGTCACACTGGGTGCCGCAGCGTCGTCGTCCTGGAGAGAAACCAGCACAGCCGAGACCGCCACAGCAGAATTGCCCGGGGTCCAGCTCTCACGAAACGGTGGCACATGATGACCTTCCCCGACTCCGGCGCCGACACCGCCGAACTCGCGCGACGCTTCGAGGAACACCGCCCCTACCTGCGCAGACTCGCCTACAGCACGCTCGGCAGCCTCTCCGACGCCGAGGACGTGGTGCAGGAGGCCTGGCTGCGGCTGCAACGTCAGCCGCGGCCGGAGGAGATCGACAATCTGCGCGCCTGGCTCACCACCGTCACCGGCCGCCTCGCCCTCGATCAGCTCGGTTCCGCGCGCGCCCGTCGCGAGCAGTACGTCGGCGAGTGGCTCCCCGAACCGCAGGTCTCCGCCTGGGACGATCCCGCCGATCGCGTGAGCCAGGACGAACGGGTGACCACCGCGCTGTTGGTCGTGCTCGAATCGCTCTCCCCCGCCGAGCGCACCGCCTTCGTGCTGCAGGACGTGTTCGGCATGAGCGGCCCCGAAGTCGCCGAAGTGGTGGGCCGCACCCCGGCCGCCGTGCGCCAGCTCGCCTCCCGCGCCCGCAAACACGTCGAGCAGGGCACCCCCCGTTTTCCCGCCTCGCTGGACGAGCAGGAGAAGGTGGTCTCGGCGTTCTCGGTCGCGTGGCGCAGCGGCGACCTGAGCGCGCTGCTGAGCGTCCTCGACGCGAACGTCACCCTCACCGCCGACGGCGGCGGCAAGGTGCCCGCCATCCGCAAGGCGGTGTCCGGTGCCGAGATCATCGCCAAGCTGCTGCTCGGCTGGTACAGCGGGCCGTCCTCGGCGAACGCCTGGGGTCGCCCGGTGCTGGTCAACGGCGAACCGGGGCTGCTCGTCTTCGACGGCACGCACACCGGGGTGTGGGCCTTCACCATCGACGCGGGTCGCATCGTGGCCATCGACGTGGTCCGCAACCCCGACAAACTGCGCGACCTGCCCACCGACGGCGAGCCGAACTGGTTCCTGCACAGCGCGCCGTAGGGCCGACGCGGCCGGTCAGCCCGCCAGTCCGACCGGCCGCGTCATGGCGATACCGTGCGCCTCGGCCACCTGCGGCGACAGCAGCAGCCCGTCCTCGGCGGTCAGGCCCGCCGCCAGATCGGGACGCAACGCGCAGGCCTCGCGCCAGCCTTTGTCGGCGATGAGGAGCACGTAGGGCAGGGTGGCGTTGGTCAGGGCGAGCGTCGAGGTGTGCGGCACCGCGCCCGGCATGTTCGCCACGCAGTAGTACAGCGCTTCGGCCACCGGGAAGGTCGGCTCCGCGTGCGTGGTCGGGCGCGAGCCCTCGAAGCAGCCGCCCTGATCGATGGCGATGTCGACGAGCACCGCACCGGGCCGCATCGCCGCGACCATCGCCGCGGTCACCAGTTTCGGCGCACGCGCGCCCGGCACCAGTACCGATCCGATCACCAGGTCCGCGGTCCGCACGGCCCGCTCCACCTCGGCCGCGTTGGACGCCGAGGTGGTGATCCGGCCGTGGAACGCCGCGTCGAGGTGGCGCAGGCGGACGAGGTCGGTATCCAGCACGCTCACCTGGGCGCCCATACCCGCCGCCACGGTGGCGGCGTTGGTGCCCGCGACGCCGCCACCGAGCACCACGACCTGGGCGGGCCGCACCCCCGGTACGCCGCCCAGCAGCACGCCCGCGCCCCCGAGCGGCGCCATCAGGTGATAGGCGCCGACCTGGGCGGCCAGTTTGCCCGCGACCTCGCTCATCGGCGCGAGCAACGGCAGCGAACCGTCGGCCGCGCGCACTGTCTCGTAGGCGATCGCGGTGATGCCGGACCGCAGGATCGCCTCGGTGCACTCACGCGAGGCGGCCAGGTGCAGGTAGGTGAACAGCGCCTGATCACCTCGCATCAGCTCGTACTCCGGCTCGATGGGCTCTTTCACCTTCAAGACCAGTTCGGCCTCGGACCACACCCGGTCGGCGTCGTCGGCCAGCCGCGCGCCCGCGGCCGCGTAGGCGTCGTCGGTGAATCCCGACCCGAGGCCCGCACCGTGCTGCACGAGCACCTGGTGCCCGTGCCGCACCAACTCTCCCGCGCCCGCCGGTGTCAGCGCGACGCGGAACTCCTGTTCCTTGACCTCCCGTGGCACACCGATTCGCATATCGCCATCGTGTACCTCCGGCAGGCGTTTCGCCACGACCACATGCCGGGCCGGCCGGGACGACCTCGGACCCGCCGATCGGCGGAATCTCGATCATCGAGCCGCCGCGCTTCCCACGACGGCGGCCGGTTACCTTCGACCCATGAGGATTGAGGTCGGCGGTTTCGCGCCGGAGATCGACGAGGGTGCCTGGCTGGCGCCGAACGCCACGGTGATCGGGCGGGTGCGCCTGGCCGCCGACGTGAGCATCTGGTACGGCGCGGTGGTGCGCGGCGATCTGGAGCAGATCAGCATCGGCGAGCGCACCAACATCCAGGATGGTTGCGTGTTGCACGCCGATCCCGGCTTCCCGCTGACCATCGGCAGCGGAGTTTCGGTGGGACACAACGCGATCCTGCACGGCTGCACCGTCGGTGACGACGTGCTGGTCGGCATGGGCGCGACAGTGCTCAACGGCGCGGTGATCGGCGCGGGCAGCCTGATCGCGGCCAACGCGCTGATCCCCGAGGGCGCGCAGATTCCGCCTGGATCGCTGGTCGCGGGTGTGCCCGGCAAGATCCGCCGCGAACTCGACGACGCGGGGGTGAACGGCATCCGGCTCAATGCCGCGGTCTACGTGCACAACACCGACACCCACCGCAAGGCCACGATACTGTGACTTTGCGACACTGTGATTGATCGCACAATGATCAAGCGACCAGTTGGTACCGCTGATACCATTTTCCCTGCATGCGTCGCTATTTCGCGACTCGGCGAGTCGTCCGGAATGGCGCGCATGATGCGTTGACGGGCAGGAGGTACCACGGTGTCGTACCAGGATTCGAGTATGCACCGTTCCAAGGGGCGGATCAGCGTGGCCGATATCGCGGCCCAACCGGGGGGAATCGAGGCGTTGCATCGCCGGGTTCACGAATTACGCGCGCGCGGCGTCGATTTCGCCGCGAACGCGATCGAACGAGAGATGGCGGATCTGGACCTTCCGCAGGGCTGAGCGACGCGGGCGTGACCACGGGCCGCGGGTGGGTGAAATAATGATTCTCCATCACCCGCAGCGTCGCGCCGCCGCGCCTGGCCTCGGCCGCGCCGAAGGACTGGAGACCCCGAATGCCTGCCGTACCCCCTATGCTCCAGCGCATTCTCGACAAACCCGTCGCCGACGGGGAGAAGCTGCTCGAGAGCGCGCTCTCGGCGTTTCTGGATTTCGGCATCAAGCGCACCAGCATGGGCGAGATCGCGCGGCGGGCAGGCATCAGCCCCGCCACATTGTATCGGCGTTTCGAATCGAAGAACGATCTGGTGGAAGCGGTCAGCGTCCGTGAGGCGCAGCGGTTCGTCGAGTACATCGACAAGCGGGTCCAGACCGTCGATCCCGGCGAAGACCGACTGGTGGAGATCTTCGTCGCGTTCATCACCGCCATCGCCGGCAACGAACTGCTGCGCAGGCTGTTGCGCACCGAACCCGATCTGATTCTGCCTCGACTGACCACCGAGGCCGGTCCGGTGCTGGCCGTCGGCCGGGTCTATCTGGCCGAGAAGCTGCGCGAACTACGTCCCCGCGAGGTTGACTTCGATGCCGACCTGATCGCGGAGGTGATGGCCAGGCTGGCGCTGTCGCTGGCCTTGACTCCGGACGGGCTGATCCCGCTCGCCGACGCCGAGGCGGGCCGCGACTTCGCCCGTTGCACCCTGCTGCCCATGGTCGGCCTGCCCCCGTCGGATCCGTTGACCGGCGCGGGCGGCCGGCCGAAGCAGGAAGCCGGCCGGCGCACCGCGAACGGAGAGGCGAGCGCGGCCGCTCAGGCGACACCGAATGCGGCGGCGACCAGTTCGTCGAGCAACTGACCGGCCGCGTCGTCGGCTTCGCAGTCGCCGTCGACCAGATCGGCGACGAGTGCGGCGACCCGGCGGGCCGCTTCGCCGTTCGGGTCGGGCAACGGTAGCCGCGAGACGTACTGGGTGATCCACCGCCGCCTGCCCGAATACAGCCGGTTGCCGCAGACGGCGTCGTAGAATCGCAGGCCCAGCGCCGAATTCGCGACTCCCATCAGCAGCCGGGCCACATGCTCGGCCTCACTCGCGGAACCGTCGAGGTCGGCCAGCGAGATCCAGTAGCAGTCTCCGTTGACCACCGCACCGGATCGGTCCAGCGCGAAGCGCGCCCGGTCGCTGATGTCGGGAAAGACGATCTTCGGCGCCCGCCACCGGTCCGGCCGTTGCGGCACCCAGATCTCGAACCAGCGCCTGCCGCTGTCGGTGAGATACGTACGCGCCGAGAGTATGTCGCGATGGGCTCGCAGATACGCTGCCGCGCGGGGGAAATCGTCGAGATCGATCGGCGTGCGCGGTGCGGCCGTCACGTCGTAGGGGTACAGCACGCGGGTGTTCGCCACCCGTTCCACCCGCCAGGGCCGCAGGTCCCGGTGGGTGAGCAGCGCCCGCAGCAGTTCCGGCTCCGGGCACGGCGTGCGGCGCTCCCAGTCCTCGGCGACGAACACCTTGTCGGCGTTGGTCTTGACGCCCACCCGCACCGGGGCGACCTCACCGAACGTCCGCCAGGTCCGGTCGGCGACATCGCCGAGCCAGACCTCCCGGTCCGGATACGACATCCGCCATGACGTCTCGACAGCGACGGGCCGATCCGGCGAGTGCCCGACCTGGTGGGCCGCCGCGGGCGTACCTGCCGCGAGGGTGCCCACCTCGATCGCGTAGGTGCGGCCGTTACGGGCGACCAGCGACGGGGCATCGGCGAGCAGGGCGTCGAACAGATCGGCGGTGCTCGACGGACGTTCGTGCGGGGCCTCGTAGGCGGAGACGTGACGGCAGGAGCCCCCCGTCCCGCTGTGCACGGCGATGGTGACCGCGGGCAGGACCGCGGCGGCGAAGAGCTTGGTGTCGCCGAGATCGTAGATCTCAACCGGTGGCAGATCCCGCGCGAGCACCGCCCGGATGTTGGCGCCCGCCTTGGTGGTCAGGAAACGGTTGGCGCACAGCAAACCGAGCACCCCGCCGGGACGCAGCAGGCGGGGGGCGAGCGCGACGAACGGGTGGGTCAGGTCGATGCGACCGCGCAGGCCGAATTCCCGGCTGAGCAGCCGGGCCGCCTGCGCGCCGAGCTGTTGGACGCGGACGTAGGGCGGGTTGGTGATGACCGCGTCGAAGCGCCGTTCGGCCAGACCCGCCGCCGCGGTGAGGAAGTCCGCGCCGTGCCAGCGGGCGTCGAGATGCTCGTCGGCGGCGCGGGTGCGAGCGCGGTCGAGCGCCTGCCGATCGAGGTCGTAGCCGATGGCGGCGAATCGGAGTCCGGGCGAGATCCGGGCGGCGGCACGATGCAGTGCGAGCAGCAGTTCACCGTCGCCGCAGGCGGGATCGAGCACCCGCAGCACGCCGTCGGGACCGGGGTGCGGAAGATGCGCGAGCACGCGGCGCGCGAGGAAGTCGGCGAGTTCGGGCGGCGTGTAGTGCCTGCCGTGCCGTTTCCGCTCGCCCGTGTCGCGAGCCGGGGCGCCCATCCGCCGATTGTGCCCCGGCGGGGCGCCGCGATGGGGGCGGCGGGAGCCCGGGCGAGTCGCGGCGGCATCCGACGGTTCCCCCGACGCCGATCAACAGCTAGCATCGGTCTCGAAATAGAACTATTTGGAGGAGGCGGGTTCATGACCCGGACCAGTGCGCAGACCGCCGAGCAGACGGCGCTGTCCCGGATTCTCGACGAGCGGTACACCTGCCGGCAGTTTCGCTCCGACCCCGTGCCGCGCGAGACGATCGAAACCCTGCTGCGGATGGCTCAGCGCACCCCCTCGTGGTGCAATACCCAGCCCTGGCACGCCGTGGTCACCGAATCCGCGGCCACCGACCGGTTCCGCAAGGAACTGCTCGACCACATCCAGACCGCCGCGCCCGCCCCCGACCTGACCTTTCCGAACGCCTACCACGGGATCTACCAGGACCGTAGACGCGAATGCGGCAAGCAGCTCTACACCGCCGTCGGCATCGAAAGGGGCGACAACGCCGGTTCGATGCGCCAGATGATGCGCAATTTCGAACTCTTCGACGCCCCGCACGTCGCGATCATCACCACCGAAGCCGAACTCGGCATCTACGGCGCGGTGGACTGCGGCCTCTACATCAACACCTTCCTGCTGGCCGCGCAGAGCCTCGGCCTCGGCGCCGCCCCGCAGGCGGCGCTGGCGAGCTACTCGCCGTTCCTGCACAGTCACTTCGGGATTCCCGAACACCGCCAAGTGGTAGCGGGCATCAGCTTCGGCTACCCCGATGCCGAGCATCCGGTGAATTCGTTCCGCACCCACCGCGGGGATCTCGACGAGGCCGTCACCTTCGTCAGCTGAGGCGTGCTCACACCGACGGCCGCGCCACGCGACCGGCTCGCCGCGCGGTCAATCGGCGGCTTGTTCGCGCAGGATGCCCGGACCGAGTTCCGGGACGATGTCACGCGCGGTGATCTGCTCACCGCACTCGTCGCATGCCAGCTGTATCCCGGCCTCGCCCGCGCAGTCCCGATGGCGGTAGCGCACCGGCGGCCCGTCCGGCGCCATATAGGTGTCACCCCACGCGCGAATCGCCATGAGGATCGGATAGATGTCGTGGCCCTTGCGGGTCAGCCGGTATTCCTCGTAGGCCCCGCCCTCGATCTTCTGCTTGACCAGGATGCCGTGCTCCACGAGCCGGTCCAGCCGATCCTGCAGCCGGCCACGGGAGATGCCCAGCGCGCTCTGGAACGCGTTGAACCGGCGCACCCCCGCGAAAGCGAACTTCAGGATCACCAGAGTCCAGCGATCTCCGAGAACCACCAGCGGGCGCGTGATCGAACACGGCTCGTCGGCAAGCTCCTCGTAACGCATCACTCGATGCTACCCAGGCCCCCGGCGCGTCGCGGACGTGGAAAAGCGAACGGCCCCGGAAGACGCTTCCGAGGCCGTTCGCGGTACCACCGAGATTCGTGCCCGCTCAGTTCACAGCCCTGATCTGAACGTCACGAATCCAGGAGTCACAGCGGGATGTTCTTGTGATGGCTGGGACGCGACGGCGCGGCGGCCAGCGCGGCGGCGATGACACTGCGGGTCTTGGCCGGGTCGATGACCTCGTCCACCACCCCGATCGACAGGGCGCGCTCCACGCCGCCGGCGATCTTCTCGTGCTCGACCGTCAGACGCTCGTGCAGCGCCTCGCGCTCTTCTTCCGGCGCGGCCGCGAGAGCCTTCTTGTGCAGGATGCCGACCGCTGCCTTGGCGCCCATCACGGCCACCTCGGAATCCGGCCAGGCGTAGACCGCGGTCGCGCCCAGCGAGCGGGCGTTCATGGCGATGTAGGCGCCACCGTAGATCTTGCGGGTCACCAGGGTGACGCGCGGCACGCGGGCTTCGGCGAAGGCGTGCAGCAGCTTGGCGCCGCGGCGGACCACGCCGTCCCACTCCTGGCCGACGCCGGGCAGGTAGCCGGGCACATCGGTGATGACGATCAGCGGGATGCCGAACGCGTCGCACAGCCGCACGAAGCGAGAAGCCTTCTCGGCGCTCTCGGAGTTCAGGCAGCCACCGAGGCGCAGCGGGTTGTTGGCCAGCACGCCGACGGTGCGACCGCCGAGGCGACCGAGACCGACCACCATGCTGCGCGCGTAACCGGCCTGCAGTTCCTCGAACGAGGACTCGCCGTCGACATTGTCGAGCAACTCGTGCACCAGCGGCTTCACGTCGTAGGCGCGCTTGGCCGACGCGGGCAGCAGCGCCTTGAGATCGACATTGCCGTGCTCGGCGGCCACCATGTCGAACTCGCCCTGCTCGGCGAACATCGACACCAGCTTGCGGGCGCGATGCATGGCGTCGGCTTCGTCGTCGGCCACGATGTGGCACACACCGGACTTCTTGCCGTGGGTCTCGGGGCCGCCCAGGGTGGCCATGTCGACCTGCTCACCGGTGACCGAACGGACCACGTCGGGGCCGGTCACGAAGACACGCCCCTCGGGCGCCATGATGACGATGTCGGTCAGCGCCGGGCCGTAGGCCGCGCCGCCCGCGGCGAAGCCGAGCACCACCGAGATCTGCGGGACCAGGCCGGAGGCGCGGACCATGGCCTCGAAGACCAGGCCGACCGCGTGCAGTGCCTCGACCCCCTCGGCGAGCCGGGCGCCGCCGGAATGCCAGAGACCGACCACCGGGACGCCGGAGTCGATGGCGGTGTCGATCGCGTCGACGATGTGCTTGCAGCCCTCCACGCCCATCGCGCCACCCATGACCATCGCGTCCGAGCAATAGGCCACGGTGCGCACACCGTCCACCTCGCCGATCGCGGCGAGCACGCCGGACTTGTCACGCGGATGCAGCGGTAGAACCGTTCCGGGATCGAAGAACCGCTGGAGCCGGCCCATCGGGTCACGAGGATCGGTCGCTGTGTCCGGTGTCAACGCGGGTGCCATGATCGTCATCGCGTTTTCTCCTCATCGAAAGAATGTGTGCCGCTGGTCGCGGCGGCATGGTCGTAAGACCGGTGGATTCGAAAAACCCGGTGGGGTCGAGGCCGCTGAGAGCGGCCGACCCCACCGGGGATCGTCGAGCAAATCGGTCGGACGACTATGCGCGACCGAAGGCGAGGGCAACATTGTGCCCACCGAAACCGAACGAATTGTTGATCGCGTATTCGATGTTCTGCTGGCGAGCCTCGCCCTTCACCACATCGAGATCGATCTCCGGATCCTGGTTGTCCAGGTTCAAGGTCGGCGGCACGATGCCGTCGCGGATGCTCATCACGGTGAGGATCGACTCGAGCGCGCCGACGGCGCCGATCGAGTGCCCCAGCGCCGACTTGGGCGCGTACACCGAGGCGTGGTTGCCCACGGCTTTGTTGATCGCGTTCGCCTCGGCCGTGTCACCCACAGGGGTGGCGGTGGCGTGCGCGTTGATGTGAGTGACGTCGCGCTTGGTCAGGCCTGCGGTCTGCATCGCGCGGGTCATCGCGCGGGCGGCGCCGGTGCCCTCCGGATCGGGGGCGACCAGGTGGTAGCCGTCGGAGGTGATACCCGCGCCCAGCAGACGGGCGTGGATGGTCGCGCCGCGGGCCTTCGCGTGCTCCTCGGTCTCGAGCACCATCAGCGCGCCGGCCTCGCCGAAGACGAAGCCGTCACGATCCTTGTCGAACGGCCGCGAGGCCCCCTTGGGATCGTGATTGCGGGTGCTCGTGGCACGCATCATGGAGAACGCGGAGATCGGCAGAGCGTCGATGTAGCCCTCGACGCCGCCGGTGACAACGATGTCGGCGTCACCCATCACGATCATCCGCCACGCGTTCGCGATGGCTTCCGAACCGGACGAACACGCCGAGACCGGAGTGACCACTCCTGCCCTGGCCTTCAACTCGAGACCGACGCAGGCCGACGGACCGTTCGGCATGACCATCTGAACAGCCAGCGGCGAGATCTTGCGATAGCCACCGTTCTTCAGCTTGTCGACCGAGTCGATCAGCGCGTCGCCGCCACCGAGTCCGGTGCCGATCGCAACAGCCAGGCGGTCGGGATCGACCTCGGGGCTGCCCGCGTTCTTCCACACCTCACGACCCATCACGGTCGCGAGTCGCTCGACATAAGCCATGCGACGGATTTCAACCCTGGTGAGCAGGGTGTCGGGGTTCACCTTCAGGTGTCCGCCGATGCGGACCGGAAGGTCGTATTCCTCGATGAAGGAATCCTCGAGAACGTCGATACCGCTCTCGCCGTTGAGGAGTCCCTTCCACGTCGCATCGACGTCGCCCGCGATCGACGTGGTAGCCGCCATGCTCGTCACGACGACGTTGGGGAAATTCCCATTCAAGGTGGAAGGAGTGGTCACTGTTTCGGCCCTACTCGCCGTCGAACTTGGCCTTGAGCTCCGCGGCCGCGTCAGCGTTCTCGGCCTCGAGCTTCTGGATGTAGGAGACAGCGTCTCCGACCGTCTTCAAGCTGGCCAGATCCTCGTCGGGGATCTTCACGCCGTACTTGTCCTCGGTCTGCACAGCGATCTCGACCATGGACAGCGAGTCGATGTCCAGGTCATCGACGAAGGACTTCTCGACGGTCACCTCGGAGGGTTCGATACCCGTAACCTCTTCGATGATCCTGCCGAGTTCCTCGACGATTTGTTCCTGGGTCAGAGCGGCCACTTCGTGGCTCCCTTCTTGTTTCTGGGTAGGGCTTGTCCCCCCGGAGGGGAATTCTGTTCGGGGGGTTCTCTGTGGTTTTCGGACCGCGGCCGCCGGAGGTTACCGGCGATTCGGTCACAACCGGGCGTCGAAACGGCGCACGGTCGCGGTGGAAAGCTAGCCGGAGTGCCCCAGCGCGGCGAACGCGGGGAGGTCTTCGGGGGTTTTCAACGCCAGGGTCGGCGTGCCCTTCAGCTCTCGTTTGGCGATGCCGACCAGCGTCCCCGCGGGCGGCAGCTCCGCCACCGCCGAGACACCGGCGGCGCGGACCGTCTCGGAGCACAGATCCCAGCGCACGGGCCGGGTGACCTGAGCGGCGAGCTTCTCGATCGCGTCGCGCCCCGAAGCCACCGGCTTGCCGTCGAAGTTCGACAGCAGGGTCCTGGTGGGCTCACCGGGCGTGATCCGCGCGATGGCCTCGGCCACCGCGTCCTGAGCCGGAGCCATGAAGGCGGTGTGGAAGGCTCCCGCCACCGGCAGTGCCCGCACCCGCGCCTTCTCCGGCGGATTCGACGCCAGTTCGGCCAGCGCGTCCAGCGTGCCCGCCGCCACGATCTGGCCGACCGCGTTGCGGTTGGCCGGCACCAGGTCGAGTTCGGCGAGACGGGCCAGTACGACGGCCTCGTCGCCGCCGAGCACAGCGGACATGCCGGTCGGTTCCAGCGCGCACGCCTTCGCCATCTCCGTGCCGCGGATCGCGGCGAGAGTGACGGCCTCGTCGGGGGTGATGACCCCGGCGACAGCGGCGGCGGCGAACTCGCCGACCGAATGCCCGGCCACGATGGTATCGGCAGGAAGCGGATTCGTCTCGCTCTCGTCCCCGGCGATTTCCGCGTAGGCGAGCAGCGCGGCCGCGACCACCAGCGGCTGGGTCACCGCGGTGTCGACGATCTCCTCGGCCGTCGCGGTGGTACCGAGACGAACCAGATCGAGGCCCGCGGCCTTCGACCAGAGGGCGAGGCGATCACTCGCACCGGGGAGGTCGAGCCAGGGGGCGAGCATGCCGGGAGTCTGGGACCCCTGTCCAGGGGCGAACAACGCGATCACGTCTCTAAGAAAACACTGTGAGCCCCGCCGCACGAGATGTCGGCGCGAATGAAGCTTTCGGACCGCTTTTGTGGGGGTCCCACAAAAACCCACGTGGACCGCTCGGATCGGACAGCCCACGCCGAACGTTACAACCCTTCGGGATCGTGTGTTGCCACAGAGACATCTGATGCGGATTGTGATGTTTCGTTACGTGTTCGTGTCAAGCGACCCATGGTCGCCGCGATCCTGAGTACGTACGCATCCCGCGCATTGAGCGGATCCCGACCGGTCACCTCGGCGATTCGCTTCAACCGATACCGGACCGTATTTGGATGTACGTACAGCTGTCGTGCGCACGTCTCGACGGCGCCACCGCAGTCGAGATAGGCATCCAGGGTGTCGGCCAGCGCCGAACCGGCAGCTTCCAACGGGAGGACAACATACTCGTTCAGCGCCTCCACCGCACCTCTGTCGCCGAGCAGCACTCGCTCGGGTAACAGTTCGGCCGCGTGCACCGGGCGCGGCGCGCCCCGCCAGCCCACCACGGCCTCCATGCCGGCCAGCGCCTCCACCGCGCTGGTGTGCGCCGCGCCGAGCGTGCGCATGGTCGGACCGATCACCACGGGCCCGTCGGAGAACACCTCGGCCAGCAGGTCGGTCAGGAACGGCCCGGCGTGGCTGTCGCCGAGATGACCGCTGACGACCATCACCAACCGCGCCCCCTGCACCACCGCCAGCGCCGCGCGACCGTGCCTGGCGGCGATGTTGTGCACCGCGCCCACCGCGGACACGCCGTGTCCCCCGGGCGGTGTACCGACCAGCACCGTGGCGGGAGCTGTGGCGTCCCAGTTCAACGTGGCGGCACGGGAGAGCATGTCCGGGCCGGTGTCCCCCCGCACCACGGCGTCGACGACCAGCGCCTCCAGGCGGGTGTCCCAGGCGCCGCGCGACTCGGCGGCGCTGGCGTACACCGAGGCGGCGGCGAATCCGAGCTCGCGCCCGTATCGCAGCACCGCCTCGGTGAGCGCGACCAGCTGGCGATCGTTGCGCGCCAGCGCGGGCAGCCACTGCTCGAAGAACTCCATGGCCACCCTGACCATGTCCACGGTCTGGCGCAGCGTCAGCCGCCGCGCCAGATCCTGCGGAATCACCTGGAAGGTGTCCAAGCTGAACCGGATGTCGCTGTCCGGGTCCTGCAGCCACTCCAGGAAGTTCACCACCGCGGTCTGCACCAGCATCTGCACGCCCGCGCGCTGCGCGGCGTCCAGATCGGTGAAGAACGGCAACCGATCCTGCATCGAGCCCACCGCCTCGGTGGACAGCCGCCCGGAGAATTGCTTCACCCTCTTGAGCAGCGTGTCCGGCAGCGGGTCACGGGTCTGGCGGTTCGGCGAGAGCGCGCCCGTAGGCAGATACACCTCGTGCTCGGAAGAGCCTTCGGAGATCCGTCTCGGCCGCGGCGGTTTACGGTCCACCATCCAATGTTGCGCTATGCCAGATCTTCGTCCGAACTCACGGCAGGCTTCGGTGCGGCGTCCACGTCGGCGATGCGGTACTTGCGTGCCGCTTCGACAGCCGTGGACCGGTCGATCCGCCCGGTCCTGGCCAGCCCGATCAGCGCAGCCACCGCGATGGATTGCGCGTCGACGTTGAACCGCCTGCGCGCGGCCGGACGGGTGTCGGAGAAGCCGAAGCCGTCGGTGCCGAGGGTGATGAACTCACCGGGTACCCACTGACGCACCTGATCGGGCACCGCCCGCATCCAGTCGGTCGCCGCCACGAACGGACCGCTCGCCCGCGACAGCGCCTCGGTGACATAGGGCACAGCGGGCTCGGCGCTCGGATCGCGCAACGCGGCGATCTCCTTGACCAGTGCCTCCTTGCGCAGCTCGCCCCACGAGGTCACCGACCACACATCGGCCTGCACACCCCATTCCTCCGCCAGCAGCGCCTGCGCCCGCAGGCCGTCGGGCACCGTCACGCCGGAGACCAGGATCTGGGCGCGCACATCGCCCTCACCTCCCGCCCGGTAGCGGTAGATGCCCTTCAACAGTCCCGCCACGTCCAGGTCCGCGGGCTCGGCCGGCTGCTGGTAGGGCTCGTTGTAGAGGGTGATGTAGTAGAAGACGTTCTCGCCGCCGAAGGTGTCCTCGGCCCGTTCCACCGGCTCGGTGCCGGGCAGCGCGCCCGGATGCTCGGCCGGGGTGCCGCCGCCGTACATCCGGCGCAGGCCGTCACGCACGATATGGGCGATCTCGAAGGCGAACGCCGGATCGTAGGTCACCACGGCGGGATTGGTGGAGGCCAGCAACAGCGAATGACCGTCGTTGTGCTGCAAGCCCTCACCGGTCAGCGTGGTCCGCCCCGCGGTCGCGCCGAGCACGAAACCGCGGGCCAGCTGATCGGCCGCCGCCCACAGACCGTCGCCGGTGCGCTGGAACCCGAACATCGAATAGAAGATGTAGAGCGGGATCATCGGCTCGCCGTGGGTGGCGTAGGACGTACCCACCGCGGTGAACGACGCCGTCGAGCCCGCCTCGTTGATGCCCTCGTGCAGGATCTGCCCGACAGCGCTCTCCTTGTAGGCGAGCATCAGTTCGGCGTCCACCGAGGTGTACAGCTGCCCGTTGCGGTTGTAGATCTTCAGCGACGGGAACCACGAGTCCATGCCGAAGGTGCGGGCCTCGTCGGGGATGATCGGCACGATGCGCTTGCCGATCTCCTTGTCGCGCAGCAGTTCCTTCATCAGCCGCACCAACGCCATCGTGGTGGCGACGTTCTGCTTGCCCGAACCCTTGCGCACCGACTTGTAGGCCTCGTCGCCCGGCAGCGTCAAAGGCTTCGCCGAACTGCGCCGCTCGGGCAGGAAACCGCCGAGCGCCCGGCGCCGGTCGAGCATGTACTGGATCTCGCGGGCCTGCATGCCGGGGTGGTAGTACGGCGGCAGGTACGGATCCTTCTCCAGCTCAGCGTCGCTGATCGGGATGCGCTGGACATCACGGAAGTCCTTGAGGTCCTGCAAGGTCAGCTTCTTCATCTGGTGCGTGGCGTTGCGGCCCTCGAAGTGCTTGCCGAGGGTGTAGCCCTTGATCGTCTTGGCCAGGATCACCGTCGGCTGGCCCTTGTGCGCCATCGCCGCCGCGTAGGCCGCGTACACCTTGCGGTAGTCGTGGCCACCGCGCTTGAGGTTCCAGATCTCCTGGTCGGACATGTTCTGCACCAGCGCTTTGGTGCGCGGGTCCCGGCCGAAGAAGTGGTCGCGCACATAGGCGCCGTCGTTGGCCTTGTAGGTCTGGTAGTCGCCGTCGGGTGTGGTGTTCATCAGGTTCACGAGCGCGCCGTCGCGGTCGGCGCCGAGCAGCTGATCCCACTCCCGGCCCCAGATCACCTTGATGACGTTCCAGCCCGCGCCGCGGAAGAACGACTCCAGTTCCTGGATGATCTTGCCGTTACCGCGAACGGGTCCGTCCAAGCGCTGCAGGTTGCAGTTCACCACGAAGGTGAGATTGTCCAGACCTTCCATGGCCGCCACGTGCGCCAGACCGCGCGATTCCGGCTCGTCCATCTCGCCGTCGCCGAGGAATGCCCACACATGCTGATCGGAGGTTTCCTTGATGCCCCGATCGTGCAGGTAGTGGTTGAACCGCGCCTGGTAGATCGCGTTCATCGGGCCCAGGCCCATGGACACGGTCGGGAACTCCCAGAAGTTGTCGAGCAGCCGCGGGTGCGGATAGGAGGGCAGGCCACGACCGAGTCCGCCGTGGCTGTACTCCTGCCGGAAACCGTCGAGCTGGTCGGCGCCGAGCCTGCCCTCGAGGAAGGCGCGGGCGTAGATGCCCGGCGAGGCGTGTCCCTGGATGAAGATCTGGTCGCCGCCGCCCGGATGGTCCTTGCCGCGGAAGAAGTGGTTGAAACCCACCTCGTAGAGCGCGGCCGAGGACGCGTAGGTGGAGATGTGGCCGCCGACGCCGATTCCGGGCCGCTGCGCGCGATGCACCATGATCGCGGCGTTCCAGCGGATGAACGCGCGGTACCGGCGCTCGACCTCCTCGTCGCCGGGGAACCACGGCTCGTTCTCGGTCGGGATGGTGTTGACGTAGTCGGTCGAGGTCAGGGCCGGGATCGAGACGTGGCGCTCACCGGCGCGCTCGAGCAGGCGCAGCATCAGGTAGCGGGCACGCTGCGGACCTTCGCGCTCGAGCATCTCGTCGAACGACTCGAGCCATTCCCCGGTCTCCTCGGGGTCGATGTCGGGTAGGTAGGACGCCACTCCTTCACGGATCACCCGCACGCGTTCGCCCGTGGC
The DNA here is from genome assembly GCF_015477835.1 of Nocardia higoensis. NCBI lineage: Bacteria > Bacillati > Actinomycetota > Actinomycetes > Mycobacteriales > Nocardiaceae > Nocardia > Nocardia higoensis. The sequence continues at coordinate 209,487 of NZ_JADLQN010000004.1, read as the reverse complement.
GGGCGCCGGAGCTCCGTTCGAGCCGGCGGCGTTTGTTCCGGCGGATTTCGCCGGGACGGAAGAGTCGATGAGGTCGGTCAAATCTGCTCCTCGTGCAGGTGTGGAAAAGCTGATGTGCTTCGTGCTCCGTGGACGGGTCCGCTGGTGTGCGGATTCGCCCGATGCGCCAGGTCGGTCGCACCCTCCATCCTTCCCGAAGGTGCGTCCCGAAGCATCATGGCAGCCGGAAATCAAGTACCGTCTGCAGAAAATGGGTTACCGCCCAGTTGCCCCGGCGGCCCTCGCGCGCCGGGCTCCATCAGCCACCATGCGCAGCCGCCACCGTGAGCAGGGGAGACGACGATGAAGCTGTTGAATCCGCACCGGGTGGGACTGGCGTGCTCGGCGCTGGCCGTTCTCGCCGGCACGGTGGTGGCCTGCGGTGAACAGGTTCCCGGCACCGCGCTGCCGAACACCGGCGAAGTCGCGATCTATCAGAGCGAGCAGGCAGCCGCCACGTCCTCTCGCCGGGCCGCCGAGCAGGCCCAGGCGATCACCGACAACTGCTCCCCCTTCGCGAACACCAGCGGCATCGGCGTGCAGCGCTACAACGAGTTCGTCGAAGCCCACGACTCGAACGCCCCCGACTACGACGCCAGGCGTGACGCCGCCGCGACGACTCTCGAGGATGCGGCGAACAAGGTGGAGGCGGGCGTGAACAACGCGGGTGACACATTGCCGCCGGATCTCGCGGGCAAACTCGTCGAGTACGTGGGCGCCGCGCGCCAGCTCGCCGAGGAGACCAGAAAGATGTCCTACCACGCGAATGTCGACCCGCTCAACGCCGCGAGCCAGCGGGTCAACGCCGCCCGCAACACCGTCAGACAGGCCTGCCCGTAACCCCGTTCCGGCGCTCCCCGCGACGCCGTTCCCACGCGACATTCGCCTCGATTTCGTCCGATCAGCTTGCGCTCGGGCCGATAACCATGTTCGCTTGGGACCTACCTGTTGTCGGGATTGAGGAGGACACCACCGTGGTCGCCGCGGCGGACGCGCAGAATTACGCTCAGAAGCTTGGCATTGCACACGGCATGGTTGTCCAAGAGCTCGGCTGGGACGAGGACACGGATGACGACCTGCGTGCGGCCGTGGAGGAAGCCAGCGGCGGCGAGATGGTCGACGAGGATTCCGACGAGGTCGTGGACGCGGTGCTGCTGTGGTGGCGCGACGGCGACGGCGATCTGGCCGACGAACTGATGGAAGTCATCAGTCCCCTCGCCGACGACGGTTTCATCTGGGTGCTCACGCCCAAGACCGGTCAGCCAGGCCATGTGGACCCGAGTGAGATCGCCGAATCGGCACCCACGGCAGGCCTGACCCAGACCTCGGCCATCAGCCTCGGTGGATGGACCGGCAGCCGCCTCGTGCAGCCCAAGGCTCCCTCCAAACAGCGCTGACCTTTTCGCTATGGTTTCGCCGGACGGTGGGTAACCACCGTCCGGACGAAAACCCGTCACGATGGAGGATTCGCGTATGCCTGCCGAGGTCGGCCCGCTGCAAGTCGGCACCGTCGCGCCGGATTTCACCCTCAAGGACCAGAACAACCAGCCCGTCACGCTCTCGGACTACCGGGGCGGCAAGAACGTGCTGCTCGTGTTCTACCCGCTCGCCTTCACCGGCGTGTGCCAGGGCGAGCTGTGCAAGGTCCGCGACGAACTGCCCAAGTTCCAGAACGACGACGCCGAGATCCTCGCGATCTCCGTCGGCCCACCGCCCACCCACAAGATCTGGGCGGCCGAACAGGGCTACACCTTTCCCCTGCTGTCGGACTTCTGGCCGCACGGCGCCGTCGCCCAGACCTACGGCGTCTTCAACGACAAGACCGGCATCGCCAACCGCGGCACCTTCGTGGTCGACAAGGCGGGAATCATCCGCTTCTCGGAGATGAACGGCCCCGGAGAGCCCCGTGACCAGGGAGCTTGGGAGAAAGCGCTCGCCGCGCTAGATTCATAAACCGTCCCCACCGGTTCCGGCCGGCGGGGCACGGGCGTATAGCTCAGCGGTAGAGCACTGGTTTTACACACCAGCGGTCGGGGGTTCGATCCCCTCTGCGCCCACTTCCCCCTCCAGGGCTTCACCACGGCGATCTCCGGCGGTTCCTGGACCAACCAGCTGAATTCCGGCTTCTCGGCGAGCCACCGCAGGTCGTACCAGGGTATGGCTCCCGGCTCACCCAGCAGCGGGATGTGTCGATCGGTTCAGCAACCCCACCATCGATCGCGTGGACATCTTACGAGCGCAGATCCGCCCGCTCTTCTCCCATGAACGGCTGTTGATGGTGATGGTTGCCGCGATGGCATCACTGGCACTCTTCTCCGCTGTCGGCATGGTCGTCGACGACCGCATGCTGCTCGGGGTGTCGATCTGGCTCAAGCCGTTCAAGTTCGCGATCGCCTTCGCCCTGTACGGCACCACCCTCGCGTGGTTGCTGAACCTGCCGCACAGGGGAAGTCGCTGGACTCGCGCACTGGGTGGCGTCTTCGCCCTCGCCGGCCTCGCGGACGTCGGCTTCATCGCGATCCAGGCATCCCGAGGAACATTCAGCCATTTCAACAACTCCGACGACATCATCAACTCGGTGGGGCAGGCGATATTCCTGTACGGCGCGCTGGGGTTGTTCGTCACCAATCTGGTGATCGGCGTGATGCTGTTGCGGCAGAGGCTGACCGACCGTCCGACAGCCCGCGCCATCAACGCGGGGCTGTGGCTGGCGTCGGCTGGAATGGCGATCGCCTACCTGATGGGGTTCCAGGGTGATCAGTCGGCACGCGACGCGAATGGTCGAGTAGTCGATCTCAGCGCAAGGCACACCGTCGGAGCGACCGACGACCATCCGGGCATGCCGATCACGCAGTGGAGCGTCACGGGCGGGGATCTACGTATCCCGCACTTCGTCGGGTTGCATGCCCTGCAGGTCCTGCTGCTCTCCGCTGTGGTTCTCGCAGCGCTTGCCTCGCGCGTGACGTGGCTGCGGGAGGAGAGTGCCCGCGCCTCGGTGATGGGAGTGTTGGCCTGGGGCTACACGGGCGTGCTCGCGCTGCTGACGTGGCAGGCGTTGCGCGGGCAGCCGTTGACCCACCCGGACCCGCTCACTGCCTTCGCGGCAGTCGGGTTGATCGCCGCAACCACGATCAGAGTCTTCGCGGTCCGGTCGGCCTCGCGGGTGCAGTGACCACGGAGGTCCCGCTTGCCCCGCTATTGCGGGGGACTACCTGTCACCGGCGCCCTCTGGTAACTCTCCGAAGCAAGCCTGTCTGGGTGGCGAGTCCGGGACGCTGCTAACGGCTTCGAATCAGTGCGGCCGGGAGTTCGAGCGCTCAGCCGACGTCGCGGCGCAGCCAGGTGACCTCCGCGCCCACCGCGTCGTCGTCCCCGCTGCGGAACGCTTCCAGATCCTCGTCCCACGGCGTCCCCATCGCCCGGTCGATCTCGGCGGCCAGGTCGTACCCCGAACGCTTCCCCTCGCTGCGCGCTGATTGCAGCATCGAGCGCAAGCGGTTCTCTCCGACCATGACATCTCCGTTGGCGCTCACCGCGCCACGCCACAGGCCCAGCACGGGCGAGAAACTGTAGCGCTCGCCGTCGACGCCGTCGCTGGGCTCCTCGGTGACCTCGAAACGCAGAACCGGCCAGGAGCGCAGGGATTGGGCGATGCGGCCCGCCGTGCCGACGGGGCCGATCCAGTCGCTGGACGCGCGCAGGTGGCCGTCGACGGGCTGGGTGGTCCACCTGAGCTTGGCGGGTGAGCTGAGCGCCGAGGTGAGTGCCCATTCGACGTGCGGACACAGCGCGGCAGGGGCTGAGTGGATCCAGACCACACCCGCCGTCGCGTCCGCGAACTGACTCGATGCGCGCACCACTGACACCTCCAGCTCAGACGAGGGACGTCTTCCCCAACGACCTGTCCGCTGCTGGCGTTGCCCGAGTGTACTCGAGTGTACTGAGTTACGAGTGTTACTCGGTTCGTGTGTTGCCCGGCAGTTACCTGCCGCCGGTTCAGGCCCTAGCCCTGGGCGATCACAGCGTCCCTTCGCCTTCGGCGATCACAGCATCACTGAGGACCGGCCAGGCCGCACGCGCCCAGTCGCCGAAATTCTCGTCGGCGAGAGCGCAACACGCCAGACCTCGCCGCGGGTCGACCCACAGAAATGTCCCGGTTTGCCCGAAGTGGCCGAAAGTGCGCGGGGAATTGGTGGTTCCGGTCCAGTGCGGGGACTTGCCGTCGCGGATCTCGAAACCGAGGCCCCAGTCGTTGGGGCGCTGGGAGCCGAAGCCGGGCAACACGCCGTTGAGGCCCGGGAACTGCACGGTGGTCGCCTCGGCGAGGGTCTGCGGCGCGATCAGCCGCGGGTTCAGCAATTCGGCGGCGAAGCGCAGCAGGTCGTCCAGGGTGGAGCGGCAGGCATGGCCCGCCGGACCCGCCAACGCGGAAGATTCCATACCCAGTGGTACGAAAACGGATTCGCGCAGATACGCGTCGAACGCGATGCCGGATTGCTCGGCGACGAAATCGGCCAAGACCTCGAAGCCGGAGCTGGAGTAGATGCGGCGCGCACCGGGCTCGGCCATGACCTCGGTGGTGTCGAAGGCCAGGCCGGAGGCGTGGGCGAGGAGATGGCGCACGGTCGCGCCGGGCGGGCCGGCCGGCTGGTCGAGTTCGATCGCCCCCTCTTCGATCGCGACGAGAACGGCATAGGCGACCAGAGGTTTGGTCACCGAGGCCAGTGCGAACACCCGGTCGGTGTCGCCGCGGGAAGTCGTCGCCACGCCGGACACCACGCCCGCCGCCGCGTGCCGGACCGGCCAGTCGTCGATCTGCTCGAGTGCTCGCACTCCGCGAGCCTACGAGACAACACCCGGCGACCCCAAGGGCGCGGGCCCGCCCGGACGACGGGCGGGCCCGACCACGCGCTCTACCAGTCGTTCTCGGTGTAGCGGATGATGCCCCGCAGATTCTTGCCGTCGAGCATGTCCTGGTAGCCCTGGTTGATCTCCTCCAGCGCGTAGCTGCGGGTGACCATGTCGTCGAGATTGAGCTGGCCGGACTTGTACAGCGAGAGCAGGTGCGGCGCGTCCTGACGGGCGTTGCCGCCGCCGAAGATGCAGCCCTTCACCGTCTTCTGCAGCATCGACAGCAGGAAGGTGTTCATCTTGACCTCACCGGCGTCCATGCGACCCATCGAGGTGACCACGAGAGTGCCACCCTTGCCGGTGAGGATCAGGCCCTCTTCGACGTAGTCGCCGTGCATCTCACCCATGGTGAGGATGACCTTTTCGGCCATGCGCCCCTCGGTGGCCTCCATCAGCGGCACGATGGCCTCGGCCATGCTGGCGTAGGTGTGGGTGGCGCCGAACTTCTGCGCCTGCTCCAACTTCCACGGCACCGGGTCGATCGCGACGATCTTGGACGCACCCGAGAGCACCGCGCCCTGCAGCGCGCTCATGCCGACACCGCCGATACCCGCGACGACCACGGTGTCGCCGGGCATGACGTTGGCGACGTGGGTGGCCGAACCGAAACCGGTCGGCACACCGCAGCCGACCAGGCAGGCGACCTCGAACGGAATGCTGGGGTCGATCTTGACGACCGAGGTGTGGTGCACCGTCATGTACGGGGCGAAGGTGCCCAGCAGGCACATCGGGATGACGTTCTCACCGCGCGCCTGGATGCGGTAGGTGCCGTCGCTGATCGCCTGGCCCATCAGCAGTCCCGCACCGAGGTCGCACAGGGCCATTTTGCCCGACACGCACGCCGGACAGCGGCCGCAGGCGGGGATGAACGACAGGATCACGTGATCGCCGACCTGCAGATCGGAGGGCACGTTCGGGCCGAGCTTGGTGATGACGCCCGCACCCTCGTGTCCGCCCATCACCGGATAGCCCGGCATGGGTGTCGCGCCGGTGACGATGTGATGATCGGAATGGCACATACCCGCGGTTTCCATCCGGATCTGCACCTCGCCGGCCACGGGGTCGCCGACCTCGATCTCTTCCACCGACCACGGCTGGTCGATCCCCCACAGGATCGCGCCCTTCGTCTTCATTCCAGTCGACCTCTCGCGTGCACAGTGCTTCAATGTGACAGCACCCACAGTACGAGAAAAGTGGAACGTGTTCTAGTGGCAAGCCGGAAAATCCGCGCCCAGCGTAAGAACAGTGCCCGAACACGTTCCAGAAGTGGGCCCGCTCTCAGCCCCGCACATCGTGGACGTGGTGGACGAGATCGTGCAGGAAGTATCGCGCCAGGGTCTCCACCGTGAAGGTTGCCCCGCCACCGCGCCGGGCTCGCATAGCGCGGTCGGCGGGCGGGACCGAAGCGAACGCCTCGGCCGCAGCCCCGGCCGCGACCGACAGCTGCGCCGCGACGACAGCGGGATCCTGTTCGTCGTAGCGATCGGCGAGTGCGGTCGCGTCCTGATCCCAGTTCGCGAAGGTCGGCAGATCGGCCGGGACACCGCGTCGCCCGGCACGGGAAAGTTCGTCGCCGGAGGATCTCTCGACATGGGCAGGGCCGCCCCCGACGCCCGGATCGAACGCGGGAACGCCGGGATCGACAGCCGGGCGACGAGTGATCACCGCGACGCGGAACACGAAGATCCGGCACACATCCCGCACGTGCGCCGCGTACTCCGTCGGCGACCACATCTCCGGCCGCGGCCGTTGCCGCGCGCCGGGACGGGCGAGCGCCGCGCGCAACCGATCCACACTCGCCCGAGCCGCGGCGGGCACCGCGTCGTAGTCGACGGTCGCGGCATCGAAGCCGCAGTCCGGACAGGGGCGCTCGAGCACCCAGGTCCAGTCCTTCACATCAGGAACGATCGCCATGTGTCGAAACTAGTCCGGCCGGATATGGTTCACCATCCATATCCGGCCGGACTTCATCGAGATGCCGCCTCAGGCGCGGAGAGCTCAGGCCATCACCCGCTGCGCGCGCTCGAACAGTTCCAGAGTGATCGCGTGCAGGAAGTCGCCGGTCTGCTTGGGCGCCTTGCCCGCGAACGCGCGAGCGTGCGTGCCCTCGAGCACGATGCCGAGCTTGAAGCAGGCCAGCACGGTGTACCAGTCGACGGCGGCCAGGTCGCGGGTGGAGAACTTGCCGTAGTGCTCGATCATCTCCGCCGCCGTGGGCAATCCGCCCGCCGCGCCGAGCTTGCCGATCAGCGCCGCGCCGGTGGTGCCGGGTTCGGGACGGGTGGCGATCTGCCAGCCGAGGTCGAGCAGCGGGTCGCCGATGGTCGACATCTCCCAGTCGACCAGGGCGGCGACCTGGGGACCGTCGTAGCTGAACATGATGTTGGCCAGGTGGCAGTCACCGTGCAGGATGCCGGGGGTCCACTCGGCGGGCCGGTTGCGGTCGAGCCATTCGCCGACCTTCTCGATGCCGGGGATCTGCGGTCCGGGATAGCCCTCGTTGCCCGCGTAGGACTCGAGCTCGGCCATCCAGCGCGGCACCTGGCGCTCCAGGAAGCCCTCGGGCTTGCCGTAGCCCTCCAGGCCGATCGCCTTGTAGTCCACCGAGCCGAGGCGTGCGATGGCCTCCACCGCCGACAAACCCATCTGACGGCGGATCTCGGCGTCACCGGCGTGCAGGGCGGGCAGTTCGGTCTGCGGATTGAAGCCCTCGATGGGTTCCATGAGATAGAAGTACACGCCGATGAGGGACTCGTCGGGGGCGGCGGCGATCACCCGTGGCGCCTTGACATCGGTGCCGTTCAGCGCGCCGAGCAGGCGGGCTTCGCGCTTGATCACCTCGTTGCTCTTCGGACGCAGATGCTTGGGGCCGCGCCGCAGGACGTAGGTGCGACCGCCCCGGACGAAGCGCAGCATGATGTTCTGCGTTCCCCCGCCCAGCGGGGTCACCTCCTCGAATTCGCCACCGGGAAGCCCCTGCTCTTCCATCCACTTCCCGACGATCGCGAAATCGACGACGTCACGATCCACCTCGACCGGCTGCGCTACAGACATGCATGACATTGTGCACCACCGCCCGCAACGAACTGAAGGCATCCGCCGACAGTTGCCGGTCGATGGCCGGGCGTAGGGTTGCCCACACCATGCGCACGTTGTTGATCGATAACTACGATTCATTCACCTATAACCTGTATCAGCTGATCAGCGCGGTGAACGGCACCGAACCGACGGTCGTGCGCAACGACGAGTTCACCGATCCGGCCGAGGTGGGACTGGACGACTACGACAACATCGTCATCTCCCCCGGCCCCGGCAGGCCCGACCGTCCTCGCGATGTCGGCATCTCGGCGGCGGTGATCGCGACGGCGACCCAGCCGCTGCTCGGCGTCTGTCTCGGGCACCAGGGCATCGTGATCGGCGCGGGCGGACGCGTCGACCGCGCGCCCGCTCCCCGGCACGGATACCTCGATCGCGTCGCCCACGACGGCCGCGACCTCTTCGCCGGCCTCCCGCAGGACTTCACCGCCGTGCGCTACCACTCGCTGGCCGCCCTGCGCCCGCTGCCGGACGACTTGGAGATCACCGCCCAGACGCCGGACGGGGTGATCATGGGTGTGCGGCACCGCAACAGGCCGCAGTGGGGCGTGCAGTTCCATCCCGAATCCATCGAGAGCGAGCACGGGGCGGCGCTGCTGCGTAATTTCGCCGCGCTCACGGTATCGCGGCAGACCATACCTCCGATCGCCCGCACTCCTCCCGTGGCGACCGCGCTCCCGGTCACCCCCGCGTCGACCACCATCGACACGCCTGCGATCGTGACCAGACCGCAGGAGATCACCGGGCCGCCGTCCATCACCCCGCCTCCGGCCTCGTCCACCTCCGCGACGACGCCCCTCGCCCCCGGACGACCGGCCGACCGCGCCGCTTGGCAGGTGCATCACGAGGTCATCGACCGCGCCGTGGACACCGAGGCCGCCTTCCTCCGCCTGCACGCCGATTCCCCGACCGCGTTCTGGCTCGACAGCGAGCACGTCGAGCCCGGCCTCGACCGCTTCTCCTTCCTCGGCGATGCGAGCGGACCACTGGCCGAGGTGGTGCGCTACCGCGTCGGCGACGACGAGGTGAGCGTCCGGACGGCCCGCGGTGGCCGGCGCGGCGTGCCCGGCGACGTGCTGAGCTACCTGTCGGCGCAACTGCGGCGACGGCGGCGGATCCAACTCCCGGATCTCCCCTTCGATTTCGGCTGCGGTTACGTCGGCTACCTCGGCTACGAGGTGAAGGCCGACTGCGGTGCGCGCCGCGTACACCGTGCCGCGACCCCGGACGCGCAGTGGATCTTCGCCGACCGCCTCGTCGCCGTCGATCACGTGACGGGACGCACCCACCTGCTCGCCCTCAGCGATCCCACCGACCCGGACGCGAGCAGCGCCCACGCGCAGACCTGGCTCGCCGACACCCGCGCCGCGCTGGAAGCTCTTCCCTCCTGGGCGAATCCGCCCGAGCTGACGATCGACGCCGACCTCGGGACCGTCGCCGGACTGCTGACCCGCGGCCATGCGCGCTACCTCGCCGACATCGCCACCTGCCTCGAGCGCCTGCGCGCGGGCGAGTCCTACGAGATCTGCCTGACCGACGGATTGACCGTCGACGCCGACATCGCCGGTCTGGACTTCTACCGCACCCTGCGCCGCTGCAACCCCGCCCCCTACGCCGCCTATCTGCGGTTCGACGATGTGGAGATCGCCTGCTCCTCCCCCGAACGATTCCTCAAGGTCGGCCGGGACCGGACAGTGGAGAGCAAGCCGATCAAAGGCACCGCCCCGCGTGGCGCGACCCCCGCCGAGGACGACCGGCTGCGCCGGGACCTGGCCGCCGACCCCAAGACGCGCGCCGAGAACCTGATGATCGTGGATCTGCTGCGCAACGATCTCGGCCGGGTGTGCCGCGTCGGCAGCGTGCACGTGCCCGAACTGATGGCGGTGGAGACCTATTCGACTCTGCACCAGTTGGTTTCGACGGTGCGTGGAACACTGCGCCCGGACGTCGACGTGATCGATTGCGTGCGCGCCTGCTTCCCCGGCGGCTCCATGACCGGCGCGCCCAAACTGCGCACCATGGAGATCCTCGACGAGCTCGAAACCGAGGCGCGCGGCGTCTACTCCGGCACCATCGGCTTCCTCGGACTCGGTGGCGCCGCCGATCTCAATATCGTCATCCGCACGGCTGTCCGCCACGACGGGCGCTGGCGGATCGGCGCGGGCGGGGCGATCGTGCTCGACTCCGACCCGGCCGGTGAATACCACGAAATGCTGCTCAAAGCGGCCGCGACCTACCGTGCGGCCACCGCGCGGGACGAGGTCAGCGCCGTCGCTTCGGCGGAGCGGGCGGCTCCTCCTCGCGTCGCGCCCCGGTGACCCGCCCGAGCAGCGACGAGACCCCGGGCAGGCGCGCGAGCGCGCCCAGCACGTCCTCACCCAGCGCGACCATCGCTTCCAGCCGTGGCAACAGCCGGTCGTAGGCGGCGAACGCGGGATCGGCGAGCGCGAGTGTGCGGTCGAGCCGATCGATGGTGGTGTTGAGCCGGTCGATCGCCTGGGTGAGACTCTCCACCAGGTCGGGCAGTTGGGCGGCCAGTTGCGCCGAGGCAGGGGGCAGCCGCACGGCCGCGTCGAAGGCGTGCCCGGCGGTGGCCTGCGCGGATTCCAGGGCCTGCCCGGCCGCCGCCTGCGCCGCCGCGGCAGCCGCCTGCGCCGCCGCGATGACCTCGGCCGGGCCGGGCACCCGCGGCATGCTCGGCCGCGCCGGACCGTCCGCGGGCTTGCCGCGCCCCTTCCCCTTCGGGCTTGTCATACCCTCCACTGTGCCCGACCTCGACGGACTCCCGCCGGATTTCCCCGGCCGCCCGCGCTGTGTCGCCCGCCTCGGCTACCGCGCGGGACCGGCACGCTCGGCGTGTCGGAGGGGCGTGGCAGGATGCCAGCACGATGGAACTCAGCAAGGGCGCTAACGCACCGGTACCGACATCTCTTCTAGCCGTGGCCATTTCATGGCAGACCGAGCACGCCGTCGATGCGCACGCGCTGTTGCTGGACGAGTCCGGCATGGTCCGGACCGACCGCGATCTGGTGTTCTACAACGCCCCTCGGCACGTCTCCCAGGCGGTAACCCTCGACCAGGAACCGGCCCCCGGCACGGCCCGCCTCAGTGTCTCCCTGCCGCGCACCGAGCGCGATGTGGATCGGATCGTGATCGGTGGTTCGCTCGACCAGGGCAATTTCGCCGACGTCACCGGGCTCACCGTCACCGTCCACGCGGCCGAGGGACCGATCGCCCGCTTCGAGATCGACGACCACGAGCGCGTCACGGCCATGATGTTCGGCGAGTTCTACCGCCGCGACGGCCTGTGGCGCCTCCGTGCGATCGGCCAGGGCTGGCACGCCGGCCTGTCCGGCCTGGTCACCGAATTCGGTGTCACCGTCGACGATCCCGACCGCCGCACGAGAACCAGCCGCACCACCGACCCGTTCGCTCGCGGTCGCGCCCTCCGAGCCGCCGAATCCGACCGTCGCGCGGGCCGGGCCCCCGAGCCGGACCCGCCCGCGGACCGGACCTCCGTCTCAGATCGCCCCGCCGCCCGCGGTGCCGAGTCCGACCGCCGCACCGGCCGCGCCGCACCGGACCGGCACCTCGGCCGGACCGCCGACGAGTACGCGCCCGCAGCCCGCGCCTCCGTGCCCGCCCAGGGCGAATCCGCCGCGGGTTCCCGCGTCGACGAGGCTCCCGAGCGCTCCGCCACTGTCGAGGACGGGCGAGGTGATCCCGCACCCGAGCCCACGCCCGGCCCGCCCGAGCCGGACTCCCGCGTGCCCGAATCCGGCGCCGCCGCGGGCACGGATTCCGCCGCCGCCGAGCGGGCCGACCGCGCGCACGCACTGCACCGTCCGACCGGAGCCCCGTTCCCTACCCGTCGCCTGCCCCTGTCCGGGCAGTCCGGCCATCCGGCCGCCGATCCGCAACCGGCTCCCCTGCCCGAGCCGCGCCCGACACCACGGTCGCCACAGGACCCCGGCGACCCGCCCACCGATCCGGGACTCCCCGCTGTCGCACCTTCCGGCCGCGCCGACACCCTCCCGCTGGCTCGTATCGCCGCCGTTCCCGCCGCGTTCCCCGGCCCGGCGCCGCGCCCGTCCACCCGGCCGGTCGACCTGACCCGTCGCCGGGCCGAACCCGCTCCCCCGCCACCACCGCCGAACCACGACCGCGCCGACTGGCACCCCGATCCCGCCGAGCCCGCCCGCATGCGCTGGTGGGACGGCGCTCAGTGGACGTCCGACAGCTACCTGCGCACGCACGACGACCCTCGCGACTGCCCGCGCTGCGGTTCCCCTCGACGCCGCAAGTTCTTCGGCGGCCTTTCTGCGTGCGCCCCCTGCGACCTCGAGATCGAGGAGTTCCTGACCCATTGGCACAGCAGTGCCTGGCGGGTGCTCACCACGTCAGGGCCGATCGGCGAGCCGTGGGAGCACCTCTGGGCATCACTGCGCTACCAGCGCATCGACGAGAGCCGCGGCCGCATCGCCCTGCGCGATCTCGGGCTCAGCTATGTCGAGCGCCTGGTCACCTTCGCCTTCGCCGACGGCGAGATCCAGCAGGCCGAGTTCGACCTGTTCGAACACGCCCTGGTGGAACTGCGCCTGGCGGGACCGCTGGTGGAGGATTTGCGCAGACGCGTGCATCGAGGCCGGTTGCTGTGCCGATTGCGGGAGGGCGACCTGCCGTTGATCCGCACGCCCGACCTGCATCTGGACTCCGAGGAGAAGGTGCATCTGGATCGGCCCGCCACCCAGGTCAGGACGTTGGCGCGCGGCCCGAGGCGCACCGAGGGCAGACTGATCGCCAGTAATAAGAAGCTCCGCTTCGTCGGCACCGGCGCGGGCGTCGAATTGCCCTGGTCGCGAGTGGTTTCGGTACAGAACGACGGCGGCGCGGTGACGGTCGCGGCGACCTCCGCCCGCGGCGGGGCCACTTTCGAGGTCGACGACCCCGACTATGTGACCGCGGCGCTGGAAGGCGCCCTGCGGGTGGCCAAGCGCCTGGTTCTCACGCCAGGGCAGTTGGATTCGCGCAGCATCTCCCAGGAGGTCAAGGCCGAGGTCTGGCAACGCGACGGCGGCCGGTGCGTGGAATGCGGCAGCGGGCACTACCTCGAGTTCGACCACATCATCCCGTTGAGCCGGGGCGGGGCCACCAGCACGACCAACCTGCAGATCCTGTGCCGGGCCTGCAACCGACGCAAGGGCGCTCGGATCTGAGGGCGCCCGGAACAGCGCAGGTCAGTCCTGCGTCAATCCCCAGGAGCGCGCCAAGTCGGCGAGTACCGCGTCGAACATGACCTCCGGTTCCGACAGCGGCAGCGGATAGTTGCCGAACACCTCGAGGGTGACGTGCCCGTACAACCGCGCCCAGATCTGGGTCATCAGGTAGGTCACGCCGAGATCGAGCTTCTCGGCGGGGAACTTCTGCCCCGACTCCGACAGCGCCACCAGCAACTCGGTGCGGAAGTCCAGCAGATCCTCGCGCAGGGCGGGCGGGATGACATCGGTGGCCGGTGTGGTGATCTCGTAGGAGGTCAGCAGCCGGCCCGCCGCCGCGAGGAAGATCCGGCCGAACGGCTCGGTGAACCGCTGCGACACCGAACCGGAGACCGCGCCCGGCGAGGCGAACACCAAGGTGAACTCCTGGGTGTTGGCCAGCGCCCAGCGCCGAAATCCCCGGCAGATGGCGAAGAACTGGACCAGCCCGTTGTCCTCGGCCAGCGCGTCGACCCGCGCGGACAGCTCCGCGGCCAGCTCGTCGCAGCATTCCGAACGCAGCGCGGCGAGTAGATCGTCGCGGGAGTCGTAGTACCGGTACAGCGCGGGTGCGGTGATGCCGAGCGCGCGGGCGATGGCGCGCAGGCTGACCGCGTCGGGTCCGTGGTCGGCGAGCAGGCCACGCGCCTGCTTGCGGATGTCGGCCTCGGCCACCACGGGGGCGCGACCGCGCGGCTTCGACTCGCTCATAGCAGTCGATTCAAACCCATCGGGTGCCCACGCGGGGCGGATCAGCCGATCACGCCCCGATCACCGCGTTCATGATGGTGCCCGCGCTGGTGGCGACCGCGCCGCCGATCATCGCGCTGGCCACCATCTTCGGTGATTGCAGGCCGCTGCCGGACCACTTCTCCCAGGCGAAACGGCCGCCCGCGTAGATGATGCTGAGAATGCCGGACAGGATCGCGAACCAGGTCGCGTAGCGGACGAACAGCATGATCTTGTCCGAGAGCGGAGGCGCTTCCGGAGTCGGATTCCCGACCTGCGCCAAGGTCGAAACCGTGTCCCCGACGGCCATCAGGATGATGCTCACTGTCCCACCTCGCGTTGCAGCAGTACCGATTCGGGCGCAAGGACTTACACGGCGCCCCCACCATGATCGCGACCCGGCGACCATCCCGCAAGGAAGGCGGCGCGTGCGGGAGGTGACTGCGCCGCACGGGATTACCGGATACCATTCCTAGAGCGATTCTCCTTGTCCCGAACCCGGAATGAGTAGCACGACGATGATTCTGGCCACAGCACTCGACACCGCAGCAGCACTCGACACCCTGGCTCAGATCGGTAATCCGACGCCTGAGGCTCCCCCCATGTCCGACAAGATCCTGCAACTCGTGCGGTATCTCACCTGGTTCGTCCTCTTGGCAGGCATCTGCGCCATCATCTACGCGGGCGGTCGTTTCGCCTGGGAGAAGTGGTCCGGCGGCGGCCTCGAGTCGCCGAAGATGGTGGCGGGCGCGATGATCGGCGGCGCGGTCGCCACCAGCGCCGGCACCATCATGAACGCCGTCATCGGCTGAGCCCGCCGGGTCGGCCGAGCCACCACTCGGCCGGCTCCTTCCTCAGCGCACGATCCCTGCCGACTTCGCCGCTCGCCACCATTCCGGGAACTCGCCCAGCACACGCGCGTACAACTGTGCGTCGTCGACCTTGTCGATGTCGTCGAGCGAGAAGAATCCGGCATTGTCCACCACACGTCCGTCCAGGTCGTCGAGTTCGCGCAACAGTCCGTAGTTGGCCTGACCGAGCCCGATGAACTGCCAGAACACCGGCAGCGCGGACGCCTCCCTGATCAGCTCGGCGATCTCGCGTTTGCGGGAGAAGCCGCCATCGGTGAAGAACAGCACCAGCGTCGGCCGCTGATCCGGTCGCAGCGAGTCGATGACCGCGCGCATGACCGGGAGTTCGACATTGCGGCCACCGATCGTCGCGTAGTCATAGCCGCCGTGCCGGCCGGACAGGTGCAAGTAGGTCTGTGACCACTGCTGCGATTCGGCGACGGTGATATCGGGCAGCTTCAGGTAGTCGACGGCGTAGAGGTAGGGCTCCAGGGTGCCGTCGTCGTCGAGCTGGACGGCGATCGGCACCATCCGGTCGACGACCCGGTGCACCACTTCCCGTGCGTACATCTTCGCCATGCTGCCGGTCTTGTCGATCACCAGCACCACCCGCGCCCGCACGCCCACCGCCTGTTCGGTCACCAGTACCTTCGCGACTTCCCGCTTGCGCAGATCGAGCGTGGCGCGTTTCTCGAACGACAGCTTCTCCTCGTCCGGCACGGTGCGCACCGGCAGCGACTCCTCGGCCTGCCCAGCTGTCTCCTCCCACGCGGCCGGTTCCCGCTCGACACGCACGCCGTGATCGGTCACCAGATCGGCGAATCCGCCCGCATATCCCTGCCCGACCGCGCGCACCTTCCAGTCCGCTCCGCGCCGGTACACCTCCAGCGCGATCACCACCGATTCCCCGGTGAGACCCTCGATCCGGTACTCGAACAGCGCCGCGCCGGCCGCATCCGAGACGGTGACCACCGGCGGCGCGAAGTCGCCGAAACGCGCGCCGGGGCCGTCGAGAGTCAGCACCGCGCGCACCTGGTCGATCTCCGCGGGCAACTGCGCGGTCCGGATCTCCAGAGCAGCGGGGTTTCCCGCCCCGAGCCGGACCCCCGGCGCGGCAGGCTGGTTGAAGAACACGAAGTCGGCGTCGGTGCGAACCGTGCCCGCCTCGGTCACCAGCAGAGCCGAGACATCCACGGCCACATCGGTGCGCACCGACACCACCACACCGTCGACCGCCAGCGGACCGTTCTGTCCCTTGACCAACGCAGTGACCATCGTCGAAACTCCCGCCATCCGATTCGCGGAGCCGCGCGCGCCCATACGAGCCGAGCGCGCCCGCGGTCAGCGTAGCCGCGAGCGCATCGAGACGCACCCGCTGGGGACGAACCGGCAACATCGCGGCATGTCGTCTCGGCGTGTGGGTTTCACCCGATCGCGCCGAACTCGAAGGACTTGCGCAGCGCGGCGCCGAGCTTGCGGCCTGCCGCGTTCGCCTTCGCGCCGAACAGTCGCTCATCGACCTCGGCGAGCACGTCCTGTGCCTCGTCCAGCAGTCTGCGGCCCTGCGCGGTCAGCTCGATGGTCGAGGCCGCTCCCGGTTTGGCGGTGCGGTCGCGCACCAGTCCCGCGGCGGTCAGCGACTTCATCGTGGCGTGCACGCTCTGCACGCTCACTCCCGCCATCCGGGCCAGCTCGCTGAACGAGACCCCCGGCATCTGGTCGATGTGGCCCAGCAACCCGAGTCTGCGGACGGTGAGATCGAGGTGGGCCAGCGCGGCGTTGAGCTCGCCCTCGACGCGACGGGCGAGCGAGAGCGCCACGATGGAGGCGCTGAGGACGGGCGGCTGGGGGCGCTCGGGCTGCGTGGTCACCGCTTCAGTGTCACCCACGGGCGAACCTCCGGCTAAGCGCGTGCTCCCGGCAAACGACAGCGGGTCCGGCGATGACGCCGAACCCGCTGTCACAGAATCTGTTTCGGTCTGTGCGTCGATCAGCCGATGCTGAACGGCTGACCCCACAGCGTGACCGAGGAGATCACGTTGTCGGTCTCGACCTTCACACGCACGAACGCGCGCGCCTGGGCGTAGCCACCGCAGCCGGACAGGCCGATGGTCGAGTCGGCCCAGGTGACCGAGCCGCTGTTGCCCTTGAACTTGTTGCGCTTGGCGTGATCCTCGTTGCCGTAGTCGTCGGCTTCCTCGAGGTCGAGGAGGTAGAAGGACTTGGCCTGGCCGGGGCCGAGGGTCAGCTCGGCGCCGGACTCGGCGCCGAGGCTACCCGCGCCGTCCTCGAACTCGACGCCGCCCTCGACGCCGCCCTCGACGCCGCCACCGTCGATGTTGACCTGGCAACCCACCACGTAACCGGGGTAGATGGCGCCACCGATCTTCTCGCCGCCGGACAGCTCGACCTGCGCGCTGCCCGAGACCCACGCGTTGCGGTGGACCGGGGTCGAGCCCATCGACGGGCTGATGGTGGCCGACTCGCCGACGAGGCGAACGGTCACGACGGTGCCGTCGGACAAGGTCTTGGTGATCTCGCCACCGGGCAGCGGGACGAAGGTGTCGGCGTTGGCCGCACCCGCGGACAGCATGCCGAACGCGACGGACGCCGCGGCGACAACGCCGGCTGCCCGCATGGAGTTCTTACGGATCTTCATATTTGGTGCATCCCCTCCGGGATCGAGTTCTTCCTCAGCTGCGCCGTGTGCGTGCGGCAGCTGTGACTGGTGTGTGCAGCGGACCCGGAATCAGCCGATGCTGAACGGCGCCCCGTAGAGGGTGGTCTTCGAGTAGTGGTCGCCGATGATCTCGACCACGGTGTAGGCACGCGCCTGGGCGTAGCCCGCGCAACCCTGGATCTGGATCTCGTAGTCCTGGTACTCGACCGAGTAGACGCCCGGTTCGGTGATGTCCTTGTGTTCGATCTGGACGAACTTCACATCGCCGGGGCCCAGCTCCAGGCCGATCGAGCCACCCAGGGAGCCGCTCTCGAGGTCGATGCCGCCGGACAGGCCGAGCGCGATCGCGTCGTCGCCGATGGCGACCTGGCAGCCGACGATGTAGCCGGTGTTCAGCTGCGAAGTGCCGTGCGTCGAGGAATTGTTGGTGCCGGGCGCGTTGGCCGGACCGTTGTTCGGGCCCTCTTCACCCTCGGGGGTGACGGTCACGTCGGCGGTGGCGTTACCCGACACCCAGGCCACGCGGCCCGCGCCGTTGGCGGCCAGCGACGGCGAGATGACGGCGTGCTCACCGGTACGAGTGATGGTGACGCCGGGTCCCAGCTTCTCACCGTCGGGCAGCGGCACGAACGTGTCGGCATTGGCGGCGCCGGCCGAGAACAGGCCGACAGCGATGGTAGCAGCGGCGCCGATGCCGACGACGCGACCACCGCGCAACCCACTGGTGCGGTTGTAGCTCATACTTCCCCTCATCAGGTTCAAGCGGTCGCCCCCGTCCAGGGGCGGTAGAAATACCCCTCGCGAGGCCGCTCCAGAGTTTCGCCGCCTCTGCTGTCCACCAAGTGAATGGACGTCCGACTACCTGATGAACGCTTCCGGGCCGGAATATGTCCAAAATATTTCTGTTCGATAACGACAGACCGCGAATACCCTGCGCGAACTGGGAATTCGCTGTCACCGTTCTGTTATCCGACCGGAAAAGACCGCCGTCACCACGAAACGGCGACGGCGGTCTCGGCAACCGAACTACCGCACGGTAGCGAGCATTTCCTCCGCCAGCGGCCGTGCGGAGGCCGGATTCTGCCCCGTGTACACAGTGCGATCGA
Source organism: Nocardia higoensis (assembly GCF_015477835.1). Lineage (NCBI taxonomy): Bacteria > Bacillati > Actinomycetota > Actinomycetes > Mycobacteriales > Nocardiaceae > Nocardia > Nocardia higoensis. The sequence goes on along the minus strand of NZ_JADLQN010000004.1, from coordinate 190,820 downwards.
CCTCGACATGCGCCTCCCACGGTGCGCCCTCGCGATACTCCAGGCCCATCCCCACCAGCCGATCCTGCAGCAGCCACGCCGCCTTGTCCGCCAATCCGGCCTGCGTCTCCTCGGCATTCGAGAACGCGGTCACGCGGTAGCCCGCGAACGGCGACTCGCCGTCGTCGTTCGCCGTGGCAAGCAGCGCGGCAGGCCCGTGACACACCACGCCGACGGGCATTCCCGCAGCCAGCGCGTCGTTGAGCAGCCTGCCCGAATCAGCGTCGACGGCCAGATCCTCCATCGGCCCGTGACCGCCGGGAACGAATACCGCGGCGAACTCGGTGAGGTCGACCCGCGCGACCGCCCGCGGATGCCGCAACGGCTCCGCCGCATCCAGCACCCGCCGAATCCGTTGCACCTCTTCGGGACCGCCGTTCACTTCCTCGGCCAAACTCCCCTGATCCACGGTCGGCGGCACCGCACCCGGAGTAGCCACCACAACCTCGTGGCCCGCCGCGGAGAACACCTCGTAAGGCGAGGTGAATTCCTCGGCCCAATAGCCGGTCGGATGCTTCGTGCCGTCAGCGAGCGTCCAGTGATCGGCCGCCGACATCAAGAACAGAATCTTCGACATTGCGCCTCCTGCGGGTTGGGGAAATTCCTCGGATCCCTGGAGGCATATCCGGCGCGGCGACAATCATGCAGACCGCGACGGCCCGTCGGACGAAGCTCACTCCGTCGGTCCACCGCTGTGAGCCGCGCAGGACCCTCGCGTCGGTGGAATTCGCTGCCCGTCGATGGATTCGACCGGCGGGACAGGCGAATCAGCCGTGCGATGCGGGGTTCACAGGAAGCGGCGAATGGGCTGCACGGCGAGTTCCCTGGCGCGTTGCAGCGCCGAACGCCGTTTCCACCGGCCGGACTCGATCAGCACCGACGACTCGAGGTCCTCGTCGAAATGGCCGTCGAGGGTGGCGGTGAACGGCTCGTCGAGCACGGCGAGCATGACCTCTTCGTCGTGGTCGAGCGAGCGGCGATTGACATTCGTCGAACCGACCAGGGCCGCGACGCCGTCCACGGTGATGATCTTCGCGTGCATCATGGTGGGCTGATACTGGTAGACGCGCACGCCGCAGGCCAGCAATTGCTCGTAGAAGTGCTGGCCCGCGAGCTGGCAGACCCGCTGGTCGGTGTGCGGCCCGGGCAACAGGATCTCCACCTCGACCCCGCGCCGCGCGGCCGCGCACAGCAGGTCGACGAAGAACGCGTCGGGTGCGAAATACGCGGTCGCCAGCCGTAGCCGTTTCTGCGCGGACTCGATCACCACGCGAAGCAAGGTCTGCATGTCCTGCCAGCCGACACTGGCCGAGCCGCGCACCACCTGGACCACGGCCTCGCCGGGCCGGGAGTGCTCGACGAACCGGTCCCGCTCGTCGAAGAGTTCGTCGTGACACTCCGCCCAGCCCTGGGCGAACGCCGCCGCGATTCCGTCGACCGCCGGTCCGCGCACCTGCACATGGGTGTCGCGCCATTCGTCCTCGTTGCGAGCATCGCCACACCACTCCTTCGCGATGCCGACTCCGCCGGTGTAAGCGACCTCCTCGTCGACCACCAGCACCTTGCGATGACAGCGATGGTTCTGTTTGAACGGGGAGATATAGGCGGGCTTGCGGAACCAGGCGACCCGCACCCCGGCCTCGTCCATGAGCTCCAGCAGATCCTTCTCGATCAGCCTGCTGCCGAACCCGTCCAGCAGCAGCCGCACCCGCACCCCCGCCCTGGCCCGCTCGGCCAGCGCGTACGCGAATCGCCGGGCGATATCGCCCTGCCAGTAGACGAACGTCATCATGTCGACGGTGTGCTCGGCGCCCTCGATACTCGCCAGCATGGCCGGGAAGATCTCGTCGCCGTTGCGCAGCGCGACCAGCGCGTTGCCCTCCGACGCCGCGATCCCGATCAGCCGTTCCAGCCGCCTGCGCAGCCGCACGGCCGCATCCCCGGTGCCCGGCTCGGTTAGGTCGACAGCGTCCGGCATGGGTAGCTCCTCTGATGGCGCGAAAGACGATCACAGCCGCCTCGACCAGGCCGTGAACGCTCGTTCGGACACTGTAGAGGCAGTGCGAGCGCCTGGGGCAACGAGCGCCCGCCCGCTGTGGCCCGCACCACCCGGCGCCGAGCTGTTCCGCGTGGACAGCGCCGTGGTCGCAGGCCCGACGCGATACGCTCCGCCCGCTGAGCAGTCCGGAAACTCCAGGTTCGCCGAGGTGTACCTCGCATCGATCCTGGTGGCCCGAGGGGTGCCCGCCTTACACGGCTGAGCCGAAGCCGGACGTCTCCTCGGCCGCGCCGAGAGCGATCACCGCCGAGTCCTCAGGCACCGGCGCTCAAACCGCAGCGACGCGCTCCCCTATTGCCATTCCAGGCAGAAGGTGTGCCCAACCGGATCCCGGTACACCCGGAAGGTGTCGTGCTTCTCCACGAGCGTGGCCCCCAGAGCCAGGACCGCGGGCTCGGCAACCTCGATATCACGCACTCGAATGTCCAGGTGGACCTGCTGGGAAGCCCTCGGATCGGGGAAATCGGGTGGCTTGTACTCGGGCGCGAGCTGGCAGGCCAGCCGCCTGCCCTGCGGGTCCAGCAGGGCGACCCAGGCCCGGTCGCTCTCCTCGTTCAAAATTTCGCCACCGAGCAGCGCCACGTAGAACTCGGCCAGCTTCCGGGGGTCAGGACAGTCCAGGACGATCGTCCGCACCCCTTCGACACCTTCGGCGGCCATAGTGGCCCCCCTCTCCTTCAGGTGGGCATTTCCGGCGCGCGTGGTCGCGTCGCCGATCGTCACGGGCGTACCCGGCGGCGATGGGCAGGAAACGCCCACAGCTGTCGCGATCGCTACCGGCGGGACGCTGTTGCCGCCTGTCGTGGAATCAGTGCTTCTTCGACGTCTTGATCGGCTTCTTCTTCGACTTCGGCTTGTCGTGGTCGGGCTCCCACTCGTAGCCCGGCTCGTTGTTCTCACAGTGATAGTTCTCGACGAGCACATCGCCGCGATCGAGTTCACACCAGCGCTCGGTCTTGCTGCATGCGGACACGCCCACTGTCGCGGCGAGCGCGAAGCCGAGCGCGACTGCCGTGACCCTGGTCCGGTGGCGACGAATCGTCATCGACCTTGCTCCTTCGGATAGCTACCACGAGTTCCCGCCGACACTTCGGCGCACGAACAGCATTCGGGCAATCAGCCGGAATGTCCAGCCGTTGCCGATCAGCGGCCGGACGCGAGTTCCCTCACGCCGGGTGAAGTGCGCGTCGTTCGCAAGCATCATGGTCGAAGCCGCTGTCACTGCGCCATCGAAAGGGGCCCGAAGGTGACACCGTCGACTGTCTCGGACCACCGACCGGAGGCGACCGTCCCTCCGCCTCGGACGGTGGGGCGCAGCCATGATCACGGTGATCGGTGACCTGCTCCGCCTGCGATCGGCGTAGCGCTCTCGTCCATCCCGATCGTGGCGATCGTCTCGATGGTGATGTCGCACAACGCCGCTGCCACCGCACCGCTTTCGCCATCGGCTGGATCCCGGCCGTCACGACCGTGACCGTGCTGCTCGCCGACGCGATCGGTTCCGGCGACGACGGCCCGTCACCCGTGGTGGCCTGGTTTCAGATCGCGCTCGGTGTCCTTCTACTGATGCCGGCAACCACGCGGTCATGGCCATGTCCTGCTGCTCCAGGCCGACTCGGTGCTGGGCAAAGGTCTGGGCCCGCTGTGACGAGCGCGGCCGATGCGTTCACCGGCCATGCCGGACTGGCGCATGACCGAGGTGACCCCAGTTCCCTCGCACAATGCTGGGCCCGGCGGTGAGCGCCGTGATCCCGCATGCGAGGCACTCGGACGCACTTGTCTGGCCGATCATCCGATGTTCAGGTGCAGGTGGTCCAGGCGTCTGACGAGCAGGCTCGGCAACCACCGTCCTGCGTCGTCGGCTCGGAGGGTGGTGGTTCGATCCAGCAGTCCGCCGATTACGATCCGGGCTTCGAGTCGCGCCAGAGCAGCGCCGACGCAGAAGTGCGGTCCCCGGCCGAAACTCAGGTGGTTCTTGGCCGCTACCCGATCGAGCCGGAATTCGGCGGGGTCGTCGAAGTACGCGGGATCTCGGTTGGCCGCACCCCACAACAGGAACAGCCGCGAGCCTTCACGAATCCGCACTCCGCACAGTTCGGTGTCACTCATGACATGCCGGTAGTGGCCTCGGAAGGGCGGTTCGTAACGCAGAACCTCTTCGAGGAAGACGCTCAGGAGTTCGGGATGTTCACGGACTCGCCGCTGGATGTCGAGATCGGTCGCGAGTATCCAAGCCGCGGAACCGATCAGCGAAGCCGTGGATTCTCCACCGGCACTGAACAAGGTGATCATCATGGCCAGCGCCGCGATGTCATCGAGTTCGCCGATGGCACAGGCTCTGGCGAGGTCACCGAGAAGATCCTCGCACCGGCCGGTCGCGGCCTGCCGAAATCGGTCGGCGATATAGGCGGCAAGTTCCAGCGTTGCGACTCCCGCGTCCCGCATCTGGTCATCGGAGACCAGCCCCGCGACCACCTGCGTCGCGGAGTAACTCCAGCGGATCAGTGTGTCGACGTCGCTGTCGGGCACACCGATGATCTTCGCGACGATCGTCATCGGCAGGTTGTTCGCCATCGCCGACATCCACTCGATCCCGCCGTTATCGACGGCGAGGTCCCACAGCCGGTCGAAGGTCTCGGTGATGAACGGTTCACAGGCCAGAATGCGTTTGGCGGCCAGGTGCGGAAGCAGAGCTCTGCGGTGCATTCCGTGGGTCGGCTCGTCCGCGGTTGCCAATGCCTGCGTGGGACCGCCGAGTTCACCCATCGGGAACGTGGTGATCGTGCCCGCGGGCCCATACATCATCGCGGCGGTCAGGTTGGAGGAGAAATCGCCGCAGCGGGTGACCGCCTCGTTTACCGCCTCCCAACCGCTCACGGCATAGAAATCGGAGTCTCCGATCCTGTGCACCGGACCTGTCCGGTGCATCCGCTCGTAGAGCGGATACGGATTCTGGATGTTGTGGTCCTCGAACAGCGCGAGGCCGAGGCCACCATCGAGCGAAGTCATCGCTCCACCGTGGCCGGACGCCGAGATCACGTCAATGACCTGCGACAAAGCTGCGATCGGTGAATTGCGGGCCGCCACTTGGCCGTCTCACCGAGATTCCTGGCACCTGCCAGAATGGTGAAACGTTCCGCGCTCGGCGTCTCAGATTCGAGAAGTCCTGCGGAAACGACTCACGGACGGAGACGGCAATGGTTCGCGATGACTGGGTGGTCGGGGATAGTCGGCGGGAGGCAGCGGCCGAGCGCATCCACGCGGCAGCCGCCGACCTCATCGTCACGCACGGATTGGACGCCTTCGACATCGAAACACTGGCCGCGCGGGTGCATTGCTCGAGAGCCACCATCTACCGCTACGCCGGTGGCAAAGCCCAGATCCGCGACGCCGTCCTCATGCGCCTGGCCTCCGGCATCGTCGACACCGTCCGAGACGCCGTGGAGGGACTCAGCGGCGCCGAACGAGTCGTCACCGCCATCACCGTGGCCCTCGAACAGATCAGATCCAACCCGCTACGACCGGCGATACTCAACTCACGCGCGATGGACCTCGACCAAATCCACACTTCACCACTTCTGAGCAGTCTTGCAGCGGAACTCACCGGAATCGCCGACGACAACTCCCACGCGGCGCAGTGGATCGTGCGCGTGGTCATGTCCTTCGCACACTGGCCGCTACCGGACAACGACATCGAACAGCAAATGATTCGCAGCTACGTCGTACCGGCATTCACTTCGTGAGCAGGCCATCCACCCCCGTCAGCAGACTCACTGCCGCTGCACAGCGAACCACCCGCACCGGCACGGCGGCGCCGGGCGTATTGCGACCGAGCGCCGACGAGTGGCCGGGGGTGATTCCAGTGCGGAAATACATTGGTGTCAGTGCGCTGTGGACCGAAACCGCTGTCGCATTCTCCATAACCGCAGGTAGAATGCTATTTGTGGGGCGGGCGGGGCTCGAACCCGCGACCAATGGATTATGAGTCCACGGCTCTAACCGACTGAGCTACCGCCCCGCTTCCGCGACGCTTCCGCGGCGTCTGGATGTTACCGGCTGCGGCAGGGCGGGCACCAGTCGGCCACCGGGTGACGCGGGTACGCCGGGGTGCGGGGAATGGCGTACGGCGGCATTGACGTACGCGCTCGGCGCTGGGGAAGGTGGCGAGGAAGGTCGCCCGGGTGCCGGTGCGGCGGGGATGCCGGGAAACATTGCGCGGGAGAAGTTTCCGGCTGCCGACCCCTGATCAGAAGGAGTGGGCGGCGGGAAGCGTATGTTCCGGCGGGTACTTCGTCAGGGTCGGTCGGTGCTTTCGCCCCAACTTCCGCCGGTGCGGGAAGCTGCGGCGCTGTAACGACTCTGGTCTCTCGGGGGACGGCTGGCGAATTGGACGACGGCGACTACGAGCGCGAGGACGACGGCGACTACGCCGACAACGATCAGGATTTGCACGCAGAGACCATAACCTCACTCACGTCGGAGAGCGCTGTGATGCGGGTCAAGTCACAGTTTACGTGTGGTTGAAACTTGAACAGCTCCAAAACCATTGGGGGGCAGCGCTGGTCGAATTGGGCTATAGCGGGTGCAAATGTCGATCTTTCAGCTGGTCAGGAGCCGCCGCCGCACCCACCGCCGCCGCCACAGCTGCTCCCCCCGCCGCAGCTGCTTCCCCCGCCGCAACCGCTCGAGCCGCCGGAACAGCTCGACCCTCCCGAGCATCCCCCGTCACCAGCCGGGGCGCCGCCACCCCCTGCGGAGTCGTCGTGGTGGTGATGATGGCCGCCTGCCCCGCTCGCGTCGGCCGCCGACCACAGCGACGGGTCGTATCCGCCGCCGCTGCCGTGAGGAGGCGGCGGGAGTTGCGCGTTGATCGAATATGATAATTCCGACGACGAACGCGGCGATACCCCCGCCGACGAGGAGAACGAGAATGAGGATCAACAGGATAACGGCCACTGTCATCGGTGAATCGTAGCGGCGCAGCGCCGTACAGTGAATCGTGCGGATTTTCCCCTTCCGGGCACGGCAGGCCGCTCCGATCGATCTACGCGATGTGGAGCAGGCGGTGGCCGCGCTCGAACTGCCCGAGGCGGTGTTCAAGACCTGCCCGTGGCAGCCGCGGGAACTGGTCGAATCGGGGCTTCGCCAGTGGTTGCGCTGCTGCGGCGCGGCCATGCGCGACGATCAGGTGATCGGCATGCCCTCGCACGCGGTCGACGAGGCATGGCACGGGCTGATCCTGTGCACGCAGCGGTACGCGGATTTCTGCGACAAGGCCTATGGACGGTTTCTGCACCACTATCCGGACGGCGGGGCTCCGGCCGGCGTCTCGCACGGAACGATGGCCGAGCAATTGGGGCGGACGGTGGTCGCCTGGTCGATGGTGGCGCGGCCGGGCGAGCGATGTGTGCTGTGGGATCTGGACCGCGCGGTCGGGGTGGAGCAGCCCTGGGGCATCCCGGCGGAACGGGTCGCGGCGATCGAAACCGAGATCCACCAGATGGCGGCACCCGGCGCCGCCACGGACCGAAAAACCGAGCAGCAGCACTCGTCCCAGTAGCATGTCGCTATGGAACGCCTGACGGGATTGGATGCCAGCTTCCTGTATCTCGAGACGGGGACGCAGCATCTGCACGTGTGCGCGCTGATCATCCTCGATCCGACGGCCGAGGGCTGCGCCTACTCGTTCGACTCCTTCAAGGCCGAGCTGGGTCGGCGCATCGCACATGTGCCGCAGATGCGCAGGCGGCTACGGCAGGTGCCGTTGAACCTCGATCATCCGCTGTGGGTGGAGGACGCGGACTTCGATCTCGACTACCACATCCGCCGCTACGGGCTGCCGCGGCCCGGCGGGCGCAAGGAACTGGCCGACCTTGTCGGTGACATCGCGGGCACGCCGATGGACCGCGACAAGCCGCTGTGGCAGATGCGGGTGGTGGAGGGCGTCGACGGCGACAAGATCGCGGTGATCGCGAAGTACCATCACGCGGCCGTCGACGGGATCACCGGCGCCGACATGCTGATGCACCTGTGCGACCTGGAGCCGGGCGGCCGGAAGTCCGAGCAGGCCACCCGCCGGCGCGCCGATGCCGAGCCGAGCGATCTTCGGCTGATGGCCGACGCCGTGGTGCGGTTCCCCGCACGGGTGGGCGTGCTGGGCATGGTGCCGAAGACACTCGGGATGTTGGCCGGGTTCGCGCGCAGGCGGCGCCACAACGAGTCGGGCATGGCGGTGCCGTTGACCGCGCCGCGCACGCCGTTCAACAGGACCATCACCCCGCATCGTGCGGTGGCGTTCACCGAGGTCGACCTGGACATCGTCCGGGAGATCAAGGACGCGTTCGGGGTGAAGGTCAACGATGTGGTCCTCGCGGTGGTCGGCGACGCGCTGCGCGAGTATCTGATCGCCCACGAGGCGCTGCCGGACCGCTCGCTGCTGGCCGCGGTGCCGGTCTCGGTACACGAATCGACCAGGCACACCGAGGGCACGAACAAGGTCTCCTCGCTGTTCTGCGCGCTGGGCACCGATATCGCCGATCCCGTCGAGCGGCTGGCCGCGGTCGCGGAGGCGAACAAGGACGCCAAGGACGAGCACGAGTTGATCGGAGCCGACTTCCTGCAGGACTGGGCGAAGTACGTGCCGCCGAACACCTTCCGCCTCGCGATGCGGCTGTATTCGTCATTCGAGCTGGCCGAACACACCCCGGTGGTGCACAACCTGGTCGTCTCCAACGTGCCGGGACCGCCGATGCCGTTGTACTTCCTCGGCGTGAAGATGGTGAGCATGTTCCCGTTCGGGCCGGTCTTCCACGGCGCGGGGCTGACCGTCACGGCGCTGTCGATCACCGGACGTCTCGACTTCGGGTTGATCGCCTGCCGGGAGCTGGTGCCGGATGTGGACGCGCTGGCGAACGCGATTCCGGAGGCGGTGCGGCGGTTGCGCGAGGCGGCAACTCAGCACTCCCGAGCGCGCACTCCTGCCGACCAGCGGGAAGCAGCGGGCCCCGCGTGACAGGGCGGACGGGGTCGGTGACCACACGGCCCGTCGCACACAGTCCCGGCCCGGACTCGATCGAGTCCGGGCCGGGACCGCACGGCGTGCGTGATCAGCCGTAGTGGCAGACGTAATGCAGGGTGTCGAGCACCTCGATGTCGAAGGAGCTGTCCCCCGGCACACTGAAGGACTGGCCGCCGCTGTAGGTGACCGGCTCGGTCTCGCCCGCGAGCGTCACCCGGCAGCTGCCCGCGACGAGTTCCATGACCTCCGGGGCGGCGGTGGAGAAGGTCAGGCTCGCGGGCTGGATGACGCCCACGGACTTGGATGTGCCGTCGGGCAGCTCGAGGCTGTAGCTGACGCACTTGCCGTCGAAGTAGACATTGGCCTTCTTCGCGACGCTGACATTCTCGAACTTCGACATGCGCCTTCTTTCTGTTCGCCGAACCGGGGATTCGCAGCGTACTCCGAGGGCGGGCCGAGACCGGGATCACAGGTCGGTGGACCTCATGGCTCGAACCGGTAGCCGCGGCCTGCCTCGGTGATGAGGTAGCGGGGACGGGAGGGTTCGGGCTCGAGCTTGTGGCGCAGCTGAGTCAGGTAGACCCGAAGATAGTGGGTCTGCTCGACGTAGGCGGGGCCCCAGACCTCGGTGAGCAGTTCCCGCTGACCGACGAGCTTGCCCTGGTTGCGCACCAGCATGGCCAGCATCCCCCATTCCGTCGGGGTCAGATGCACGTCGACGCCGTCGCGGGTGACCTTCTTGGCGACGAGGTCCACGACGAAGGCGTCGGTCGCGACACGGGGCTCGGACAATTCGGGTGTGGTGGCCGCGCGCCGGACGGCGGCGCGGATGCGGGCGAGGAATTCCTCCATCCCGAACGGTTTGGTGACGTAGTCGTCGGCGCCGGTATCGAGTGCGGCGATCTTGTCGGCGGCGTCGGTGCGGGCGGACAGCACGATGACCGGCGCCGTACACCAGCCGTGCAGGCCCGCGAGCACTTCGATGCCGTCGATGTCGGGCAGGCCGAGGTCGAGCACGATGACGTCGGGGTGGTGCTGTGCGGCGACGCGCAGGGCGGTGCGGCCGTCGGGAGCGGTGACGACCTCGTAGCCGCGCGCGGTGAGGTTGATGCGTAGGGCGCGCAGCATCTGGGGTTCGTCGTCGACGACGAGGATGCGGGTCATCGTCGGGCTCCCTCCGGCGCGGGCAGATCGATCACCATCGTGACACCTCCGCCGGGAGTCTCGGCGGCGGTCAGGGTGCCACCCATCGCCTCGACGAAGCCGCGGGCGACGGTGAGACCCAGGCCCGCTCCCCCGGTGCGCTGGTCACCGGAGCGGGGGAAGGCGGCGAAGACGTCCTCACTGCCGCCGTCGGCGCGGAGGCCGGGGCCGTGGTCGGCGACGGTGATGACGGTGCGCTCGCCGGAGGTGGTGGCGCACAAGCGGATCCGGCCGGTCGGGGCGTAGCGGAGGGCGTTGTCGAGCAGGTTGGCCAGGACGCGTTCGAGGAGTGCGCCGTCGGCGGTGACGAGGGTGTCGTCGGCGTCGAGTTCGATGCGGTCCCGGCAGGCGGTGTCGGTGAGGGTCAGCACGGCGGACTGGGCGATCTCGTCGACGTAGACCGGGCGCCGGTCGGGGGTGACCACGCCCGCGGCCAGCCGCGAGGAGTCGAGCAGGTTCGACACCAGCCGGGTGAGCTGATCGGTGGATTCCTCGATGGTGGCGAGCAGTTCGGCGGTGTCCTGCTGGGAGAAGGTGACATCGGCGCTGCGCAGGCTCGATGCGGCGACCTTGACCGCGGCCAGCGGTGTGCGCAGATCGTGGCCGACCGCGGAGAGCAGCAGTCTGCGCAGCCGGTCCTTCTCGGTGAGGTCGCGGGCGTGGGCGGCTTCGGCGGCGAGTTCGTTCTCCCGCACGAGCGCGGCGGCCTGACCGGCGACGGCGGTGAGAATACGCCGGTCGCGAGGCCGCAGCCGGGGGCCGGTGAGCAGCAGGGCATAGGGGCTGCCGTCGAGTTCGCCTACGGTAGCGGCGGACTCGACGGTGAGCGGCGGCGTCGATCCGGCCGTGCCGAGCACCTCGGTGCCGTCGCCGTTCTCGCGCACCAGACTCACGCCACGCTGGCCGTAGGTCTCGCGAACCTTCTCGAGCAGGGCGGGGACATCCGCGCCGCGCAGGATCGCTTCGGCGAACACGGTGAGCAGTTCGGCTTCGCGCGCGGCGAGGCGTGCCTCGCGGGTGCGCGCGGCGGCGGCGTCGACCAGTGCCGCCACCGCGACCGCCACCACGAGCAGGACGACCGTGGTGACGAAGTTGGCGGGTTCGGCGATGGTGAGGCTGTAGCGCGGTTCTGTGAAGAAGTAGTTCAGCAGCAGGCCGGAGAACAGGGCTGCCATGATCGCGGGGCCGACGCCGCCGAACAGCGCCACGGCGAGCACCACGACGAAGAACAGGGCGGTCAGGCCGGCGGTGCCGGTGAGGTGGTCGACGACGGCCATGACACCCGTTGCCACGCAGGGGATGACGACGGCGGCGACCCAGGCCGCGATCCGGCGTTCGTGGCGGCCGAGCAGGGCCGGGCGCGGCCCCCGCACGCTGTGCTCGTGGGTGACCATGTGCACATCGATGCGACCGGAGAGGCGCACCACAGCCGCGCCGATGCCCTCGTCGAGCATTCGCGCCCACCGGGAGCGCCGCGAGGTGCCGAGGACGAGCTGGGTGGCGTTCACCTGCCGGGCGAAGTCGAGCAGGGTGGCGGGCACGTCGTCGCCGACGACCGTGTGCAGGCTCGACCCCAGAGCGGCGGCGAGGTCGCGCACCTTGCCCAGCTCCGGCGCGGCCAGGCCGTCGCCGCGCACCACATGCACCACCAGCAGTTCGGCGCCCGCCTTGGCCGCGATGCGGCTGCCGCGGCGCACCAGCGTCTCCGATTCGGGGCCGCCGGTCACCGCGACCACGACCCGTTCGCGCGCTTCCCAGGTGTCGGTGATGGCGTGTTCGCCGCGGTACTTCGCCAGCGCCAGGTCCACCTGGTCGGCGAGCCACAGCAGGGCTATCTCGCGCAGGGCGGTGAGATTGCCCTCGCGGAAGTAGTTGCTCAGTGCGGCGTCGACCTTGTCCGGGGCGTAGACGTTGCCGTGGGCGAGACGGCGGCGCAGCGCCTGCGGGGTGATGTCGACGAGTTCGATCTGGTCGGCGCGGCGGACGACGGCGTCGGGGATCTTCTCGCGCTGCACCACCCCGGTGATCTGTTCGACGACGTCGACGATCGATTCGAGGTGCTGGATGTTGACGGTGGACAGCACGTCGATGCCTGCCGCGAGCAGTTCCTCCACGTCTTGCCAGCGTTTGGCGTGCCTGCTGCCGGGGATGTTGCTGTGGGCGAGTTCGTCGACCAGGGCGACGGCCGGTCGGCGGGCGAGCACGGCGTCGAGGTCGAGTTCGTCGAAGTCCGCGCCGCGGTAGGTGAGACGGCGCGGCGGAACGATCTCGAGACCGGCGAGCTGTTCCTCGGTGCGTGGCCTGCCGTGGGTGTTCACGATGGCGACCACCACGTCACCGCCGCGGGCCAGACGGCGATGCGCCTCACCGAGCATGGCGTAGGTCTTGCCCGCACCCGGCGCGGCGCCGAGGTAGATCCTCAGCCGGCCGCGCCGTGCGGACGCCTCCCCGACAGTGCTGCTCACCAGGCCATCATCCACCCTGGCCGCCGTCGCAGGCGGGAGCGGTGAGGCCGAGGGCCGCGTTCAGGGCGGGGACCTCGACGCGCTCTTCGCCCAGGAAACCGGCCTGCCGGCCCGCCGTGTGCTCGGCGACGAGTTCACGCACTCGCTGCTCGCCGAGCCCGGTCACCCGTGCCACACGCGGCACCTGCACGGCGGCGTAGGCCGGTGAGATGTGCGGGTCGACGCCCGAGCCCGAGCCGGTGACAGCGTCCACCGGCACCCGGTCCGGGGACACGCCTTCGCGTTCGGCGACGGCGGCGCGGCGCTGCTCGATCCAGCCGGCCAGCAGTTCACTGCTGGGGCCCTGGTTCGAGGGCAGGGCGGCGGCCGGATCGCCAGGGGCGAAGGCGTCGTCGTCGGCCACCGAGCCGGCCGAACGCTGATGGAAGAACGGGTCGGGTCTGCCCACCTGCACCGCCGGGTCGACGCCGATCAGTTCGCTGCCGATCACACAGCCGCGGCTGTCGGTGAGCGGCGAGCCCTCGGCGGAGGCGGTGTCCAGGCGAGAGACCGCCCACACGGCCGCCGGATACCCGGCGCCGACCACCGCTGTCAGCAGCAGCAACACCACCAGACCCGCCCTGGTCTGCCTGGCCAGATCCCGCACTACCGTGCCTGCGCGCATGGCTTTCACCCGATTCCCGGAACGAGGCGCACCACGAGGTCGATCAGCCAGATCCCGAGGAACGGCGTGATCACCCCGCCGACGCCGTAGACGAGCAGATTGCGGCCCAGCAGGGTGGCGGCGTCGGCGGGCCGGTACCGCACACCCCGCAATGCCAGCGGGATCAGCGCCACGATCACCAGCGCGTTGAAGATCACCGACGACAGGATCGCCGACTGCGGCGTGGCCAGGCCGAGGATGTTCAGCGCCGACAGCTGCGGGTAGAGGCCGCTGAACAGCGCGGGCAGGATGGCGAAGTACTTCGCCAGGTCGTTGGCCAGCGAGAAGGTGGTCAACGCGCCGCGCGTGATCAGCAGTTGCTTGCCGATCTCGACGACCTCTATCAGCTTGGTCGGGTCGGAATCGAGGTCGACCATGTTGCCCGCCTCCTTGGCGGCCGACGTGCCGGTGTTCATCGCCACGCCGACGTCGGCCTGGGCCAGGGCCGGCGCGTCGTTGGTGCCGTCGCCGGTCATGGCGACCAGCCGGCCCTGCCGCTGTTCGGCGCGGATGAGCGCGAGCTTGTCCTCCGGGGTGGCCTCGGCGAGGAAATCGTCCACCCCCGCTTCGGCGGCGATGGCCTTGGCGGTCAGCGGATTGTCGCCGGTAACCATGACGGTGCGGATGCCCATCGCCCGCAGACGGCCGAACCGCTGCGCCATTCCGGGCTTCACCACGTCGGACAGCTCGATCACTCCGAGGACGCGGGTGCCCGCCGCGTCGGCGCGCGCCACCACCAGCGGGGTGCCACCGATGCGGGCGATGCGGTCGACCAGGTCGGAGAGCTGTTCGGGAACCGGCCCGCCCCGGTCGCGCACCCAGACACGCACGGCATCGGCGGCGCCCTTGCGGACCAGCACCGGCCCCGCGTCGGCGCTGTCGATGTGGGTGTCGGGGCCGATGTCGAGGCCGCTCATCCTGGTGTGCGCGCTGAACGGCACGAACTCCGCATGTCGCTGCGTGGTGTCCAGCTCTGCGACGAGACCGAAACGCGCCGAGCACAATTCGACGATGCTGCGTCCTTCCGGCGTGCCGTCGGACAGGCTCGACAGCCGGGCCGCGGCGGCCAGTTCGGCCTCGGTGACGCCGGGCACGACGTGCAGGGTGGTGGCGCGGCGGTTGCCGAAGGTGATCGTGCCGGTCTTGTCCAGCAGCAGCGTGTCGATGTCACCCGCGGCCTCCACGGCGCGACCGGACTTGGCCAGCACATTGCGCTGCACCAGCCGGTCCATGCCCGCGATGCCGATGGCCGAGAGCAACGCGCCGATGGTGGTCGGGATGAGGCACACCAGCAGCGCGATCAATTCGACCGGGCCCTGTTCGACGCCCGCGTAGGTGCTCATCGGGCCGAGCGCGACGACGGCGAGCAGGAAGATGACCGTGAGTGCGGCGAGCAGGATGTTCAGCGCGATCTCATTGGGCGTCTTCTGCCTGGCCGCGCCCTCGACGAGCGCGATCATGCGGTCGACGAAGGTCTGGCCCGGCTGCGCGGTGATCCGCACGACAATCCGGTCCGAGAGCACGGTGGTGCCGCCGGTGACCGCGCACCGGTCGCCGCCGGATTCGCGGATCACCGGCGCGGATTCGCCGGTGATGGCGGATTCGTCGACGGTGGCGATGCCCTCGATCACATCGCCGTCGCCGGGAACGAGCTCCCCCGCCTCGACCACGACCAGGTCGCCGACCCGCAGGTCGGTGGCGGCCACCAGGTCCTCGCCGTGGTCGGTGACGCGGCGAGCGGTCATCTCCCGCTTGGTTTTTCGCAGCGTCTCCGCCTGCGCCTTGCCGCGCCCCTCAGCTACCGACTCGGCAAGGTTGGCGAACAGGACGGTGAACCACAGCCAGGCCGCGACGGACCAGGCGAACGCACTCGGCTCGACAGCCGCGGCCGCGGTGGTGATCACCGAGCCGACGAGCACGACGAACATCACCGGATTGCGCGCCATCCGGCGCGGATCCAGTTTGCCTACGGCGCCCGGCAGCGCCTCGGCGAGCTGTCGCGGCTCGAACCCTTGACGGCCCGCGCGGTGCGGCCGTTCGAGTAGCGATGTCATTGCAGTGCCTCCGCGATCGGTCCCAGAGCGAGGACGGGGAAGAAGGTGAGCGCCGCGACGAGGACGGTGGTGCCGGTGAGCAGACCACCGAAGCCCACGCCCGCGGTGGGAAGGGTGCCCGCGCTCGCGGGCGTGCGCTGCTGCGCGGCCAGTGAACCGGCCAGGGCGAGCACGAACAGGATCGGCAGGAATCGGCCGAGCAGCATGCAGATGCCCAGCGAGGACTGGAACCAGTCGCTGGTCACCGTGAGCCCGCCGAACGCGCTGCCGTTGTTGTTCGACGCCGAGGCGTAGGCGTAGAGCACTTCGGTGAAGCCGTGGATCGCGCCAGGCGTGCCGGGGTCACCGGAGTTGCCGAGGGCGCTCGCCGTCGCGGGCATGATCACCGTGATCGCGGTACCGACCAGTACCAGCGCCGGCATCACCAGCACCGACAGCGCGGCCAGGGTGATCTCGCGGCGGCGCAGCTTCTTGCCGAGGAATTCCGGGGTGCGCCCCACCAGCAGGCCGCCGACGAACACCGCGATCACCGCGAGGACCAGCATCCCGTACAGACCGCTGCCCACACCACCGGGCGCGATCTCGCCGAACAGCATGTTCGCCAGCACCGCGCCGCCGCCGAGCGGGGACATCGAGTCGTGCGCGGAGTTCACCGCGCCGGTACTGGTGCCGGTGGTGGTCACCGCGAACAGCGCCGACCCTGGGATGCCGAAGCGGACCTCCTTGCCCTCCATCATGGCTCCGGCGGCGGTCGCGGACGCTCCGCGCGCGCCGGATTCGGCGGCGAGAGTGACCGCGAGGACGCTGCCATAGATCACGGCCATCACCGCGAGGACCGTCAGGCCCTGGCGGCGGTTGCCGATCAGGGTTCCGAAGGTCCGGGTCAACGCGACAGGGATGAGCAGGATCGCGAGGATCTCGACGATATTGCTGACCGGCGTGGGATTTTCGAACGGGTGCGCGGAGTTGGCGGCGAGAATGCCGCCGCCGTTGGTGCCGAGCTCCTTGATCGCCTCCTGGGACGCGACCGGGCCGAGGGCCACCGACAGCGGCTGCCCGTCCAGGCCGGTGGCGGTGAAGCCGCTGCGATAGGACTGCACCACGCCCTGGCTCAACAGGATCAGCGCGACGACGAACGACAGCGGCAGCAGAACGCGCAACGTGCCGCGAGTGAGGTCGACCCAGAAGTTGCCGACCTCCCCGCCGCGCGCGCTGCGGGCGAAGCCCCGGATCAACGCGACGGCGACGCCCATGCCGACGGCCGCGGAGACGAAGTTCTGCACGGCCAGCCCGGCGGATTGGGTGAGCGGGCTCATCGTCGTCTCGGGGACGTAGGACTGCCAGTTGGTATTGGTGACGAAGGAGATCGCGGTGTTGAACGCGACCGCCGGGCTCACCGCGTCCAGCCCGTTGTTCAGCGGCAGCACGCCCTGAATCCGTTGCAGGACATACAGCAGCAGCACGCCGGCCAGCGAGAAGCCGAGCACGCTGCCCGCGTACCCGTACCAGGTCTGCTCGGCCCGCGGGTCGATGCGGGCCAGCCGGTAGAACAGCGACTCGACCCGCAGATCCTTCGACCGCAGATCGGTATCGGTGGTGTACACCCGGGCCAGATAGTCACCGAGGGGCACATAGACGAGCGCGAGGACTGCCACGACGAGCGCGATCTGCAGTCCCGCGGCGAGAGCGGGTGACATCGCGACCTCAGAACCTCTCCGGGTCGAGCAGCGCTGTCAGCAGGTAGACCACCAGTCCGAGCCCGATGAGCACCAAGGCCACACTCGTGACCCCCGCCCAGGTCATCGGCCCACCCCTTCGTCACCACCGGGCGCACGGTCGCCGGGACCGCGCGCGTCGTCGAGAACGTGGGCCGTCACGTCCCCGCTCGCGGCTCGCCCGTTGAGCGCGCGCAACACCAGCGCGCAGGCGAGGAAGCCCGCGAAGATCAACACCACGTAGGCGGCGTCACCCATCTGTAGTTCCTTGCGTCGAGACACGGACGCCGGTCGGCGTCCCGATGACACGATGCGGCGGAACCGACGGGGGATCGCCGATCCTGGCGGAATCTTGACGGGTGCTCGGGCAGTCCTTACGCGATCTTTACGGTCGAGGACGATTCGGGTCGGTTTCCCCTGTTGCGGGGGATCGCAACTTCGAGCGCGAGGGAACAATTGCCGGGCGATGGTAACCGGCGGCCATATCCGCCACACCGGATACGCACACTCCGACCGAATTCGGGGGCAGACATCCGTGGCGCTCGACCGTTTGTTTTCGATTTTTCCCGGGCGTCGAATCGGCAACTGTGTGCTGATTCCTCCGAGGTGAACCCCGGCCGCGGGCCGATGACCGAACCGACGATACGATTTCCGCTTATCGGTGGGTCTCGGCACCACAGGCCGGGGCTCGGTCGGTAGTCACCCCTCAGCCGATGCCCAGATCGATGCCGAACGTGAGCTGAAGCCACTTCGCGAATACCTCCAGGCCGGCTCCGAAGTCGAGACCGAAGGAACCCATAGCGCTCATCTCCTCGATGCGAATTTCCTGTTTCATGAACTGCCGGCCGAATACGATGATTTCCACCGGCAACCGGCGCTCTTCGATCACCGGTATGAGTTTCATCGTCGTCGCCGACCGAGGTGTTTCTGTCTCGGACAGAATTTCTGGCGGCCGGGCACCAACTACATCACCGGTATCGGCAGGTGCATTCCGGCACAAATTCGGTGAGCATCGGATGCGAATAAACGCGTTTGATCGTGGCGGTAACGGGAATACGGCGGCGGGTTTCAGGCCCGCAGAGCCGATCCGGTCCGGCTCCGCAGTTCGTCGAGGGAGATTCCGTAGGTCGACCGCACCCACACCCCGTCGCCGGTGATCTCGAAGACCGCGTGGTCGGTGTAGACGCGGCTGACGCAGCGCCGGCCGGTGAGCGGGTAGGTGCACTCGGCCACCAGCTTCGACGCCCCGTCGCGGGTGAACAGCGACATCATCACGAAGACCTGTTTCGCCCCGATGGCCAGGTCCATCGCGCCGCCCACGGCGGGGATCGAGCCGGGCTTGCCGGTGTCCCAATTGGCGAGGTCACCGTTCACGGAGACCTGGAAGGCGCCGAGCACGCAGACGTCGAGATGTCCGCCGCGCATCATGGCGAAGGAATCGGCGTGGTGGAAATAGGACGCTCCCGGCGTCTCGATCACCGGGACCTTGCCCGCGTTGATCAGGTCGGGGTCGATCTCGTCGCCGACGGCGGCGCGGCCCATACCGAGCATGCCGTTCTCGGTGTGCAGAACGATGCCCTGTTCGGGGGTGAGGTGGTCGGCGACCGTGGTGGGTTGGCCGATGCCGAGATTGACGAAGGCGCCGTCCGGGATGTCGACGGCGACCAGGGCGGCGAGTTCGTCCTTGTCCAGTGGACCGCGATCGGTGTGTTCGATTGTTCCTGAACGGTTCATCCTGCCGCTCCTTGCCTGGCGAGTTCGGTCACCCCGGCCAGGTGCACGACCCGGTCGACGAAGATGGCGGGGGTGACGATGTTCTCCGGGTCGAGTGCGCCGGTCTCGACGACCTCGCCGACCTGGACGATCGTCGTGCTCGCGGCGGTGGCCATGATCGGGCCGAAGTTACGTGCGGTCTTGCGGTACACGAGGTTGCCCATCCGGTCGGCGCGGTGGGCCTTGATAAGGGCGAAGTCGCCGCGGATGGGGTATTCGAGCACGTAGTCGCGACCGTCGATGGTGCGCTGTTCCTTGCCTTCGGCGAGGCTGGTGCCGACACCGGTGGGCGAGAAGAACGCGCCGATCCCCGCTCCGGCGGCGCGCAGGCGTTCGGCGAGGTTGCCCTGCGGGACCACCTCGAGTTCGATCCGCCCGGAGCGGTAGAGGTCGTCGAAGACCCAGGAGTCGCGCTGGCGGGGGAACGAGCAGACGATCTTGCGGACATTGCCGGTGGCGAGCAACGCGGCGAGTCCGTGGTCGCCGTTGCCCGCGTTGTTGTTGACGACGATGAGGTCTTTCGCGCCGTGACGGCGCAGGGCGTCGATGAGTTCCATCGGCTGGCCCGCGGTGCCGAAGCCACCGATCAGCACGGTGGCGCCGTCGGGGATGTCGGCGACGGCCTCGTCCGCGTCGGCCAGATGGGCAATGGTCACGCTGTCTCCTCGTTTCCCGAAGCAGTGCTTCCCGAAGCGGTGTTCTCGAGCACGACGGCGAGGCCCTGGCCCACGCCGATGCAGATGGCGGCCACGCCCCACCGGTGACCGCCCGCGCGCAGCACCGCGGCGAGCGTGCCCAGGATGCGGCCGCCGGACGCGCCGAGCGGATGGCCGAGGGCGATCGCGCCGCCTCTGGTGTTGACGATCTCCGGATCGACCTTCCACGCGTCGAGGCAGACCAGCGACTGCACCGCGAACGCTTCGTTGAGTTCGACGGCACCGACGTCGGACCAGCTGATCCCCGCTCGGGCGAGGGCCTTCTCGGCCGCCTCGACCGGGGCGTAACCGAAGCGGTGCGGCTCGACGGCGTGGATACCGCGACCGGCGATGCGGGCCACGGGTTCGCGGCCGATGCGGTTCGCGGCGGCGGCGGAGCCGAGCAGCACGGCCGAGGAGCCGTCGCTCAGCGGTGAGGCGTTGCCCGCGGTGATGGTGCCGTCCCCGCGGAAGGAGGGCTTCAGATTCGCCAGGGTCTGCGGGGTCGAATCGGGCCGGATGCTCTCGTCGCGCACGAGATCGACGCCGGGGACGCCGACGACCAGATCATCGTAGAAGCCGGACTCCCATGCGGCGTGGGCGGATCGGTGGGAACGCGCGGCGAATTCGTCCTGTCGCTCGCGGGAGACGCCGTGGATCTCCCGCAGCTGTTCGTTGCATTCGCCGAGCGAGACCGTCCACTCCTTCGGCATGGCCGGATTGACCAGCCGCCAGCCCAGTGTCGTGGAGACGAGTTCGGTATCGCCCGCCGGGAAGGCGCGTGACGGTTTGGGCAGGACCCAGGGCGCGCGGGTCATCGACTCGGCGCCGCCGGTGAGAACGATGTCGGCGTCGCCGGTCTCGATGGCGCGGGAGCCGATCATGGCGGCATCCAGCGAGGAGCCGCACAACCGGTTCACGGTCGTGCCGGGCACCGATACCGGCAGCCCGGCCAGCAGCGCGGCCATGCGGGCGACATTGCGGTTCTCCTCCCCCGCGCCGTTGGCATTGCCGAGCACGACCTCGTCGACGAGGGCCGGATCGAGGCCGGTCCGCTCGACCACCGCTCGCAGCGTGGCGGCGGCGAGGTCGTCGGTGCGGGTCTCGGCGAAGGCGCCTCCGAAGCGGCCGAACGGCGTGCGCACCGCGTCGTAGATGTACGCCTGCGGGGTCATCGGGGGTTCCTTTCCTCGGGTTCGGTCAGCGTCTCGCGCGCGATGCGGAAGGCGGTGTTGGCGTCGGGCACGCCGCAGTAGATCGCCGACTGCAGGATCACTTCCTTGATCTCGTCGTCGGTCAGGCCGTTGGTGCGGGCGGCGCGCAGGTGCATCGCCAGTTCCTCGTGGTGGCCGCGGGCGATGAGCGCGGTGAGCACGGCGACAGACCTGCTGCGGCGGTCCAGGCCCGGCCTGGTCCAGATGCCGCCCCAGGCGTAATCGGTGATGAATTCCTGGAATTCGCGGGTGAGATCGGTGATCGCCGCAGTCGCGCGGTCGACGTGTTCGTCGCCGAGTACCGCCCGGCGCACGGCCGTTCCGGCCGCTCTCCGGTCTGCGATCGTGACCGTGTCCGGGTCGGCGGCGGCGACCGGGCCGATGCTCGCAGGCGCGTCGGTATGCGCGACCGGACCTGTGCCCGCCACAGCTCCAGCGCTCTCGGGCGGACGGCTGTCCGGCGTGGTTTCGGCACCTGCGGCGCTCGCGGTGCGTGCGGCCGGATCGGCATCGGCCGGGCGCCCGCCACCCGTCGCCGGGCGAGGGCGCGCGGGTGCGATGCCCGCCGACTCCGCAATGACGCGGGCCGTGTCGCCCGGGGCTTCGACGGGGGCCAGGTGCGCGGCTCGGTCGAGGACCACGAGGCGGCCGTCGCGAACGCCATGGGCGAGTTCGGCCATAGCGGCGACCGGAGTGGCCCGGTCGTAGGCGCCCGCGAGGGCCACGACCGGGGTACCGATACGCCGGAGGTCGGCGCGCAGGTCGAAGGTCGCCAGGGCGTCGCACACCGCCGCGTACCCGCCCCGGTCGGCGTGCTGTAGCGAATTCAGCAGGGCCACGGTGGTTTCGGGGTGGCCTTCGATGAAGCCGGGGGCGAACCAGCGCTCGGCGGAGCCTTCCACCATGACCGGGGTACCCGCACGGCGGACCAGTTCCGCGCGCTCGCGCCACAGCGTCTCGTCGCCGATGCGCGCCGCGGTACAGACCAACACAGCGGTGGTGATACGGGCCGGGTGGTCGAGCGACAGCTGCAGGCCGACCGCCCCGCCGACCGAGACACCCGCGTAGACGAACGTGCCGCCGCGCTCGCCGCGCTCGGTGAGCACGCCGTCGACGAAAACCCGTACCCCTTCGGCGAGTTCGGCCATGGTGAATCCGTCGCCGACCCCTGCCGCGTTGTGGCCGTGGCCCGGCAGGTCCCAGCCGATCACCTGGAAGTGGTCCGCGAGGAGTTCGGCGGTGGACGACCACAGCGCCACGGCGGAGGTGCCGAGCGAGGGGCCGCAGACCAGCAGCGGCAGCTCGGCGCAGCCGCCCAGCTGCACACCGGTGATGGTGGGGATGGTCATCGCGTGCCTCCCGTGGCGGATCGAGCCCCCGCGAGAGGTACACGGGCGCGGCGGAGGATCTCGTCGATCAGGACATCGGCGCTGCCGAGGTAGTGGGCCGGGTCGAAGTCCGGTTCGGGCGGGTTGTCGACCAGCTCGCCGATACTGCGCTGTTCGGCGAGCAGGGCCGACCTCGCGACCTGGACCGATCGCGCCATACGGCCGGTGTCGACGTGCAGGCCGGCCAGGAGTTCGGCGGTCTGGTCGGCGGCGGTCACCGCGTGCCGGGCGAGCTGAGCCAGGGCGGGCCATTCGGTGTGCCAGGCGCCGTCGGGGCGTTCGTCCACGGCGGTGGCGGCGGCGAGATGGAGCTGGGCGGCCAGGCCGGGGGCGGTCAGTGCGGCCCGGCGGATGAGGACCGACAGGATCGGGTTGGCCTTCTGCGGCATGGTCGAGGAGCCGCCGCGCCCTCGGCCCGCTGGTTCGGCGAGTTCGGCGATCTCGGGGCGGGCGAGGATCAGCACGTCACAGGCGATGTGACCCCAGGCGTCGGTGGCTCTGGTGAGCGCGTCGGCGACGCGATTGAACGGGGTGCGGACGGTGTGCCACGGTGGTGTCCACGCGAGATCGAGCCGGGCGGCTGTGGAGCGGGCCAGGGCGAGGGCATCGCCGGTGCCGCCGGTGAGGCGCACCAATTCGGCGGCAGCGGCGAGAGTGCCTGCGGCGCCACCGATTTGGACGGGCAGGCGATCGTGGGCATCGCGCAGGTCGTCACGCGCTTCGAGGACGCCGTGCAGCCACTGGGCAACTTTGAGTCCGAAGGTGATCGGGACGGCGTGCTGGGTGAGCGTGCGCCCGGCCATCAGGGCGTCCCGGTGTCGTTCGGCGAGTTCGACGAGTGCTTCGACCTGCCGGTCCATGAGTGCGAGCACGGCGTCGGCGGCGCCGCGCAGACCAAGCGCGAGGGCGGTGTCGAGCACGTCCTGACTGGTCAGCCCACGGTGGACCCATCGCGCGGCGTCGGGATGCGCGGCGGCCAGCTGGTCACGCAGCATGCTCACCAGCGGGATGACCGGGTTGCCGCCCGCTTCGGCCGCCACGGCGAGCGCAGCGGCGTCGATATCTCCCACGACCTCGCCGAGATCGACGGCAGCCGGGGCAGGGGCGACGCCCGCTTCGGACAGGGCCGCCAGCCAAGCGGATTCGACCCGCACCAGGTCGCGGACGAACTGTGCGTCGGAGAAGTGGTCGCCCGCCCGGTGGTCACCGGGCCACAGCAGGTCCGGCATCAGCGGTCCCCGTAGTCGAGGAAGACGGTCTCGTCGGGGCCCTGCAGGTGGATGTCGAAGACGAAGCCGTGCTCGTCGGCACGGGTTACCAGGGTGGCGCGACGCTCCTCCGGCAGGGTCGACAGCAGCGGGTCGGCGGCTGCGGCCCGGTCGTCGAGCGGCAGGTAGGCGCGGGTGAACAGCCGGTGCAGCAGGCCGCGGGCGAAGACGGTGATCGCGAAGAACGACGCCCGGCCGGGTTCGGTCGCGCCGGGGCGCACGGTGGTGAAGCAGTAGTGGCCGGTGTCGTCGACCGGGGTGCGGCCGAACCCGGTGAACGTCCAGCCGTCGCGGGCGCGGGAACCCTCGACCTGCGCGACATTGCCGTTCTCGTCGGCCTGCCACAGTTCGATGAGAGCGTCGGGAACCGTCTCGCCCGCGCCGTCGAACACCGTGCCGTGCAGGCGAATCGCCCGAGGATGACCGGCGGGGACCAAGTCGCCGCCACCGGCGAAGGGCAGGGCGTAGCCGAAGAACGGGCCGACGGTCTGGCCGGGGGTGGGTGCGAGCCGGCTCATGCGGTCTCCTCCATCGGGGTGCGGTGGCTGCCGGTCAGGACGATGTCCCAGGTGTAGCCTGTGGCCCACTCGTGGCGGGTCACGTCGTGGTCGTAGGTGGCGACCAGGCGCGCGCGGGCGGCCGGATCGAGGATGGACTGGTAGATCGGGTCCAGCGCGAACAGCGGGTCACCCGGGAAATACATCTGGGTCACCAGGCGCTGGGTGAAATCGGTGCCGAACAGCGAGAAGTGGATGTGCGCGGGCCGCCAGGCGTTGTGGTGGTTCTTCCACGGGTAGGGTCCGGGCTTGATGGTGGTGAAGCTGTAGCGGCCCTCGCGATCGGTGAGGGTGCGGCCGACGCCGGTGAAGTTCGGGTCGATCGGGGCCGGATGCTGGTCGCGTTTGTGGATGTAGCGACCGGCGGCGTTGGCCTGCCAGATCTCCACGAGCTGGTCGCGCACCGGGCGGCCGTCGCCGTCGAGCACCCGGCCGGTCACGATGATCCGCTCGCCGACGGGCTCGCCGGTGGCCTGGATGGTCAGATCCGACTCGAGACGGGCGACATCGCGGTGGCCGAACACCGGGGCGAACAGTTCGATGGTCTCCGGGTCGGCGTGGTGCGGGTCCTTGGTCGGGTGGCGCAGCAGGCTGCTGCGGTAGGGGGCGTAGTTCAACCGGGGCTGGTGCTCGACGGTTGCCGCGGCAGCGTACTCGGCGCTGATCACGGCCATTTCCGCATTCATCTGTGCCTGGCTCGCCGACGCCGAATCCGGGTCGGGCAGCGGGGCCGGGGGCGTCTGCATGCTCTGGGTCACAGGCCGTACCGTAGCCCCGGCCACCCGGCACCGACTTGCCTGTTCTTCCACTGAGCGGAAGGATGTTCGCCATGGCAGGCAACTCCGGCCGGCCCGGACTCTCCGTCACCAGCCGCGCGCTGGCACTCCTGGGCGCCTTCGACCAACGCCACCGGCGGCTCACCTTGACCGAACTCGCCGATCGCGCGGACCTGCCGTTGCCGACCGCGCACCGGCTGGTCCGCGAACTGCTCGCCTGGGGCGCGCTCAGCCGCACCGAGTCCGGGCACTACGTCGTCGGGCGCAGACTCTGGGACATCGGGCTGCTCGCGCCCGTGCAGTCGAGCCTGCGCCAGATCGCCTCGCCGTATCTGCACGACCTCTACGGCGCGACCCTGGCCACCGTGCATCTGGCGGTCCGCGACGGCAGTGAGGTGCTCTACGTCGACCGGCTGTCCGGGCACGCCTCGGTACCCGTGGTCAGCACGATCGGTTCCCGGCTGCCGCTGCACGCCACGGGGGTCGGCAAGGTGCTGCTGGCGCACGCACCCGAAGAGATCAGGGCCGCGGTCCTCGCCCACCTGCCCCGCATCACCCCCTACACGGTGAGCCAGCCCGGCGCGCTGCGCCGCCAGCTCGACAACGTCCTCGACGACGACTACGCGACCACCGTCGAGGAGATGAGCCTCGGGGCGTGCTCGGTGGCCGTCCCGATCCGATCGGGCGAACAGGTGGTGGCGGCCCTGGGCGTCGTCGTGCCCAGCCTCGACCGGGAGCAGGCGAGGCTGGTCAGCGCCCTGCACGTCGCCGCGCGCGGGATCGGGCGCAGCATCCCCGGTCCGATCACCGACTGAAGCGAGTTCCGCTGAGCGGAAGAGTGCCGTGGTAGCGACGCTCGCCATGAGCCCAGAATTCCGGCATGTCCCCCTCACGCACCCACAGTCGCACCCAGATCGCCATCGTCGGCGCGGGCCCGGCTGGGCTCATGTTGTCCCACCTGCTGGCCCGAGCCGGGATCGACTCGGTGGCCGTCGACGTCCGCGGCCGCGAAGAGATCGAGCAGACCCACCGCGCGGGCATTCTCGAACAGGATTCGGTGGATCTGCTGGTCGACACCGGCGTCTCGGACCGGGTGCACCGCGACGGCTACCGGCACGACGGCATCGAACTGGCCTTCGGGGGCGGCGGCCATCGCATCGACTTCACAGCCCTGGTCGGCGCGTCGACCCAGCTCTATCCGCAGACCGATGTCTTCATCGACCTCGCCGACGCCAGGGCACGCGACGGCGGTGACGTCCGGTTCGGCGTCACCGACGTCTCCGTCGGCGATCTCACCTCTGACGCCCCCGTCGTGCGTTTCACCGACGCGGACGGCTCCGCCCACGAGATCCGCGCGGACTTCCTCGTCGGCGCGGACGGCTCGCGCAGCCTGTGCCGCCACGAGGTGCCAGAAGACCGGCGCCGGCAGTACTTCCGCGAATACCCCTTCGCCTGGTTCGGCATCCTCGCGCAGGCGCCGCCGAGCTCGCCGGAGCTGATCTACAACCACTCCCCCCGCGGCTTCGCGCTGATCAGCCAGCGCACCGAGACGCTGCAGCGCATGTACTTCCAGTGCGACCCGTCCGAGAACGTCGAGGACTGGCCCGAGGACCGGATCTGGGCGGAACTGCAGGCCCGCGTCGGCGCCAACGGCTACTCCCTGATCGAGGGCCCGATCACCTCGCGCAGCGTGCTCCCGTTCCGCAGCTTCGTCCAGGAACCGGTGCACTACGGCAGACTCGTGCTCGCGGGCGACGCCGCGCACACCGTGCCGCCGACCGGGGCCAAGGGCCTCAACCTCGCCCTCGCCGACGTGCGCATCCTCGCCGAGGAACTCGAACGCGCGCTCGCCGCGAAGGATCTCGCGCCGCTGGCCGTCTACAGCGAGCGCGCCCTCAGCAGGGTGTGGAAGGCCCAGCACTTCTCGTACTGGATGACCGCCATGCTGCACACGCTGCCCGAGGCCACCCCGTTCGACGTGCGCAGGCAGATCGGCGAGCTGGCCTCGGTCACCGGCTCCACCGCCGGATCGACCTACCTCGCCGAGGCCTACACCGGCTGGCCGGGAGGTCGCCGACCGTGACACTGCCCCGCTTGAGGGCCGACGCCAACCACCTCGGCGCGGACGTCACCGGTTTCCTCCCCGACCCCGCGAGCGTGCCCGGCACCGCGGGCTTCCGCTCCGAGGACGACGCGATCTGGCGGCAGGCCGTCGAGCATCTGCATGTACGCAGCAACGACGTCCACACCGTCTACTCCTACGGTCTGGCCACCGCGCTGTGCGACCTGCACCCGCAAGCCGACCGCGATATCGTCCTGCCCGCGATCATCCTGCACGACACCGGCTGGTCGAGGGTGCCCGAAGCCGAGGTCCTCGAGGCCATCCGCCCCGGCGGCGGCCGCAAGGATCTGGTCGTCGCGCACGAGAAGGCGGGGGCCGAGATCGCCGCCAGGATCCTGACCGAGCTGGGTCACGATCCCGCGAAGACCAGCGAGATCGTCGCGATCATCGACGGCCACGATTCCCGGCTCACCTCGCTGTCGCTGGAGGACTCACTGGTCAAGGACGCCGACAAACTGTGGCGGCTCACCCCGCACGGCGTCGACACTGTGATGAACTGGTTCGGGCTGACCCGGCAGCAGGCGCACACGCTGATCGGCAGCCGAGTGCACGACCATCTGTTCACCGACGCGGCACGGATCGCGGCCAGGGCCCTGGCCGCGATAGCGACGACGGACAGCACTCCGCAGCGGTTCGCGCTGGGCTGAGCCACCAGCGATCCGCGCGACAACAGCCTGGACCGAGGAGACGGCGATGCGAGGTGACGGCCGGACGGTGACCTCCAAGGCGCTGGCCTTGCTCGCCGCCTTCGAATCCGGACCCAATGCCCTGTCCCTGAGCGACCTGGCCGAGTTCGCCGACCTGCCGCTGCCCACCGCGCACCGGCTGGTCGGCGAACTCGTCGAATGGGGCGCGCTCGAACGCGACAGCCAGGGCCGCTACACCGTGGGCCTGCGCCTGTGGACCGTCGCCCAGAACGCGGGCCGCCATCTGCGCGACACCGCCCGCCCCTACCTGCAGGACCTGTTCTCCCTGACCCACGAGACCGCGCACATCGCCATCCGCGACGGCGACGAAGCGCTCTACATCGACCGCATCTACGGCTCGACCCGCGTCCCCCGCGCCTCCCGCGTCGGCGGCCGCCTGCCCCTGCACGCCACCGCCGTGGGCAAGGTGCTGCTCGCCTACGAAGAGGACTGGGTGCGCGAGGCCTACCTGGCCCACCGGCTCGAGGCGACCACCAAACACACCCACGTCAATCCCGGCCGGCTGGCCGCCGAGCTGCGCAGGGTGCGCGACGAGGGCTACGCGACCACGCAGGAAGAGGTCAGGGAAGGCTCCTGCTCGATCGCGGTGCCGGTGCGCCTGGACCCGCAGCCCGCGGCGATCGGGCTGGTCCTGCTCTCCGCGCACGCCGCGACGATGACCCGGTACCTGCCGACCCTGCGCGGCATCGCACAGCGGATCGAGGCCGCCGCCGCCCGGCCGCAGCCCAGCCTGGCGCGCTTTCCCAGCCGAGGACGACGAACCCCCTGATCAGGGCAAGACCCGAGCCACTTCCGTCCAACGGAAGCGCCGCCTGTACTCGCGCAGTGACGCGGAGCACGATGAGGTGACCGTCACACAGCGGTGCGTGACACATGACAGGAGGCGTGATGACGTCGACACACAGCCCGGCCGATACGGCCACCGGCTGCCCGGTCCACCACGGCTACGAGCCCTTCGCCCAGAACGACCCGTTCCCCGCCTATGCCGCGCTGCGCGCCGAGGAGCCGGTGATGTTCGACGAGCGCATCGGCTACTGGGTGGTGACCCGCTACGACGACATCAAAGCCGTCTTCGGCGACTGGGAGACCTTCTCCTCCGAGAACGCCCAGGCGCCGGTGCGCGAACGCGGCCCGCAGGCGAAGCGGATCATGGATGAGGGCGGCTTCACCGCCTACTCGGGACTGTCCGCACGAGTCCCCCCGGAACACACCAGGATTCGCAAGGTCGCCGCGAAGGCGTTCACCCCGCGCCGGTACAAGGTGCTCGAACCGCAGATCCGGGCCAATGTGGTGCGCCTGCTGGACACCATGCTGGCCCGCCCGCAGCGACGCGGCGATCTGGTCCGCGACCTGGCCTACGACGTCCCCACCATCACGATTCTCACCCTGATCGGCGCGGACGTGCACCAGATCGACACCTTCAAGCGCTGGTCGGACTCCCGCGCCGCGATGACCTGGGGCGATCTGTCCGACGACGAGCAGATCCCGCATGCCCGCAATCTCGTCGAATACTGGGCCGAATGCCGCAGGCTCGTCGCCGAGGCCCACGAGACCCGACCCGACAGCCTGGTCGGCGACATGGTCCGCATGCAGTCCGAGGGCGATGAGATCACCGACCACGAGATCGCCTCGCTGTGCTACTCGCTGCTGTTCGCCGGGCACGAGACCACCACCACCCTGATCTCCAACGCCCTGCGCGTGCTGCTCTCGCACCCCGGCCAGTGGCAGCGGATCGTCGCCGACCCCGGCCGCATCCCCGCCGCCGTCGACGAGGTACTGCGCTACAGCCCCTCCATCGTCGGCTGGCGGCGAAAGGCCCTGCGCGAGACCGAGATCGGCGGTGTGGCCATCCCTCAGGGTGCGAACATCCTGCTGCTGATGGGCTCGGCCAACCGCGACGAAACCCGCTTCGACGACGCCGACACCTTCGACATCGACCGGCCCAACGCCCGCGAGCACCTGTCCTTCGGCTACGGCATCCACTACTGCCTGGGCAACATGCTCGCCAAACTCCAGACGAAGGTCGCGATCGAAGAGGTCGCCCGCCTGGTGCCCGGCCTGCGCCTGGCCGACGACGCCGACATCCGCTTCGGCGACAACCTGTCCTTCCGCGCGCCCGTCGCGGTTCCGGTCACCTGGGAGGTCTGACCCCGTGAACGCCCACCCCGACAACACGGACTACATCGTCTTCTTCGACAGCGGCCACGAGCCGACCCTGGCACTGCTCGGCGGCAAGTGCGCCTCGCTGGTCTCGATGACCTCCGCGGGCATGCCCGTCCCGCCCGGATTCGCCATGACCACCGCCGCCTACGACGCCTTCGTCACCGGGACCGGCCTGCGCGAGAAGATCAAGGCCGCGCTCGCCGAGATCGACCCCGACGACGTCGCCTCCATCGACCGCATCTCCGCGAAGATCCGCGCCGCCATCGAATCCCGTGACGTCCCCGAGGACATGCACGGTGTCTTCCGCGCCGCCTACGACGAGCTGATGTCGCGTTTCCCCGGCGGCGAGGTGCCGGTCGCGGTGCGCTCGTCGGCGACCGCCGAGGATCTGCCCGACGCCAGCTTCGCCGGCCAGCAGGACACCTACCTGTGGCTCACCGGCTACGAGAACGTCCGCGAGCACGTGCGCCGCTGCTGGGCCTCGCTTTACACCAGCCGCGCCATCACCTACCGGCTGCGCAACAACATCCCCGAAGAAGATCTGTCGATGGCCGTCGCCGTGCAGAAGATGGTCAACGCCCGCGCCTCCGGTGTCGCCATGACCCTCGACCCGTCCAACGGCGACCGCTCCAAGATCGTCGTGGACGCCTCCTGGGGTGTCGGTGAGATGGTGGTCTCCGGCCAGGTCACCCCCGACAACATCCTGCTCGACAAGGTGATGCTCGCGATCGTGCGCCAGCACATCGGCGACAAGCACGCCGAACTCGTGCCCGACCCGGCCACCGGCGCACTCGTCGAACGCGAGGTCGAGGCCGAACGCCGCGAGGTCCGCTGCCTGTCGGATGTCGAACTGCAGGCCGTCGCCGCCATGGCCAAGCGCGCCGAGAAGCATTACGGCTGCCCGCAAGACATCGAGTGGGCGCTCGACGCCGACCTGCCCGACGGCGAGAACCTGCTGCTGTTGCAGTCGCGTCCGGAGACCGTGCACTCCGTCGCGACGCCCGCCGCTGTCGTGGCCGCCCCCGTGGCGTCGCCTTCCAAAAGCTCCACCGGCTTCTCCTTCTCCGGCCTCGCCGCCCTCAGCCGCCGCTGAATCGAACTCCCGCAAAGGAACATCCATGACCGTCGAGCAGACAATGAAGTCTTTCCCGAAGCCCTCGGAGATCGAGGTGCCCGCCGGAGCCGAGGGCTGGGAGCAGCTCTACCCCTACAACCTCGTCTTCGACAACGCCCCCGGCGGCGACGAGAAGTTCTGGTTCTGCGACAGCCAGCACTGGCCCACCGTGTTCAAGCCCTTCGAGACCATCGGCGGCGAATTCGCGGTCAAGTGCCTCGGCCAGTACAACACCCGCCACCTGCTCATCCCGCCGGCCAACGGCATCGAGTTCAAGATCCACCTCGGCTACCTGTACATGAGTCCTGTCGCCGTGCCCGAGGATCAGATCGCCGCCCGCGTACCGGAATTCGAGCGCCGCGCCGGTCACTACTTCCAGAACTGGGATGTCCTGCTCGACGCCTGGCGCGCCAAGGTGCGCGCCACCATCGACGAGATGGAGACCCTCGAGTTCGCCGCGTTGCCCGACGCCGTGCCCTTCGACGACATCGTCTCCGGCAAGGCCATGGACGGCTCGCAGGTGCTCATGGAGAACTACGACCGGCTGATCGCCCTGCTCTACCGCAACTGGCAGTACCACTTCGAGTTCCTGAATCTGGGCTACCTCGCCTACCTCGAATTCTTCGGCTTCTGCAAGGAAGTCTTCCCCGGCATCCCCGACCAGGCCATCGCCAAGATGGTGCAGGGCGTCGACATGGAGCTGTTCCGGCCAGACGACGAACTCAAGAAGCTCGCCGTCATGGCCGTCGAGATGAACCTGCAGGCCGCCTTCACCGACACCGACGACGTGGCGGGCACGCTGGAGGCGGTGCGCGCCGCGGGCGGCGGGGAATGGCTCGCCGCCTACCAGGCCGCCCAGGACCCGTGGTTCAACTTCACCGTCGGCAACGGCTTCTACGGCCACGACAAGTACTGGAAGGAACACCAGGAGATCCCGCTCGGGTTCATCGCCGACTACATCCGCCGCGTCGACGAGGGCCAGAACATCATGCGCCCGGTCGAGGAACTCGTCGCCGAGAAGGACCGCATCGTCGAGGAGTACCGCGACATCCTCACCGAGGACCTGCGCGAGCAGTTCGACGCCAAGCGCGGCCTCGCCGCCACCGCCTACCCCTACGTCGAGAACCACAACTTCTACATCGAGCACTGGACCATGGGAGTGTTCTGGCGCAAGGTCCGTGAGCTGGGCCGGGTCTTCACCGACGCGGGCTTCTGGTCCGACCCCGCCGACATGCTCTACCTCAACCGCAACGAAGTCCGCGACGCCATCTTCGACCTGGTGACCGGCTGGGCCGTCGGCGCGGAAGCCACCGGCCCGTACTACTGGCCCGCCGAGATCGAACGCCGCCGCGGCATCATCGACGCGCTGAACACCCGCCGCCCGCAGCCCGCCCTGAACACTCCGCCCGCCGAGATCACCGAGCCGTTCACGATGATGCTCTACGGCATCACCACCGAACAGGTTCAGCAGTGGCTGGCAGGCGAGGACACCGACGACGGCGCCATCACCGGCATGGCCGCTTCCCCCGGCGTCGTCGAGGGCCGGGCGCGC
Source organism: Nocardia higoensis (assembly GCF_015477835.1). Classification (NCBI taxonomy): domain Bacteria; kingdom Bacillati; phylum Actinomycetota; class Actinomycetes; order Mycobacteriales; family Nocardiaceae; genus Nocardia; species Nocardia higoensis. The sequence continues at coordinate 158,235 of NZ_JADLQN010000004.1, read as the reverse complement.
GTGGTCACCTCCGCCGATCATCTCTCCGGAGTGCGCGACGGCGAGATCCTCGTCGCCACCATCACCGCGCCGTCGTGGGGCCCGATCTTCGGCAAGATCAAAGCGACGGTCACCGACATCGGCGGCATGATGAGCCACGCCGCCATCGTCTGCCGCGAATACGGCCTGCCCGCGGTCACCGGCACCGGCTCGGCCTCCACGACCATCAGGACCGGCCAGCTCATCCGCGTCGACGGCAACACCGGCCGCGTCGAGATCCTGGAGAGCTGAGCCCATGACGGATTCCGCGCCCCGCACAGTCCTGATCACCGGCGCCGCAGGCGGACTCGGCCGGACCTTCGCCCTCGGGTTCGCCGGGCGCGGCCACCGTGTCGCCGTGGCCGACCTCGACACCGACGGCGTGGCCGAAACCGCCCGCCTGGTCGAGAAGGCCGGCGTCGATGCCTGGTCCGGCCGGGTCGACGTCACCGACCCCGACTCCACGGCGGAACTGGCCGCACAGGTCGCGGAATTCGGCGGCGGCCGCATCGACGTGCTGATCAACAACGCCGCCGTCTACGGCACCGTCAGACGTTCCCGCTTCGAGGACATCGACCCGGTCGAATGGGATCTGGTCATGTCGGTCAATCTCAAAGGCCCGTGGCTGATGACCCGCGCGGTCAGCCCGTACCTGCCCGCGGGCGGCCGCGTCGTCAACCTCTCCTCGGCCACCGTCTACAGCGGCTCGGAGAACTGGGCGCACTACGTCGCGTCCAAGGGCGGCGTCATCGCCCTCACGCGGGTGCTGGCCAAGGAACTCGGCAGGCGTTCGATCACCGTCAACGCCATCGCCCCCGGCTTCACCCTCACCGAGGCCAGCCGCGGCCTGATGGACGACGCCGAATCCTATGGCGTCGACCGCGGCGCGCTGCGGCGCTCCAGCACACCCGAGGACGTCGTCGGCGCCGCCCTCTACCTCGCGGGCCCCGACAGCGGCTTCGTCACCGGACAGACCCTGGTCGTCGACGGCGGCCGCCAGTTCATCTGAGACCACGCTTTCGACCAAGGAGGAACGACATGCCCCAGGTCACCTACACCGACCACACCGGCCGGTCCCGCACCATCACCGCGAACGTCGGCGACTCCGTCATGGAGACCGCCGTGCGCAACGGCGTCCCCGGCATCGTCGCCGAATGCGGCGGCTCGCTGTCGTGCGCCACCTGCCACGTCTACGTCGACGAGGCCGAACTCGACGCGCTGCCGCCCATGGACGAGATGGAAGACGAAATGCTCTGGGGCACGGCCGAAGACCGACGGGACAACTCCCGGCTGTGCTGCCAGCTGAAAGTCACCGAGGATTTCGACCTGCACGTCACCACCCCCGCCACCCAGGTGTGATCATGACCCACGGACTGCTGATCATCGGCTCCTCGCAGGCGGGTGTCGCGCTGGCCACCTCGCTGCGCGCCCTCGGCTACGGCGACCCGATCACCATGCTCGGCGACGAGAACCACCGCCCCTACCAGCGTCCCGCGCTGTCCAAGGAGTGGTTGCAGGGCGAGATCACCAACGAGTCGCTGATGTTCCGCACCCAGGAGTACTGGGCCGAGCACCGCATCGACGTGGTGAAGAACGAGCGCGTCATCCGCATCGACAAACGCGTGGACGGCTCCGGTGTCGCGCACTCCATGTCCGGCGCGCGGTTCCCGTTCGACCGGCTGGCCTTCGCCGTCGGCGCCCGGCCGCGCAGGCTGCTCATCGAAGGCGTCGACCTGCCCGGCGTGCTGTATCTGCGCAACGCCGACGACGCCCTCGAGCTGAAGGCCCGGGTTCCCGACGTGCGTGAGGTCGTCATCATCGGCGGCGGCTTCATCGGCATCGAGGCGGCGGCGTCGTTGAACGTGATGGGCCGCACGGTGACTCTGCTGGAAGCGGCCCCGCGCCTGGTCGCCCGCGCCGTGGGTGAACAGACTTCGGCCTACCTGCTCGACCACCACCGCGCCGCGGGCATCGCCATCGAACTCGGCGCCTCGGTGCGCCGCATCGTGGCCCGCGGCGACCACGTCGGCGGCGTCGAACTGGCGGACGGCCGCGTCGTCCCCGCCGATCTGGTGCTCGTCGGCGTCGGCGTCATCCCCAACACCGAACTCGCCGAATCCATCGGCCTGGAGTGCGACAACGGCATTCGCGTCGACGACGCAGCCCTGGCCTCCGACGGCGTGACCGTCGCGGTGGGCGACTGCGCCAACCTGCCCAACCCGCTGCCCGGCGCCCCCGAAGGCGACCGCGTCCGCTTCGAGAGCGTCAACCACGCCATCGAACAGGCCAAGGTCGCCGCCTACGCCATCACCGGCCGCCGCGAGGAATACGCGGGCATCCCGTGGTTCTGGTCAAACCAGGGCAAGATCAAGCTCCAGATCGCCGGCCTGTCCCACGGCCACGACCGCACCCTGGTCCGCGCCGACCCCGAACGCGGCAAGTTCTCGGTGCTGTACTACCGCGGCGACCGCATCCTCGCCGCCGACTGCGTCAACCACCCGTTGGATTTCATGGCCGTCCGCAAAGCCTTGACCAAGGGCGCGTTTATCCCCTTCGACGCCGCCGCCGACCCATCCGTCCCGCTCGAGTCAGTGACCGTCGCACCGGCGACCCTGGTCGCGACCGACTGAGGAGGCTCCCATGCCCACCGCCCTGCCCACCGAACGGCCGATCCCCGGCCCCGGCCCCGTCGACACCTCCCCCATCACCCTCACCCCCGCGCTGGACCCCGACCTCGATCCCATCTGGAAGGCCGTCGTCCCCGAGACCCGCTCCCGCTCCAACGACATCCACCTGCCCATCTCTCTCGCCTACGCCGAACGCCTCTGCAACGCCTTCCCACACGCCGACCGCCAGCTGGTGCGCGTCGCCATCCAGCTGCACGACACCGGCTGGGGCCGCGTCGACGAAAACCGCATCCTCTCCGAAGGCTTCTCCGGCGAATGGCGCAAAGCCGAGATCCGCTTCGAACACGAGCGCCAAGGCTGCCTCATCGCCCGCGAAGTCCTCCCGCCCCTGGGCTACGGCGACGAATTCGTCGAAGAGGTCTGCGCCATCATCGACGGCCACGACACCCGCATGGAGGCCCACACCCTCGAGGACGCCCTGGTCCGCGACGCCGACCGGCTGTGGCGCTTCGACCACGCGGGCATCGCGCTGGCATCGGGCTGGTTCCGCATGGACCCCGCCGTCTACACCGACCGCCTCGAATCCCAGATCATCCCCGAGTTGCTCACCGCGCCTGCCATCACGATGGCCACCGCCGACCTCCAGCGCTCCCGCGCACTGCTCAAGACGGCGGTGATCCGGTGAGTGCCACCGACATCGATCCGGATACCGCCCGGCCCGGCCGGGACCAGCCTGTCAGTGCCCGGCCCGGCAATGATCAGCCTCGCGGCGCGGTGCCCGAATCGCGGTGGGCCTTCGTCGACGACTTCTACGTCGACGGCGGTTGGGCGAGCTCGACCAGCGCGGCGCGCCTGCCCCAGATCGACCCCGCCACCGGCCGCGAGTGGGGCGCGGTCCCCGACTGCTCGGCCGAGGACATCGACGCCGCCCTCCGCACCGCCGACCGCGCCTTCCGCAGCGGCCCCTGGGCGAAGACCAGTCCGTCTGAGCGTGCCGCACTGCTGAGGCGGATCGCCGACGAGGTCGAGGCCAGGGCCGAGGAGATGGCCGTCACCAACACCCTCGAGAACGGCTCGCCCATCAGCGAGACCCGCGGCGCGGCGGCCAATGCCGCCGGAATCTTCCGGCATGTCGCCGGACTGGCCTCCTGGCTCGAGGACGAAGACGTCCGCCCCTTCCCGGCGGGCGGCGCGGAAACCGTCGTCCGCAAGGACCCCGTCGGCCCGTGCGTGCTGATCGCCCCGTGGAACTTCCCCATCAACCTCATGGTCGTCAAGCTCGCGCCCGCGCTGCTGGCAGGCTGCACGGTCGTCATGAAGCCCGCTCCCAGCACGTCGCTGTGCATCCGGTTCGTCGTGGAAGCGTGCGAAGCCGCGGGCATTCCGCCCGGAGTGATCAACCTCGTCACCGGCGGCGGCGAGGTCGGCGATCGGCTCGTGCGCCACCCGCTCACCGCGAAGGTGGCCTTCACCGGGTCGACGCCCGTGGGCCGTCGCATCGCCGCCGCCTGCGGGGAACTGCTCCGACCGGTGACCCTCGAACTCGGTGGCAAGTCCTCTGCCATCGTGCTGCCCGACGCCGACCTCGACCAGCTGTCCTCGGTACTGATCCGCACCTGCCTGCGCAATACCGGTCAGACCTGCTACATCTCCACCCGGATCCTGGCGCCGTCGTCCCGCTACGACGAGGTGGTCGACGCGGTGAGTCGCGCGGTTTCCGCTGCGCCGCAGGGTGATCCGTTCGACGAGCGGACAGTGTTCGGGCCGATGGCCTCGCAGGCACAGTTCGAGGTCGTGCGCGACTATCTCGACTCGGCCCGTCGAGAGGGCGCCCGCGCGGTCGTCGGCGGCCACGCGCTCGAGCGCGACGGCGGCTGGTTCATCGAACCCACCGTCTTCGCCGATGTCACCCCCGACATGCGCATCGCCCGCGAAGAGATCTTCGGCCCCGTCATCGGCGTGCTGCGCTACGACGACATCGACGAGGCCGTCGCCCTGGCCAACAACACCTCCTTCGGCCTCGGCGGCGTGGTCTTCTCCACCGATCCCGTCGCCGCCCAGGCCGTCGCCGAACGCATCGACAGCGGTTCGGTGGGCGTGAACTTCTTCGCCTCCAACCACAACGCGCCGTTCGGCGGCAGGCACGACTCGGGGCTCGGCGTCGAGTACGGGATCGAGGGGTTGTCGCAGTACATCACCTACAAGTCGATCCACCGCAAGACGGGCTGAGCGAGACCGCCTCGGCAGTGCGGACCCGAGTACGGTCGGACAGTACGACCACGATGTGCCGCCCGCCTTGGAGCGCCGATGACGACAACCGCACCTTCCCTCCAGCGATGCGCCGATGCGCGCGCCGGCGGCCGGCGATCCCCACTCGTCCGAGCTGTCGGCGCGGCGGTCGCCGCGCTGTCGGTGCTGACATCCTGCTCCGGCTCGGATGACGCACCGGCACCGACCACCGCCAGCGCATCGGCCGAGATTCCCGGATTCGAGCCGGAGGCGGAGATCGCTCGTGGCATAAATGTTCCCTGGGGCCTGGCGTTCCTCCCCGACGGCGCGGCATTGGTCGCCGAGCGTGACACCGCCCGCATTCTGCGCATCGAGCAGGGCCTACCCCCGCAGGAGGTCTACCGCGTCCCCGATGTGGTCGCCGAGGGCGAAGGCGGCCTGCTCGGTCTCGCCCTCTCCCCCACCTACGCCGACGACGGCTACGTCTACGCCTACTTCACCGCCGCCGACGACAACCGCATCGTCCGCTTCCGGCTCGACGGCGCCCCGCAACCGGTGTTCACGGGAATAGCCAAGGCGAACAACCACAACGGCGGCCGAATCGCCTTCGGCCCCGACGGCATGCTCTACGCGGGTACCGGCGACGCCGAAGACCCCGACCTCGCCCAGGACCCCGCCTCACCGAACGGCAAGATCCTCCGGCTGACCCCGGAGGGCTCGCCCGCACCCGGTAACCCGACTACCGATTCCCCCGTCTACAGCCTCGGTCACCGAAACGTCCAAGGCCTGGCGTGGGACAGTGCCGGTCGCCTCTTCGCCGCCGATTTCGGTCAGAACTTGTTCGACGAGATCAATCGGATCGAACCCGGCAGGAATTACGGCTGGCCCGCGGTGCAGGGCGGGGGCGGAGCGGACGACGGATACACCGACCCGGTGCTGATCTGGACGCCCTCGGAAGCCTCACCGTCCGGCATCGCGATCACCCGCGACACCCTCTACGTCGCCGCACTCCGAGGCAAGCGGCTGTGGACGGCGCCGCTGAGCGCGGGAACGACAGGTGAACCACGCGCCGTCCTGGACGGCACCTACGGCAGACTCCGCACCGTGACCGTCGCCCCGGACGGCGCCCTGTGGCTCACCACCTCGAACACCGACGGCCGAGGCGACGTCCGGGACGGAGACGACCGGGTCCTCCGCTTCCCCCGCCAGAACTCGTGAAAGCGGAACTCGTCGGCCTTCCCGTCGGCTGAACGCGCCCACGCACCGTCACACCGGCTGGAAACTCACCTCAACGGCGATCGAACGCCTCGGTTCGGCCACCGCTCTCCGACGGATCGATGAGGAGTCGGAGCACTTCGGCGAGTCGACGCAGCACATGACTACGCCAGCCACCGTTCATGAACCGGCGAGCGAGCTGCTGGGTGGGATCATCCGGGTCGAACCCGGAGTGTTCGAGAAACAGGCGGGTGCCCTTCCCCTCGGGCTCCAGCGTCCAGGCGACCTCGGTCGCCATCCGGTCCGGATCGGCGGCGTCGGCCCAGCTGATCCGCAGCCGCTGCGGTGGTGTGCACTCCAGGACTCGGCAGGCGATCTGCCCGGAAAATCCGGTCTGCGCGACCGGGCGGCCACGGAAGGTGAACCGGTGGCCGACCACGGGCCGGAAGTCGTTGGGCATCAGCCACTGCGCCATCAGCTCCGGAATCGTCAACGCGCGCCAGAGCTTCGCCGGCGGGTGCGGAAAGTACTGGTCCACCTCGATGGTGGTCGAATCGTCATTCGTCGTCATCGTCGCCCATCCTTTCGAGGACTCCGCCCAGCGCGGTCATGCGATCACGCCAGAACCGTTCATACGGGGTGAGCCAGTCGATCAGCTCCGCCATTGGTGCTCCCGTGACGCGATAGAAGCGGTGACGACCCACCTGTCGTTCCTCGACCAGGCCGGTCTCGCGCAGGGCGCGGAGGTGTTCGGAGACGCTCGGACGGGCCATCTCGAACTTCCCGGCGAGCTCTCCGACCGTGCGCTCACCGTCGAGGAGTTCGTCGAGAATGTCACGGCGGGTGGGATTGGCGAGCGCGCCGAACACGTCGTCCAACGGGCCGCTCTTGCTGCGGCGAGGCATCGGCTGTCCCCTCAGCCCTGCAGGGCGTAGCCGTTGCCGTCCGGGTCGGCGAATGTCGCCTGCTTGCCCCACGGCATCTCGTTCGGACCGTCCACGACAATCCCGGCCTCCCGCAGGCGGGCGATATCGCCGTCGAGGTCGTCGCTGGCGAACAAGGTGCGCTTCCCCCCGCCTGCGGTCATGCCGGGGAAGGGCTTGTGGAGGACGAGGGTGGTGCCCTCCGGGGCGCCGACCTCCAACCATCGGTTGTCTCCGAAGGTTCGATCGGCCTTCACCTCGAGGCCGAGCACGTCGACGTAGAAGTCACGGGCACGATCCTGGTCGGAGACGAACACGGTCACGGTCTTCACAGTGTTGATAGCCACACCGCCAAGATAGGTAGGAAGTTTCCTACCTGTCAAGCGTTCCGCGCTCGGCGAAGAACCTCCTCCTCGGTCAGCGCGCTGGGCGGATGGTGGCTCAGGCACATGGGCACCACGAGCTTGCCGAAGGCAGCCCCCTCGGTCGCACCGTAGAACCGGCCGGCCGAGAGCCGGGAGATGTCGTCCACGCTCCCGCCTTTCGCCCGCGCCAGCTCGGTGGCGGCCTGGATCTGCGCCGGCGCGTTCAGCAGACCGAAGAACTGGGTGGCGGCGTTGCCGGTCACCATGTTGTGCAGTCCCTTCGGTGCCTGCGTCGCATACACCATGCCGAGTCCGTATTTGCGCGCCTGCGCCGCCAGTCGCAACGTGCTTTCGCTCGATGCCGTCGTGCCACGCGAGGGTACGAACGTCTGCGCCTCATCGAGTACCAGCAGACCCCCCAACGGGCGGTCACCGGCCGGAAATCTCTTGATCCACGCGAACAGGGCCAGCTGGAGTTGGTTGACGAAGGTCTGCCGCTGCGCGTCCGTGGGTAGGCCGATGCAGCTGATCACCGAGACCCGCGCGCGATGGCCCGCGCTCGGGGTGAGCAGCATTCCGGGATCCAGCCTCGTCCCCGCGCCCCCGAAGACCGGGTCGTTGATCATTGCGGCGGAGAACTCGACGGCCATAGCGGCCGCCAGCTGTCGGGCGTCTTTCAGGGTGCTCGCCTCATCAGGCAGGTCGGCGAGCAAGTCGACGAGGTCGTCGAGGTCGGTGCCCCCTCGACGCGCGAAGTAGGTGAGCGCTTGCGTCAGTACGGCATTTCCGGTTTCGAACTTCCTGCTCGTGAGCCCGGCACGGGGGACGAGGCCCGCCACGCACGCGTCGACGGCGATCCGGAATTCGTCGGGGTCGCCGAGTACCGACGAGAAATCGGGCAACGGATTCAGCGACAGCGGCCGCCCTGCCTCCCGCCGCGGAGTCCACACGACGACCTCGGTGTCGGACAGATAGCGCGCGGCGCGCGCCGGGTCGTCGGGATTCCATCCCGGCGGCGGCGTGGGCCACGGGTCGCCCAGCCGTGCCAGGTCGTTGTTGCTGTCGATGAGAATGGCGGACACCCCGTGCAGTGCCGCCTCCTCCACCAGGCGCCGCAAGAGCACGGTCTTTCCCGAGCCGCTTCCGGCGAAGACAGCGGTGTGTTTGCGCAGCAGCGCGAGCGGCACGCGGAATTCGCGGCCGGTCTCGAGGTAACGCCCGAGCGCGATCGACGGCTCGTCCACAGCCACCGTCTCACCCTCGTTCCCGCCGACTCCGGGCTCCGCGACGGAAGCCTCGACGGCGTCCGGGATCGCCGACTCCGGGACCCGCTCCCAGGCGCCGTCGACGCTCGGTTGCGCCATGTCACCGAGCACGCGCGTGAACAGCTGTGTGCTGCTCGCGGGCCGTCGTTCCGCGAGCCAGTTCAGCAGCCCCGGCACGGGCTCGGCGAGCAGCTTCTCGAGGGCGCTGAAGGTGCGCAGGTCCTCGGGCGCCACGGGAAGCGCTTGCCCGTGCGCGGCTTCCAACGCGTTCAGGGCCTCGGCGGTGACAGGCCCGCGGGCGAAGGCCGTGTTGCGCAGCACGACCAGATGCCGAGTGGAAGAACCCGGGCGAATACCGGATTCCAATGTCGCCGAACGCAGTCTGGTCAGCACTGCCCGGTGATGGGGGTGCGCGATGGCACGGAAGCTCCAGTGCTCCTCGTCCTCGGTGGCCTCGTCCAGGGTCCGTCGTAGTCGCGCGTGCAGCGCCGGTCGCGCGACACTCGGGAGATCGACGGTGAGGTCGTGGCGCTCCTGCTCGTGCACGAAGGCCCGCAGTCCCGCATTCAGCAACTCGGACATTCTGCTGTCCTCATGCTTGGCGTCCAGCGGGGCCGTCACGTCGGCGTCCCGCCACAACCGAGCGAAACGCTCGTCCAAGACAGCGGAGTCCTCGGGCGTGACCGAAGGTCTGGCAGCTTCGTCGACAGCGGTAGCGAAGTGTTCGAGCTCGATGACCCGACCTTCGCTCAGACACCTTCGGACATGGCCGTCCAGGTGCTGGAGCAACCGCCGGGGCGTGAAGGCGGCGATCACCGGATCGTCGAAGGCGACAGGCAGCACCGGCCAGGTCGGATAGGGCGGCACGAAGCCGATGTCGCCGTACAACCCGCCGAGGTGCCGCTCGACGATCGCCGCGGCCACCGCGGAATCCGGCATGGCTGTGGCGAGTTCGAGCACGGTGAATCGGTCGGCCGCCGAATTCACCGCCCGGTGGGCGATCAGATCCCAGGATTTCGGAATGCAGGCGACCACGACGAGTGTGCGAACGGTCTCCTCGCGCATCCGCATGAGGCCGTCGGCGAGACGCTCGGCGAGGCCGTCACCGTCGCTGTGACCGGATTGGGCGATCACCGAGTCGATCTGGTCGACAGCCAGCACGACCGGGCCGGTGAGCGCGAACAACCGGCACAGTTCATGGAAGACGAGCTGCGGCGGTTTGACGCGCTGCCGGAAGCCCCACTCGCCGCGCGCGGCTTCCTCTATCCCGTCCTCGAGGACCAGGAAGCTGTGCCCGATCTCGCGCGCCTCCCCCTTGGCCTGATAGAGGATCAGGGCGCGCAGAGTGTCCCGGCATTCCTCCGCCGCCTGGATGTCGAGATCCTCGACCGCGTCGACGAACGCGCTCACGTCGGCCGGGCAGACGGGAAGCATCCCCCGCACCCGCAACCCCAGCTCGCGATCGCAGCCGGTGAGTTCGGTCAACGTGGTGAGCATGCGCCCCAGCTGCCCGCCGTCGGCCCCGCGCAACTGAGTGACGATGCCGTGCACAGCCCCCGCCCAGAACGACGCCCCGTCGATCAGCTTGGGCATGAAGAAAGAGCCACCGGCCTGCTGCACATGCTGACGCAGCCAGCCGAGCATGTGCGTCTTCCCGACCCCCTTCTCACCGCTGAGCACGAACCCCGTCGGTGCCACCGTGGGCCTGGCCCGAGCAGCCCGAACGGCGCGGACGAGCTCGGCCACGGCGTCCGGATGCAATCCGTCGACGTGGTGGCTCAGCGGGCTCCAGATCGCTTCCGGATTGAGCACGCTGCTGAACTGGATCGCGGACAGCGCGTTGTGCTGTTCCTCGTTCATCACCGTATCGATCTCGACACCCCGGCATTCATTTCGACGCTTCCACCGTCAGCAGGTGCCGAGGTGTCCCACCGAGCACCACGGCCGCGTCCCGGTCCTCGTCGGTCAGCGTCTTCTGATCCGCCTCGGCCCGGACGTGCACACCCGGACGGCGCGACAGCAGTTCGACGCCCCGGTCGAATTCCCCTCTCGGCAATCCGTCGAGCCGATCCCGCAGCACCGCGAGCCGAACCGGCCCGCCGCCGCCCTTGCTGACCGCCGTGTACGCCGATTCGACCTGCCCCGCCACGTCGGGCCGGAACAGATCAGCCGGTGAAAGACCCGCCTCGTCGAGGTACCGGCGCAACGCGGCGAGCACGGCGTAGAGGGCGCCCCCGGCGGGCCCGGAGCGGGCGGGCCGCTCCCGCGTCAGCTCCGCGCCGCACCAGACCGCGCCGCGATCGGTGAGTTCGTGCACGAAGGACCGATTCAGCTGGACGCTGTCCACCAGGCCGAGGTCGTTGAGGCGCCGCCGGTACCTGCCCTCGAGCTTGACGCCCGCGACGGCGTAGAGCTCCGCGTTGGTCATCTCCCTGGCCTCGGCCATCAGCACGAGCAGCACGCACCGCTCGGTGAGGGTCAGCCGGTCCTCGGACATATTCGTCCCCTGTTCCTGGTGTGTCGGTGAATCCCGCTCGACTGCGTGACTCACGAGGTACGCGCGATCCCTGCCCGCGGCCGGTCACCCCCCGCACCACGCCCCGCCCGTCCCGGCGCAGTCCGATATTCCCCGTCGCCGACGATCGGCTCGTTCGTCGACGGCGGTGTCCGATCGGCGGGCGACGGGCATCGATGATTCGACTTGTCGAGCATCGAATTCTTCTCCCCACGATTCCATGATCAGCCGCTCGTCACGCTGCGCCGAAACGAGACTCTAACCCCGATGAGGCGGCCCGTGCAGGGTACGCGGGAACCACACCGCCGAGCCGACCACAGACGTTGTAGTCGATTCGGTTGATTTTCCGCCCGTATCCCGGCATTTTCGTCCGGACCGAGGGCGAGATCGACGACAACGCTTCTACTATGAGCCCGCACAACGCCTACCCGTACAGCGAGTTCGACTGTCCTGCAGCAGTTTCTGCTCGGACATCCGCACGAACGACTGTGCTCACCGAATGCGCGGCACGGCAATGCCGGCATTCCCCGGTCGGCAGATCCGCAGCCGAAGATCGCGGCCCAGCCGACGAAGACACCGCGGGACAACCCGCACATCATCGACCCCAAAGGCTCCTCATGGCATACCAGGACCGACAAGCCGAGAACCGCGCACGCGCCCGGCGCACCAACCGGAACAGCCTCATCATCGTCGGCGCGATCATCGGATTGCTCTGCCTGTGTGGCGGCATCGGCTCGGTATTCGGCGACGACAACGACGCCGAACAACCGGCACCGACCACCACCCGGGCAACCCCCACAACCACTCGACCGACGACCACCCGTGCGCCGACATCGGTTCCGATGCCTCTCGAAAGCGTCTCCCCGCCAGCTCATTCCGCGACCGATTCGGCACCGGCCGGCCCGCCGGTCACGCACGCACCGGAGCCGACGCCCGCCCCACCGGTCGCTTCTGTCCCCGAGCCCGAGCGCGCACCGGAGCCCACTGCCGTGCCACCCCCGCCCGCGCCCGAACCCGAGCCGACTATCGCGCCGCCCCCACCCGCGCCGTCGAACGTCTACTACAAGAACTGCGCCGCCGCCCGCGCCGCAGGCGCTGCGCCACTGTACGCGGGTGAACCGGGATACCGGTCCGGCCTGGACAGAGACGGCGATGGCGTGGCCTGCGAGTGATCGACGGCATCCCCCGGACAATCATCGAAGCTATCCGACCCTGACAGGAGATCCGTATGCGAGTTACCCGTATAACGACGAACCTTCCGGTGGCCGACATCGCCGCCGCGAAGGGCTTCTATACCGATTTCCTCGGCCTGAGCACCGAGGAGTTCGATCTCGGCTGGGTCGCCCGGTTCACCTCGCCGACGACCGGCGCCCATGTGCAACTGGTGACAAGCGATGCCACCGCACCCGAGGACTCGGCCATCTCCGTCCACGTGGACGACCTCGACGCCGCCTACGAGGAGGCCCGCCGACTCGGTTATGAGATCGTGCACCCCCTCACCACCGAGGAGTGGGGCGTGCGCAGGTTCTTCGTCCGCGCACCGGACGGCACCGTGGTCAACGTCGTCGCCCACCACGACTGACCCCGCCCTGATCGGGCCACCGCCCCAGCAGATCGCCCCGCCCATCCGGCTGCTCGTAGCGCAGTAGTTCCTGACGTCTGCCGGTCTTCCGGAGGAATCGATGCTTGGGTGCGACACCGAAGCGGTGACCGGGGCGAGCGGCTCGGCGGCGCACTCACGGCAATGGATTCCGGCCTCATGGCGTGAGATTGTGGCCTGCTGTTCGGGAAACGAGGTCGACGATCGTATCGACTTTTTTGCGGTCCGTGAGGAAGTTCCGGCCGAGCTCGTGACGGCCCGAACGGTAGGTGGGCATGGGGTACGAACTCCGGGCAATGGGGTGGCCCGGGCAGCACGAAGACGCCGCCCAGCAACTGACGTGCTGAAAGCGGCGGAACTCGGTCACTGCGATGCTCGTAATTCCCACGGCCGCGACCTGCACCATGGATGCGAGTCGGGATCACTCGTTGCAGATCGACTCCATAGAGCCTGGCTCCGCGGCAGCGGCCCCAGGTCGGCAGAAATCGAGTACTTCAGGCAGGAGGATAGGAGGTAGCTTGTCGTCCGTGACCGGACACGTGATCATCCTGACGGGCCCACCCGGGGCCGGCAAGTCCACCCTCGCCGCGAAGCTCGCCCGCTGTTCCAGCAAGGGAGTTCATCTGCACACGGACGACTTCTGGCACTACATCGTTTCAGGTGCGATACCTCCGTACGAACCCGCCTCTAGTGCGCAGAACCAGACCGTCATGGATGTGATCGCAGGCGCCGGCTATACCTATGCGCTCGGCGGATTCACCACGGTGATCGACGGAATCGTGGGGCCGTGGATGCTCGACCACTTCCGAACCCGAGCGGCACAGCACCCGGAGCTGGTGGTCCACTACGTGGTGCTCCGGCCGCAGCGCGATATCACGCTGCAGCGAGCCCGAGCCCGAACCGCGCCGAACGCTTTGATCGACGAGGGGCCGATCCTCTCCATGTGGGGTCAGTTCTCCGACCTCGGCGAGTTCGAAAACCATGTACTCGACACCTCGGACGAACCGGAAGAGCGCAGTGCCCAACGGGTGGCAGAAGCCATCAGTGGCCGCCGTTTCCGGCTGTTTGCTACGCCGTGAGCTCACCGCGTTGGTGACGTCGGTGCGGAGTTGAATCACGGAAGGCCGGTTCCTGGCGACAGTGTCGAATCGACCGTAGTTGTAGTGAACGGGCACCGATCAGGAGCACGGGGCAGTCCCCAGCAACGGACGTCAACAGCGTCATGACCCGCAACGTCAGCTGCTGCTGGTGGCTTCGGCCATCCTGCTCGTCGCCCCCGACCGCGCCGACTCCAGCGTCGCCACATCGTTCGCCACGGGATGCGTCCTCGCTCTGCCGGCGCGACCTGCGTGGCCGGGCTCATCACGCTCGTGGCGAGGCATTCGGCCTCAGGCTCATGGTCCTGGCTGTTCAATAGTGCGCGAGTTCGCTTCACGATGCGCTGCCGTCACAAATGCCGCGCAGGCCCGCGGGTCCTTGTCACCAGCGGGGGTTTCGACGCCGCTGTTGACGTCGATGCCGTGCGGTCGGACAGCCGCGATGGCTTCATCGATGTTGGCGGGGCCGAGCCCACCCGCGAGGACCACCGGGCAATTCACCTCGGTGAGGGCACGCACGATCTCGGCGCTGATCGTCCAATCATGCGTCCTTCCGGTACCACCGAGGCGATCCGCTGTCCGCGAATCCAGCAGTACAGCATCGCAATCCGCGGCGGCGCGCACCGCGACCTCGACAGCTTCGGGCCCGGTCACATGCACCGCCCGCAGCACCTTGCGACCGTTGGCCAGTTCGCGCACGCGGCGTGTCGTTTCATCGGTGACCAGGCCGTGCACCTGGATCGCATCGACCCCGATCCGATCGGCGAGCCGGACGATCTCGGAGGCCTCCTCCAGATGAGTGACCAGCACCCTGGTCACGAAGGGAGGTGTGCGGCGGGACAATTCGGCCGCGCGATCGGCATCCAGCGCGTCTTCACTGACATGGGTCACACCGCTGATGAGCCCGATCGCATCGGCTCCCGCGTCGACCGCGATTCTCAGGTCCCTTTCGGAGCGAATCCCGCAGATCTTCGCGCGTATGGTCATTCCGAACAACCTACCGCCGGAGGCGACCGCGCAGATCGTTGCCGCACGATCCGAAGGCCCTTCGAGTGGCTCAGCAAGATGGAGTATCCGCTCGAGCCTGACTTCGGTCGTCCACACCCGGTGTCCGCACTGCGAGCCGCATTCTTCGACAACCAGATTCGGGCCTTCGTCCGACCGCGCCCCGGTCGCTGTACGCGATGCGAAGGGCGCCCGAATCGGCGAAGAGCCCAAGGCCGCGTCCATACCCGGCCGGTCGTCGAGCCGGCCCGGCCGCGAGACCGTTCGAGTCATCGGTAAGGACTCCAGCCGGCCGCGCGCGGGATGACCGTGTGGGGCGCGATCAGCGTGCAGGCCAGCGCGAGTGCCTTCGCGGCGGAGCCGAAGTGCGCCGAACCGGGGGCGAGGATCACGACCGCGCCGAGCTTGTGCGCGGTGTGGGTGATCAGCGTGGTCGGCATATAGGTGTTCTCGTCGATGGCGATCACCTCGGCGACGTGGCAACCGTGCTGGGCCGCCAATGCGACGAGCGTGGCCCGATCGTCGGCTTCGGACTCGCTGATTCCGAGGTTCACCAATCCGAGTGCGGTATCCATGCGTCCCTTTCGATCAGCCCGCGGTCGCGGAAGTACCGGTAGCCGTCGGCGCTCACGAGCAACGCCGCGACGCGGGTCGAGCAGTGCCAGGGGCATTCGTCGTGCAGGAGCAGCGCTTTCGCGGCGTCGGCCGGTGAGCGCACGGGCCAGTGCGGATTGTCGTGGCGGAGCCGGTCGGTGGCGGTGCGATCACGAATGCTGAGGGCATGGGTGATCGGGATGACGCCGCCGACAGGCGAAGGCGACATCGGCTCCGGACTGTCAGCGACCACGACGGCACTCCCCTCCCCTGCCGCGCGACCGCCCCGATGCGCCTCGCTCGCGCCGTGGCGCCCTCACCGGCCGGAGTCCGCGGACAGCCGCACGGGCAGCGACCGGTGACCGTGGGCGACGAAGCTGCTCAACGGCTCGAGCGCTTCGGGCGCGACGGCGAGCGTGAGGTCGGGGAACCGGTGGAACAGCGCGGGCAGCGCGATCCCGGCTTCCAGGCGGGCCAGCGGCGCGCCGAGGCAGTAGTGCGGGCCGTAGCCGAAGGACAGATGCTCGGTGCTCGGGCGGGCCGGGTCGAAATCGTCGGCGTCGGATCCGTGCGAGCGGCGGTTGGCGGCGGCGAAGCAGGCGAGAACGGCCTCCCCGGCCTTGATCCGCCTGCCCGCCACATCGAAGTCCACGACCGCGTACCGCAGCGGCAGATTCGCCACCGGCGGCGCCCACCGCAAGGTCTCCTCGACGAGACTCGACCAGCTGATCCGCCCGGCACGAAGCCGACCCAGAAGCTCGCGCCGGCGCAGCAACTGACACACCGCCTGGTCGAGCAGGTTCACGGTGGTCTCGTAGCCGGCGCTGATCATCAGCAGCAGCGTGTGCACCAGCTCTTCCTCGCTCAGCCGGTCCCCGTCGTCGCGATGACCGATGAGCAGACTGGTCATGTCCTCCCCCGGCTCGGCCCGGCGGCGGGCCACGAGCGTGGTCAGGATGTCGACCATCTCGGCGAACGTGACTCGCGGATCACGCTGCGGCGCAGTCGAGAAGATCTCCCCGACACACACCCGCAGCCCCTCCCGCAGGTCCGTCGGGACACCCATCAACGCGGTGATCACCCGCAACGGCACCTGCGCCGCGAACTCCTCCCGCAGATCCACCACCACCCCCGCGGGCCGCGCGGCCAGCCCGTCGAGCAGCTCGGCGACGATCCGCCTGATCTGCGGCCGCAGCAATGCGACCCGGCGCACGGTGAACGCGGGCCCGACGAGTCGGCGCAGCCGCTGATGGTCGGTGCCGTAGGCGGTGAACATATTGCGCACCGACACCCACGAGATCAGCGGCCAGTCCGGCGGGACCAGCCCGGCGACGAAATCCGGCCAATGCCGATGGGCGTCCTTGGACACCCGCCAATCGACGAACAGATCCTTCACCAGGTCGGCATCGGTCACCGCCCAGGCACGTATCCCGCCGGGCAACACCACCGGCACCAACGGCCCCAGCGCACGCAGCCGTGCCGCTTCACCGGCGATATCAGCCCCGGTGACATCGAGCACGACAGGTGCGGGGGCGGACTGAAGATCGGTCATCACGTTTGCCTTCTCGAGTCGGATGGATGTCAACGGCCGGTCGGCAGAGCCAGCGGCGGAACAGGCGCGAAGACGACGGGCAGCGCCTCCAGCGCCCGGTGGAACGGTCCGGGCCGCCACCGCAGCTGGTCCACGGGAACCGCGGGCACGATCTCCGGCAGGGCGTCGAGGAACTGATCGATCGCGTCCCCGGCGATCAGATGAGCCAGCCGCGACGCCGGGCACCTGTGCGGTCCGGCGCCGAGCGCCAGATGCGATGCGTTGTGCCGGATATCGCCGCCCACGATGTCCGGATCGGTATTGCACGCGGCCAGGCTGATCACGACCGGCTGATGCGCGGGCACCCACACCGCACCGCCGATCAACTGCGGCCGACGCGGATAGGACATGCAGAAATTCGCGATCGGCGGGTCACGGAACAGCACGCGCTCGAGCGCATCCCGGGTCGAGCATGCCCCACCGGCGACGTCACCCCCGAAACCGGAGCGAGTCATCATCGCCAGCAACGTGTTCACGATCAGGTTCGTCAACGGCTCACTCGCCGCGCCGTAGAGGGTGACCAGCTGGTGGACGAGCTCCTCGTCGGTGAGACCGGCACGATGGGCCGCCAGCCAGGAGGTGATGTCCCGGCCCGGCCGAGCGCGTTTGCGGCGGACCAGTTCGGCCAGCGCTTCCACGAGCAGCCGGTTCCCCTCGGCGGCGTCGGTCGTGTCGAAGACCATCGCCATTCCGGTAGCGGCTTGCTCGCTGAGGTCGGGGTCGCATCCCAGCAGGTCGCTGATCACGTCGAAGACCAGCGGGAAGGCGAACTCGCCGATCAGGTCGGCGTAGCCGCGTTCGCAGAACCGGTTGATGTGGTCGAGGGCGATCCGCTCGACCACGGCGTGGGTGGCGTGGAGGTCGACCCGGTCGAGTGCGGCCACGGTGGCGGAGCGGTATCGGGCGTGCTCGGGGCCGGTGCTGCGCAGGGCGTTGGGGCGCCACTGCATCATCGGCAACACCGGGCAGTGCGGTGGGATGGCTTGCTGCCAGGTGCGCGGGTCGGTGGGGAAATGCTCGGGGTCGTGCAGGATCTCCAGGGCTGCTCGGTAGCCGATCACCAAGGTTGCGGGGACGCCCGGCGCGAGCCATACCGGAACCAGTGATCCGAACCGCTCGCGCATCTGCGCGTAGACGGCGTGCGGGTTCACCGCGAACTGCTCGGTGTACATCGGGACACGGAACTCTCGGTCCGCGACCTGGGGTGAGCCGTACCCAGCCGGGCATACTCTGGGGACGCCGGATGGTGTTGTGAGCAAGGCTGATACTCCGAATCACGAACGTGGACATGTGCACCGTTGCCGTGCAGGCGATCGCTCATGTACCGATCGCGGCGCGTTCCCTGGCGCAAGGAGACTCCGATCGGCAGCGACGAGCTGAGGAGCTGCTGGCAATTTCGTGGTCAGCGCCCGATGCCGAGGGATCGCCACACGTCGTCGCCATGCAGTTCTCGCACCCCGGCACCGGGGCCGAGATCTACTCTCGTGGAGATTGATTCAGCCGAAGATGGCCTAATGACGGAGTACTGTGGGCGCAGCGTAGGGGTGGTCTTCCATACAGGGTGCGAAGGCGGGGCGATGGTACGAGCGCAGGAGTGGACGGGGTTCGAAGCGGTCGCTTTGCAGGAGGCGATGCGCAGATCGGTGCGCGACTTCGCCTCGTTGCTGGGTGTCGAGACGACCACGGTCAACAACTGGCGCGCCGGCTTGGGCAGTGTCGTCCTCCGCACCAAGACTCAGGAGATTCTCGACACCGCGCTGCGGCAGCGGGCATCGGATGAAGACCGCGCCCGGTTCGAGGAAATAGTCGCCGCTGGCCAGACCGCATGGGAGGAACGCAGACAGCGCCAGCGGCGCCGAGCTACAGCGCTTCCACAGGTAGCGAATGCGGCTACCGTGGAGCTGAGCCCTCCAGTTGCGGCAGAAGAGGTTTCAGTGGATCGGAAGAGATTCCTTCAGGTGATGACCGGGTCAGTAGCAGGGCTGGTGCTCGGTCCATCGGCGCTGAACGAGTCGTGCGAATGCCGGACCTACATGGCGGATTCGCCACTCGGCAGCCTCAAAGACACACATACGCCGCCCGAACTCGTCGACCACTTCCACGTCCAGCTCGCCGGACACTACGCAGCGGACGCCTTTCTAGGCCCCCTTCACCTCATACCCGCCGTGCAGGCTCAAACCGAACTGATCATCCAGTTGGCGAGCGAAGCCGATTCCCTCACACGCTGCGGCCTACTCGAAACCGGCGCCGCCTACGCCGCTCTCCTCGGCTGGCTCCATCAAGACGCTGGCAACCTCGCCGCCTCCACACAATGGCGCTACACCACCTTGGCCCTCGCGCACCGCTCTGGTGAGCAGCAGGTCATCTCATACGCCTTGTCCAACATGGCGATGCTCGCGCTGGACCTCGACGACGGCCGTGTCGTTGTGGACTACGCCCGTGCCGCTCAGTCTGCCGGGCAGAAACTGTCCCCGAAGTGCCGCGTGATCGCACTTCAACACGAAGCACAAGGCCACGCCATGCTTGGAGACCGCGCAACAGCGGACCGCCTGCTAGACAACGTCGCCGCTCTCACTGCCAGGGTTGACGACGAACATCCATGGGGCAACGCCTGCCGACGCACCCCACACCATGTCGAAGTGCAACGTGCGATCAGCTACGGACGCACCGGCACAGCGCAAGACGCCGCCGACGCAGCAGCCCTGTGGGACGAAATCATGGACTCCATGCCCGAGCTGGCACGCCGCGACAACGCAGTCTTCCGGGCACGACAATCCGCCGCACTCGCCAAAATGCCAGACCCTGACCGTGCCGTCTGGGCAGCCACGGAAGCTGCCAAAGCCTTCGAGAAAACTGGTTCAGCGAGACTCCGCCGGGAATTGAAGGCCCTCCTTGCCCATTCAAGCGCGTGGGCACACACTTCAGCGGGCCGTGAACTCCAAGCCATCGTGGGGTCCCTCGCATGAGCTCACCGCCCGCACCACTGAACGACAGCCAGATCGCCGCTGCCCTTGCCGCCCTACCCGGCTGGAAGCGCGACGGGAACGAGATCACACGTACGTTCGCCCACACCTATCACGAATGCGTCCACTTGGCCGTTTACGTCGCAGCGAAGGCCCGTGAAGTCGGCCATCACCCGGACATGCTGATCACCTGGCAGCGAGTCGAGTTCCGGATCACAACTCACGACGCCGGACGGAAACTGACCAAGCTGGATTTCGATCTCGCTAGGCATATCGATCAGATCGCAGAAGCGGCCGGTGCAACGCCTGTTACAGGAACATAGCTTCGGATTCGGGAAGCGCAGTGCGATCCCAGTCGCGCCGGGCCCTTCCCTACGCCCACCTACACGCAAGCGTCAATAACGTGGTGCCCCGCAATGCCGCCAGCAAGAGAGCGAGCTGTGGGGGATGCATCATTCCGTGGCAGATAACGCTGACGCATCCCTGCGTGCGCGGGCAGGCGCGGTTTCTCTGCCGGGAAGAGTGGCGGTGGTGGGGCACTCCCTGCGGGTGCGGGGCAGACGCCGTCAACAGCGCGCAGGACAACCTCGGCACGGGACCATCCCCGCTCGTGCGGGGCAGACCTGCCCGCCGCGGGGCGGGCGATCGCGGCCCAGGGACCATCCCCGCACGTGCGGGGCAGACCGCAAACGCACTCAGTTCGAGGGCGAGATCAAGGGACCATCCCCGCACGTGCGGGGCAGACATCGGCCACCGCATGGTCGCCGAGACCCGCGGGGGACCATCCCCGCACGTGCGGGGCAGACGCCACCTGCAACCCCGAAGGGCCGCGGCACTGGGGACCATCCCCGCACGTGCGGGGCAGACATCTGCGTGAAGTCGGTGCTGCGACTATTCCGGGGACCATCCCCGCACGTGCGGGGCAGACAAGCCGCGGGGGTGCCGCGCCGCCCACTGCCCGGGACCATCCCCGCACGTGCGGGGCAGACGTGCCCACCCCGGCTGATCACATCCTGAACCGGGGACCATCCCCGCACGTGCGGGGCAGACCAATCTTGCGACCCGCACAATGTCGGCCAGGCGGGACCATCCCCGCACGTGCGGGGCAGACGTCGATTCCGCGCGTAGGGCGATCACCGAGCAGGGACCATCCCGCACGTGCGGGGCAGACGCGAACTTGCGGCATGGCACCCGATATGTGTGGGGACCATCCCCGCACGTGCGGGGCAGACATCGCGTACGCCGTCACCACACAGCAATGGTGGGGATCATCCCCGCACGTGCGGGGCAGACCAGCCCGATGATGTGAAATACGTGCACAACAAGGGACCATCCCCGCACGTGCGGGGCAGACACCGCCATCTATCAGAGGATGAACGGGCGGGAGGGACCATCCCCGCACGTGCGGGGCAGACCGATGTCTGGAGCGTTTTCATTGCCATATTCAGGGACCATCCCCGCACGTGCGGGGCAGACTGGCAAGAACTCGTGTTTCGTTCGTGGCTATCGGGACCATCCCCGCACGTGCGGGGCAGACATCGCGGCGAAGTCGGGCTGCTGGGTGTTGGTGGGACCATCCCCGCACGTGCGGGGCAGACCGCCACGAATCCCAGATCTGCACGGCGTTCGGGGGACCATCCCCGCACGTGCGGGGCAGACGGCGGCATGGTGCGCTACCTGAGTCTCCGCGAGGGACCATCCCCGCACGTGCGGGGCAGACACCACTGTCCTCGACCTGATCACGGCCACCCCGGGACCATCCCCGCACGTGCGGGGCAGACGCGGTGCGGGGATGGCCCTTAGCTCGGCGTGAGGGACCATCCCCGCACGTGCGGGGCAGACACTTGTTGACCTGCGGCGTTCCGACGCATCACGTCCGTTTTCATTCACTTTGAATCGCTACCGTGAAAGAGCGCAGCCCGCCGAAGTCGACCAGCATCCACTACTGCGGGGGACGACTCGCACGATGCGCCTCTGTACATGATCGCGAATTCAACCATGATGCTTGCAGATGCAACGAGCGTTTCCCCGGTTCTCCGGGGCTCGAGATGAGCTGACGCCCAGCTACGGTCCATCCCCGCCATTACGGGGCGACTGGTACGTTACTTCACTTCGTTTCAGCAGGCGAACCCTTCCGTCCGAGCCTATCGACAGGTCCGAGGTTGTCATCGAGAAATCGACAGACCCCGGGTATCGGAGTACCGAAGGCGTTCGGGGAGCCCCTCGCACCGACCATCAGCATCGACGACGAGAACGTCCAGCCGTCCGAATGGTCCCCGACCGAGAGGCGGCCATGTCTTGGTAGCAGGTATGCGCCCCCTCGAAAACCACCGGACCGGAACGGCGATCGTGTTCGACATGATGTCGTACTGCTGTCGACGAGCAACGTCGACTTCGGCTGGCGTGAGGTCTCCCCGATACCGGCGAAAGTCCAGCGGCAAAGTTCCCGTCGAGTCGTAGGCGAGCCCGCCATCCGATCGCCGAAACACGACCACGACAGGAACGGTCTCCTCGCCGAGTCGCGATCGGGCGCGAATCCCCTGTGCTCCACCGTTATCCCCGGAACCATGAGCCGATCCCGAAGCTAGATTCTCGATGCCGGTCGGCCTCCCACGACGCGTGTAGGGGGCGACCGCGAGGTGCTCGGCCTGCATGTACTCCTCCTGAAGCTCGACTTCCCATTCGTGCCTCGTTGTTTCGATCAGTTCCCCGATCGAACCACCGGCGGGAGAAAGCGGACCGTAGACAGACTCGATGAGAGCGCCCGAATCGGCCGGAGTCACGATGTGCAGCGTCGAGTTCCCTCCCGGATGAACACCACAGGTGCCGCAGGTTCCTCGCCCGATGCGATCCGACAGCGTTTTCCAGGTAGCAGCGAGGACGAAGGGCGCATAGACCCAGGCATCGGCATTGGTCTCGTCGTCCGGCCTGTTCCGACTCGGTTTTCCGACAACCGGCAACCCATTACGCGTTCGGTGCAGAACGGTCATCTGCGGCGCCCTGAACCGAGGCGGCCGGAGGGGATCGTTCACCGAGTGGCGATGCAGTCTGCCGCGTCGCTGGATCAGCAGGTCGATGGGCGCCAGATCGGTGACGATCCAGTCGAAGTCGAGATCGAGCGACTGTTCGACGACTTGCGTCGCGATGACGATGAGGCGCTGTGGCCGGAGCGGATTGGGGCCGCCACCCGGAACAGCACCGACCTGTTCGGTTATCTCGGCTTCGATCTGTTGGCGGATCCGGGGAAGCATCCCCGCGTGGAGAATGACGATCTCGTCAGGTTCCCAGCCCTCGTTCTCGGCGAGGGCACGCACTTCGGTGTAGAGATCGTGCGCCTGTTGCACGCGATTACGAATGACTGCGACGATCCCGCCGGACCGAATCTCGGATAGGAGCCGATGCGCCAGCGCGACATGTCCTGGATCCTCCTCGAGGCAGATCGTCGTGTGGAGCGGATGCGGCACCGGCGGGGCAATACGGCGGACCGAACCGTGCTGATCGACGATTGTGATCGGACCGGACTCTCCCGCATCGACAGGTGCGGTACCCAGTCCCCTGCACCATGCTTCGGTGAGTTCCGAACGCACATTCCGCGGCAACGTAGCGGACAGGACGATGACCGACGCACCTGCATCGGCGAACCAGGACAAGGCGGCCTGTAAGAGATGCTGCTGGAACAGTTCATAGGCATGGGCTTCGTCGATGATGATGATCTTGCAGGCAAGTCCGAACATCCGGAGGAACCAATGCCGCGACGGCTGCGCGGACAACACCACCTGATCGACGGTCCCGACGCCGAAAGGTGAGATCAGACCGAGGCAGCGGCGCAGAAACCAGGGATCGAGCACGACATGTCCGTCGAGATCGTTACCCGCTTCGATGGATGCCGCAGCGGCCTCGCGAATCGCGTCCAGTTCCGACTGTTCGGCCGCACCGGCATCGAGCAGCTCGTGGACGATAGTGGCGGCTGCCGCTGCGCCGTGGACGACGGCGAGATTGGCGATGCCGTCTCGACCGAGCGCGGTCCCGAGAAAGGACCTCATCTCACGTGCGGCCTGATTCGTTGCCGCGCGGGTCGGAACCGCCTGGTAGACCCCGGTATAACCGCGGGTCCGAATCAGCCGGTGGGCACACCACAGCGCTCCCCTGGTCTTTCCCGATCCGGTGTCGGATTCGATGATGGCGAGGATCTGCCCTTCCGACGGAACGTGGTCGACAACCGCGGATTGGAAAGGGCGCGGCATCGTCGCCGGCCAAATATCCGCCCATTGCACCGGATTCGGCTCCCAGCGATTCAGATGCAGCCGGTCACACGCGGCGACTGCCTCGGCTCGCGAACTCGCCCACCATGACGAGATCGGCCCGAGGCGCCGGTAGGTGAACAGCGTTTCGGTGGAGGCTACCCAGTCGGCGAGCACCACCAAACCGGCGAACACCGGAAAAGTACTCGGCCTGGTGGGCCGGACAACGTGTGGCAGTGCTTCCAGATCGACCTCGAGCTGTTCGGCCAGGTCCGTCAGCAGCAAAGGATGCACCTCGCGCAGCAGTTGCGGCGAGACGGCAGCAGCAGCGCGATCGACGGTGTCCTTCGGTGGTATATGGCCGTGATGCCCGCCGAGCAGCATCGCGACAATGTGCAGCCCTCGCACCGGCTGCTCGTTACCGCCGCAATCCGGGCACCGGCATCCGAGTAGCCGGGGAAGAACAGCCGCAGTGACGTGCTCGTGACGGGCGCCGGCCGCCAAGTCCGCCGCATGCGCCAATGGAAACCCGTGAGCGTGCACTATCCGCTCCCATTCGGCGCGACCTTCGACAAGCCCCGGCCTGGCTCCGCGTCCGGTGCCGAACAGGTGTTGAAAGCAATCGGAGGCCTTGCCTAGATCGTGCAGTGCGGCGAGGAACGCCACCACCGCACGCGCGACGGACTCGTCACCGCCACCGAATGCCTCGGCCAGTCGCACCCGCATGGGTTTCGGCAGGTATACGTCCCACAGCCGCATGGTGACCGCGGCTACGTCGAGGAGGTGCGCCAGCAGCGGGTCCCAGGATGGCCCACCCCGGGCCGCAGACATCCCCGACAGATCCGTCTTCCCCCACGGCAATTGGGAGTTTCTAAGTTCCTCTTCCATGACTTCCTCTGCGGCAGTATGGTTCTCGCGTGCCATCAACTAGCTTGGCGTCATATCAGGATATTCCACAGGGTTCCGCGTTCCACTGGGATCCGCGGACCGAATCATGCCTTCTCGCACTGACAACCAGCGGAGAGCGACGCCCCGTCTCCCTCGTCACCGCGTTGGCCGAAGCCGAAGAGCTGCAGACTGTCTCGGGGACGACTCCCGGCGAAACCGTGGCAATCATCGAGTGTCTGCTCGCCATCTGCTATGCAGCAGGGATCCACCCGGAAGACACCGAAGAATGGGTGGAGTGGGTAAGGACCAGACACCCGCTGGACGAAGCCGCCACCTGGCTACGCAACGATCCCGGCACATGGAACATGTTCGACCGACTGTTGCCGTTGTGGCAGAACGCCCACCTCGCGCCATTCATCGACGAACACGGCTGCGGGCCCGCACAACTGGTGCTCGAACACAGCGGGGACTACCTCCTGCATTTCGACAAACACCATCTCGAATACGAGCACCCTCTTCGCCCCGCCGAGGCGTTCCGGGCGACGCTCGTTCAGCACTGCTATGCACCCGGCACCCGTGGTCGTGTGCCCGGCAACTTGCCGGGACTGGGGCCGGCACTCAACAATCTCGCCACTACTCGGCTCTCATCACGCATCCGCGTACTCGCCCTCGGCGACACCCTCGCCGATACCTTGCGCCTGAATCTCGCTCCCTGCGAGATGGGCAAGGCGGGCACGTTCAACAGGAGCTGGACGCAACGACAACGCCGCCCATTCGATCGCAAACCGAACGGGCGAACACCCGATGGTCCCGCCGACCTGCATAGCATTCTCGGCCGTTCCATCCTTCTACGACCGGTCCGTGCGGAAGACGGAAGCATCGCGGTCGATCGCGTCCTGATCGGCGCAGGCGAACTTCTCGCCCCCCTTCCGGCAACGTACCTTCAGGATGCGGTCCTGGTCCCCAAGGGAACGACTTCCGAAATGGCCCCCTTGCAGCCTTCCGTCAGGCGCGCACTGTGGCGGCAGTCGCACGCGCTCTACGCGGCAGTCGCCCAGCGCACCATGGGAAGTGATCTCTACAGTCGGCTCGCTTCGATCAGTGAACGTCGGATACTTCTGTGGGCGGTCGGTCTGGCTACGGACCAGAACAAGATCGCCACTTGGATTTCCGATACTTTCCCTTTCGTCCCGGGCCGCGAGCAGGAGCTGCACAGAGCTTCCGAAACCGGTTCGCAAGTGGCTGAATACCTCGGAACCGCACTCCGCGCCGCAGCACACACTGCCTGGACCCTCGCCTATCCGAGCGCAAAGCCTGCCGACAAAGCCCACCAGATGGCTCGCTTCGACGCGTCTGCCGAACACTACGCTGCTGCCGCCAACCCCTTTCATGAACTGCTCGATGCCATCGCAGAAGGCCGGGGAGTCGAAGACGCCGGGCGTGAGTACGCAGGAACGCTCCGCCGTTCCGCACATCGACTACTAGGACTTCGTCTGGCCTCACTACCGAAGAACTCGCGCGGATTCCGTGCCCGGGCGGCTGCCGAGCACCGGTTCGCCTCGGAACTGACAAGTACCAAAGCGCCCTCCCTTCTCCAGAAAGCCCCCCGACCGTGACCGATTCTCTTCCTGCCGACGCACAGGAGATCGACTCCCCCGCAAAGCCTTCCGCAGTCCGACTCACCGCGCACCTGTGCGGGCTCGTCCGCAACCACGATCTCGGCGCACTGGCCGATCTACGCCGGATCCACGCCATCAGTCAGGCTCGCCTACTCGTCGCGTCATACGCACCGACCGAAGCAGATCGGGAAGTCTACGAACGAGTCGCATTCCTGTTCGCTCGGTACCACGCAGGAAAGACCAGGCCCTCCACCGGTTGGGGCAGTATCGGCAATGCGCTCGGGTTGATCGGCGCTCCGGGTCATCGCGGCCCGAAGAATCCGGGCACCACTCGGCTACTCGACCGGATCACCACATCACGCGATATCCCGTGGCGCCACCTCCAGCACGCTGTCGAGCGCGCCCGCGCAGCCGATACACCCCCGCCGGAGTGGGTCCGGCTCACCGACAATCTCACCGCATGGCATAAATCCAAGCGAGAAGTCGCCTACCGATGGGCCCGCGACTTCTACACTCCCGCACCACACACCGCGAATGGAGCCACCCGATGACCGACCTCGGCCAACCACAGTTCCTCTCTTTGCAGGCACTCGAAACTGCGGCTGCCGCACTGCCGGTGCGTGACGAGAACGGGATGCCCAAAACCATTGTCTTCGGCGGTCAGGAACGCACCCTCATCACCAGTCAGGCAAGGCGCCGAGCAGAGCGAATGCATTCGCGACGACGCGCCAACGACGGCGAGGGCCCGCTGGCCGGCAAATCCACCGGACTCCGCACGCGCGAATGGGCATTGCTGGCCTCCCGCGCACTGGCTACCGAACACGGTTGGGATCGCGACAAAGCCCTCGACACCACCCGGGCCTGCCTCGAAGCCGTGGGCCTGAAATTCGGCGACAAACCCACCACCGCTGCACTCACCAAAGTGCTGATCTTCGCCCCCGGCGATGCCGGTAGCGAGATCGCATGCTACATAGCTACACACCACGAGATCGTCACCGCTTGGGTCGACGAATACCTGGACGCGAAGGCAAAACTGGCTGCACAGAAGAAGACGAGAGGTAGGAAGGCAGATACATCCGACGACACCACCGAGGCAGGACCCGCAGCAAAGACTCCCCTGCCTGCCGCGCCGAAAGAGCTTCGTTCCGCAGTCCTGACCGCACTTGCTCCACGGGATGCCATCGATATCGCCCTCTACGGTCGGTTCCTTGCTGAAATCCCGGACGCGGCCAACGTCGATGGAGCAATCCAGACCGCGCATGCGTTCACGGTGCACCCCGCGGAACACATCGACGACTTCTACGCCGCCGCCGACGACGCCAAACTCGAACGCAAGCGCAATGCGCTCGACTTCCTCGAAGCCGGCGACGATGCGGGCGCAGGCATGACCGGATACCAATCGCTGATATCAGGCACCTTCTACCGACACGCGGCCCTCGATCGCCGCCGCCTCCGCACCAACCTCCGAGCGGCTGGGATGGCCGAGGCGGACGTGGAGTCCGCCGCCCAGGCGGCTGAAGCGGAGTTCATCGAGGCATTCGTCAACGCATACCCGGAAGCCAAGCGGAACAGCACCGCATCCACCGGCAGCCTTCCCAACTTCGTTCTCTCGTTCGAGGGATCACGCCCGTTCAACTACGCAGCCACCTTCGAACGTCCCATCATCCCGACAGGCACCAGCAGCACCGCCGCTGCGGCCACCGAGCGATTGCTCGACCATCACGCGTTCGTCGTCGGCAAACGCCCTGACATCACCGCGGGCAAGATGCTCACCTACGACCTCGATATCGAGGAGTTGCTCGCCAAACGCGCCAGCACGAACACCTTGGTCGGCATCGAAGTCGCCACTCTCGACGAACTCATCGGCGGATGACTACCGATCGCATGACGTCGGTACTGCTGTTGCGTCTGGCGGGCCCACTGCAGTCCTGGGGCAGCCGATCCCGCTTCGCCCACCGCGACACCGACCTGCGTCCCACCAAAAGCGGAGTCATCGGTCTATGCGCGGCCGCCATGGGGCTGGACCGTGCCGATCCGTTGGGCCCCCTCGCGGAACTCCGTTTCGGTGTTCGCGCAGACCGGCCCGGCACTGTCATCCGCGACTACCAGACCGTCGGTGGTGGCACCTACCCGTTGCGGCCCCGGGACCTGATCCTCGACCACCGCCGCGCTTCGCGCGCACAACCCAGCAGACCACTGGCTGATGACGGCACCTTCGGCGACTACGTCCTCGAAGACTGGTACGGCATACCGAAATACGTTATCCGCGATCCGGACAGCGGGGGTTTGATCACGGAGACGAAGGCAGTCACCCGCAGCCCCATGATCACCGAGCACTGGTACCTCGCTGATGCCGCGTTCGTCGTCGCGCTGGAATACAGCGACCATGATTTCCTAGAACAGATCGGCCATGCCGTCGAGCACCCCCAGCAGCTACTGTGGCTCGGCCGGAAATCCTGTCCCCC
This sequence comes from Nocardia higoensis, assembly GCF_015477835.1. Taxonomy (NCBI): domain Bacteria; kingdom Bacillati; phylum Actinomycetota; class Actinomycetes; order Mycobacteriales; family Nocardiaceae; genus Nocardia; species Nocardia higoensis. The sequence goes on along the minus strand of NZ_JADLQN010000004.1, from coordinate 129,015 downwards.
TACCGGTGAACTCGCAAATGGAGTCCACTCGGGCACAGCGGAATCCGTTCTGGCTCGCACTGCACTGCTCGAGAATGCCACCGATACGCGACCGCGAGTCTGGCTGGAAACCCATCCCGGAGTCGGTGCCACTCCAGCCCACGACCAGCCCGTCACCTTCGACTCCGACAACCGATGCCACACTCTCCGCTGGGAGAAACGAACCCGCATCACCCCCACCTCCGAGATCGAATGGAACCTGATCCAGTGACCGAACCAGCCGCTCCCGCTCCAGCATCGGCCCGTTTCGTCACCACTCACCACGTTCTTGCCCTCGATGCACGACATCCCTTCACTACCAAGGCCCTGCTCGACGCCCAAGCCATGCACCGAACCGTCATGAGCGGCTTCCACGGCTGGGTAGAGCAGGGAGAGCCCAATGCACGTCAGCTCATGGGAATCCTTTCGACCTGGAACCTCGACCTGCAAACCGCGACTCTCGTCCTTGTCGTCCAGGCCGCTGTCCCCGCGGATTGGTCCCGAATTCCCTCGGCGGCAATGAAATTCGCACCGAAATCCCTTCCCGTGGACGCCGTGATCCGAAAGGGAGCGACCTACGGTTTCCGCACGGTTGTCAACCCGACCCGCGATCGGGCAGCCCCTAAACCGGCCGGCGGCAGTGCGAAACAGCGCGGCAGACGCTCTCCCCATTCGAGCCCGAAGTGGGTGGAATCCTGGTTCACAGAACGTCTTCAGCCGGAAGGAGAGCCAAACATCTCGCCGAACGGCGTTCGCAGAATCGGCGCCCATGCCACCAGTGAACAATTCGCTGTTCGTATGCTGCCGATGGTCTCTTCCAATGGACCGCATGCCGGCCTTCGGATCACCCGAGCGGAGATCAAAGGCACTCTCACAGCAACCGACCCAGCCACCTTCGTCAACGCGCTCACCACCGGCATCGGGCACGGGCGGGCGTACTCGACTGGGCTGATCCTCATTCGCGCGTGAAGGTAAACCATCGGAGCGAGCTACTCGCCGAACCAGTACGTGCGCAATAGACCTTGGGAAAGTGAATGAAAACCGAGGTGTTGCGCTGCAAAGCAGCAGGTCAGGAAGTGTCGGCCCCGCGTACGCGGGGATGGTCCCGCCGCACCGCTGATTCAGCCGTTCGGTGACGCGTCGGCCCCGCGTACGCGGGGATGGTCCCAAGTGCCGGAACCGTACAGACTTGGGGTGCAGGTCGGCCCCGCGTACGCGGGGATGGTCCCAAACAGACTTGGGGTGCAGGTCGGCCCCGCGTACGCGGGGATGGTCCCAGCATCACAGTCGCGGCGGACGACATCAAGCTGTCGGCCCCGCGTACGCGGGGATGGTCCCAGGGCGCGGTCGGCGTCGGTCTCGGGGTCGAGGTCGGCCCCGCGTACGCGGGGATGGTCCCAGTCCCCAATGTTTCCTGCGAGTCGGTGAAAGGTCGGCCCCGCGTACGCGGGGATGGTCCCGCCGCTGTGCGGGACAACCAGCCTGGAGAAGCGTCGGCCCCGCGTACGCGGGGATGGTCCCTCGGTCATCGCTTCGGTCATCGCGTAGCGCAGGTCGGCCCCGCGTACGCGGGGATGGTCCCCGTTTGGTCTGTGTGCTTGTGGGCCCTGGATGGTCGGCCCCGCGTACGCGGGGATGGTCCCTCCACCCGGCCGTCGAGCGTGTACTCGACGGCGTCGGCCCCGCGTACGCGGGGATGGTCCCGCGTACCGGGTGCCGCGGGTGGTGACCGGTTTGTCGGCCCCGCGTACGCGGGGATGGTCCCGCCAACGAGATCGAGCAGCAGCGCGGGTTGATGTCGGCCCCGCGTACGCGGGGATGGTCCCGCATCGATCTCGTCATCGACGTCTCGCAGCATGTCGGCCCCGCGTACGCGGGGATGGTCCCCCGACCAGCACCTGATCGAGCACGCCGGATTCGTCGGCCCCGCGTACGCGGGGATGGTCCCGAGACCCGCACCTGACCGAGGCGTTGCAGCTGGTCGGCCCCGTGTACGCGGGAATGGTCCCGGCGACCCTGGGTACTCGGGGATCTCGAACCGGTCGGCCCCGCGTACGCGGGGATAGCCCCCGCAGCATCTGGTGGAGCTCCTCTCGATCGCCGTAGGCCCGCGTAGTGGGGATCGTTTCGACCGGCGGGTGCCGGCCAGCACCAACCGCAAGTCAGCCCTGCGTATGCAGGGATGGTCCTCCTATCAGGGCGTCGCCACAGCCGAAGCATGAAGTTTGATGTCAGGTCCCAGGATCTGGAATTGGGACTGACCGGGCTCACCGTGTTCGAGGTACACAGTCGTTCCTTCGGTGGCGTACGCGCGATGCAGGCGGCGGGCAAGCCTCGGAATCAGGTAGTCATCGATGCGGTTGTTCGGCACCCACTCCCAGTGGTCCAGTTCGACGGTATCGAGTCGTATCCGCTCTTCGTCGGCACCAAGTATGCCGCAGGCAAAGATGTACAGGAGCTTGTCGCCTTCGTCATCACGCGGTGCCCAGTCATACGCGAGTAGCCGTGTGGGTGCACGGTCAAGGCCGATCTCTTCTCGGACCTCGCGGCGGCACGCCTCGACCAGGGACTCGCCGTGACCTTGTCAGGAGTTGGTCTGCTGCGGAACGCGTTTCCTTGAGGGAAATCAATCCGACAGCTCTCAGAACTTTCATGATGGCCGCAGGCTTGGCGTCGCCCGGGGCGAGTTGAATGATGGTCGGCCCGTTCGCAGCGAGTATCGCCTCCCGAATCCTCGGAGGTAACGGCTCGAAACCGCATTCCTGCCACACACATTCACATCTCGGGCAGTGACCTTCCAGCTCCCGCTCGTGTCCTCTGCCCTCCACCTCTGAGACCTCGGCGACCGTGCAGTCGGTCGACATCCCGCATTCAATGCAGTTCGTCGCATACGGCGCGGATTCCACCACGGTGTCCATCGCGCTGAATCGTAGTGTCGATTCCGGTACTGCCTTCGGAATGCAAATAGATCCGCTACCAGCTGACGCTGGTAGCGGATCTATTGCTGCTCCCCCATCTGGACTCGAACCAGAAACCTGCCGATTAACAGTCGGCTGCTCTGCCAATTGAGCTATAGGGGACTATTCTGTTCGGTTCGACCCTTTCGGTCCGACCGAGGAGAAACTTTAGCGCATGCTCGCACCGGTTCCCAAATCGGCCATCTACCTGCGGCGATGCATCCCACCTCGGCGTGTCGTAGGCGACGTACGGGCGGGTGGTGGCCGGATCGACACGGAGGCGCCGTTTCGGGCAGGATGGTAGCCGCGAACAGGCGATTGGGAGGAGCTCCACCAGATGCTGCGGGTGTTGATCGGTATCGCGGCCGGGTACGTACTCGGGACCAAGGCCGGGCGGGCTCGGTATGAGCAGATCAGTTCGGCCACCCGGGCGGTGGCGGGCAGCCCGGTCACTCGCAAGCTGGTGTTGGTGGGGCGGCAGCGGCTGGCGGACAAGCTGAGCACTCGGCCGCCGTTGGAGCCTATGAAGCCGATCGACGAGCGGACCACGATTCTGGTGCCACAGGATCAGCTGCGGCGGGGCAGCAAGCGGGTCTAGCCGGTGGCGAAGTCGCCGACGTTGCCCATGGCCTGAGCTTCCAGGCTCTTGCGGTACTGCTCGAGGGCGACGAGATCGCCGAAGAGGGCCATGTATTCGTCGGTGTTGTCGCTGGCCGACAGGCGCTGGAGTTTGGACTTCAGGGTGGCGATCTGGCGGCCTACGTGGGCTTCCTGGGTGCGGGCCAGCAGGCCCGTGATGACGCGCGGCATGTCGTTGATCGACTTCACCGGGATCGACGTGCCCGCCAGTTCCGAGACCAGGGCCCGCAGGGTGAGGTCTTCGGTGGCGTCGGCGACGGCGTTCACCCATTCGGCGCCGCTGAGGCCGCAGGACGCGCCGCCCGCTTCGGCGATCGCGGTGCGGATCGCGATGTAGGCGGGGTGGGTGAACGCCTCGATTTCGAGGGCGTCGAAGACCGCGCCCGCGATGGCGGGGTATTGCAGTGCGGCGCACAGGGATTGGCGTTGCGGGAGCAGGACCGGGTCGTTCGGATTGGGGCGTGCGGCGGGGTGCTCGGCGACCTTGGATTCGGCGGGGGCGCGCTTGGGGATGATGCCCGAGCGGGGGGCTTTCTTGGCTTCCTCGCCGACGCGGCGGACGACGGTCTGGATGTCGTCCCAGCCGACCCAGCCGGCCAGGCGGGTGGCGTAGGCCTTGCGGGTGGCGTTGTCCTTGATCTGGGCGACCACGGGGACCGCGCGGCGCAGCGCCTCGACCTGGCCTTCGACGGTGTCGAGGTTGTGTTCGGCGAGCAAGCCCTTGATCACGAACTCGTACAACGGGGTTCGGCGGGCGACGAGGTCGCGGACCGCGGCGTCGCCGTGGCGCTGGCGCAGGTCGCAGGGGTCCTGGCCGTCGGGGGCGACGGCGATGTAGGTCTGACCGGCGAGCTTCTGGTCGCCGGAGAAGGCTTTGAGGGCGGCGGCCTGACCGGCGGCGTCGCCGTCGAAGGTGTAGATGATCTCGCCGCGCCAGAAGTTGTCGTCCATGAGCAGGCGGCGCAGGATCGCCATGTGGTCGTCGCCGAAGGCGGTGCCGCAGGAAGCGACGGCGGTGGTGACGCCGGCCAGGTGCATGGCCATGACGTCGGTGTAGCCCTCGACGACGACGGCTTGGCGGCTCTTGGCGATGTCACGCTTGGCGAGGTCGAGACCGAAGAGCACCTGGGACTTCTTGTACAGCAACGTTTCCGGGGTGTTGATGTACTTGCCGGGCATGGTGTCGTCGTCGAAGAGCTTGCGGGCGCCGAAGCCGATGACCTCACCGCCGAGATTGCGGATCGGCCACAGCAGCCTGCGGTGGAAGCGGTCGATGGGGCCGCGTTTGCCCTGCTTGGACAGGCCGGCGGCCTCCAGTTCCTTGAATTCGAAGCCCTTGCGGAGCAGGTGCTTGGTGAGGGTGTCCCACCCGGCGGGGGCGTAGCCGCAGCCGAAGTGGCGGGCGGCGTCGGCGTCGAAGTCGCGGTCGGTGAGGAACCTGCGGGCGGTCTCGGCTTCGGGGGTGGCGAGCTGGGCCATGTAGTACTCGTGGGCCGCGGCGTTGGCCGCGACCAGGCGGGAGCGGGTGCCGCGGTCGCGCTGCACGGAGGTGCCGCCGCCCTCGTAGTTGATCTGGTAGCCGATGCGGTCGGCGAGCTGCTCGACGGCTTCGACGAAGCCGATGTGCTCGATCTGCTGGAGGAACTTGTAGACGTCGCCGCCCTCGCCGCAGCCGAAGCAGTGGAACAGGCCGTGGTTGGGCCGCACGTGGAAGGAGGGGGACTTCTCGTCGTGGAACGGGCACAGGCCCTTCATGGAGTCCGCGCCCGCGCGCTTGAGGGCGACGTACTCACCGACCACGTCTTCGATCCGGACGCGGTCGCGAATCGCCGCGATATCGCGATCAGGAAGTCGTCCGGCCACGGGTTGCAGTCTAGCCGCGCGGGCGGGGTCCGATCACCCGGCCAGCTCGACCGCCATACGTTCGAGGCGGCTCTCGGTGTAGGAGGCGATCTGGTCGATGACCACCCGCACACGGGCGGTGTCGGTGTCGGCTTCGTTCCACCACGGCAGCAGCGGGGGGTCCAGGTGATGTGGGGCGGATTCCAGCAGGCCCGCGGCCACTTCCTGGATGCGCTGGCGCTGGACGGCCTGGCGCTGCTTGTGGACGGGATCGAACATGACGTAGCGCAGGGCGAAGGTCTTGAGGATGGTGACCTCGGCGGCGGCGATCCGCGGGATCTCCAGGTCGGCGTGGTAGCGGATGAGCGGTCCGGGGCCCGCGACGGCGCGGGTGGCGGTGATGGCCGCGGTGGCGAAGCGGCCGACCAGCTCGCTGGTGAGGCGTTTGAGGGCGACCGAGGCGGTGAAGGAGCCGTCGTAGTGGAAGACGTCGGCGAGGACGGGGATCTCGGACAGACGCTGGGCGGCTTCGACCAGGTCGTCGACGGGGATCTCGGGGTGCTGGCGGTGGCCCATCCGGGCGAGGGCGTCGCGCTCGGCGGGGTCGGCGAGTGCGCGCAGGTCGATGCGGCCGTCGATCACGCCGTCCTCGACATCGTGCACGGAATAGGCGACGTCGTCGGACCAGTCCATGATCTGGCATTCCAGGCTGCGCACGCGGTCGGGGGCGTCCTTGCGGATCCAGGCCAGGCGGTCGGTGTCGATGTCGTAGGCGCCGAATTTGGTGCCGGGTCCTGTTCTGCCCCAGGGGTATTTGATGGCGGCGTCGAGGGCGGCGCGGGTGAGGTTCAGGCCCGCGCTGACGCCGTCGGGGGTGAGGATCTTGGGTTCCAAGCGGGTGAGGATGCGCAGGTTCTGGGCGTTGCCTTCGAAGCCGCCGTAGGCGTCGGCCCAGGTGTCGAGGGCCTTCTCGCCGTTGTGGCCGTAGGGCGGGTGGCCGATGTCGTGGGCGAGGCCGGCCAGGTCGACGAGGTCGGGGTCGGCGCCGAGGCCGTCGGCGATGCTGCGGCCGATCTGGGCGACCTCGAGGGAGTGGGTGAGGCGGGTGCGCGGAGTGTCGCCGTCGCGCGGGCCCATGACCTGGGTTTTGTCGGCCAGGCGGCGCAGGGCCGCCGAGTGCAGCACGCGGGCGCGGTCGCGGGCGAATTCGGAGCGGTGGCCGACGGTGAATTCGGCTTCGGGGGAACCGAATCCGGCGGTCTTGGGGGCCTCGGTGACCATGCGCTCGCGGTCGTGGCCGGTGTATTCGTTCATGGCGTCCATCGCGTCACTACCTGCCCTGCGTGTTGTGGCTGCACTGCCTGCCGTGCATGGTCGTCACTGCCCCGCCGTGTAGGGGAAGTCGGCGGAGAAGTGGGTCAGCTGGTACCAGAGCAGCGCGAAGGTCTCGCGGAAGATGCCGTGGGCCTGGGATTCGCGGGTGTAGACGGCGGGGCCGGTACGAGTCGGGGCGGTCCAGGCGCGCAGGCCGTCGTCGCGGGCCATGGTGCGGGTGCGCAGGGAATGCCAGGGGTCGCTGACCAGGGCCACCGAGGACCAGCCGCGTTCGGCCATGGCGTCGGAGACGGCTTCGACGCTGCGCAGGGTGTCGGAGCCGGTTTCCACGGCCAGGATGGCCTCGCCGGGGATACCGCGGTCCTCGAGGTAGTTCTTGCCGGAGGCGGCCTCGGTGTAGAGGTCGCCTTCCTGTTTGCCGCCGACGGTGATGACGCGCGGGGCGACGCCCGCCTCGAAGAGGTCGTAGGCCTGGTCCAGGCGTGCTTCGAACACCGAGGACGGGGTGCCCGAGTACTGGGCGGCGCCGAGGACGACGATGGCATCGGCGGGGGTGTAGTCGTTGATCCGGGCGACCTGCCACACGCGTACCGCGGTTCCGCCGACCACGATCGAAGCCATCAGCACAGCGCCAGCGACACCCCGCCTGATCCAGCGCGCGAGGCCGGGGCCGAAGCCCCGGCGGAGCCCGGATTCATGGGTCGAAGCCGAGTGGGCGCGGGGGGCTGGCGAGATCACTCCCCAAGTTTGCCAGGCGGGGGCCGCCGAGCAGGTGCGGCGGCCGTGACGGTGATCACCCGGGCGTTGCCGGCCTCACCAGCCTCGGGCGCGCCACTCCCCCAGATGCGGGCGTTCGGCGGCCAGGGTCGTGTCGTCGCCGTGGCCGGGGTAGACGAAGGCGTCGTCGTAGTGGTCGAACAGTTTCGTGGTCACGTCGGTGAGCAGGGAGTCGAAGGCCTCGGGCGAGTGGGTCTTTCCGACGCCGCCGGGGAAGAGGGAGTCACCGGTGAAGATGTGGGCGCGGCCGGTGGGCTCGGTGAGTACCAACGCGATCGAGCCGGGGGTGTGGCCGCTCAGATGGATGACATCGAGGGCGAGGTCGCCGACGTCGAAGGTCTCGCCGTCTTCGAGGAGGCGATCGGGAGGCACCGGGAGGGCATCGGCGTCCAGGCGGTGCGCGGCGGTGGGCACGCCGAGGGATTCGGTGACCTGTTCGAGGGCCATCCAGTGGTCGCGATGCTGGTGGGTGGTGATGACGAAGCGGACCTTGCCGGGCATCTCCTGCTCGACCAGTTGGAGGATGCGATCGGGTTCGTTCGCGGCGTCGATGACGACGGCGGCGCCGCTGACGGCGCACTGTACGAAGTAGACGTTGTTGTCCATCCCGCCGACGGACATCTTGATGATCCGCGCGCCGTCGAGATCGCGTTGCTGCGGATTCGACCCGGACGACACATGGCCGGTGTACGGGCGGTCGATGGTGATCACCTCGACGATGCTATTGCACGCCGGTAGCCGAAGGCTATTGCGCGCCGGTAGCTGCGGCGGGCTATACATTCGGACTATGTCGTCGTGCCTCGAGAGCTGTCGCCGCTGGATCTCCCGGGCGGTCGTCGGCCTTGCGCTCTTGGTCGCCGCGTTGCTGGGGGCCGCGCCCGGTTCCGCGGAGCCGCCGGGCCGGATGGACACCTACGTGGTCGACTCGGCGGGCGCGCTGAGGGGAGAGGAGGCGGCGCGGGTCGGAACGGCGGTGGACCGGCTCTACACCGACCACCGGGTTCGGCTGTGGGTCTACTACGTCGAGGACTTCGACGGGAAGTCGGCGCAGCAATGGGCGGCGCAGACCGCGAGCGCGTCCGGGTTCGGTTCCCGCGACATGCTGCTCGCCGTCGCCACCGGCGCGCGGGAGTACTGGCTGGACGGCGACGCGCCCAGCGGGGTCAGCGAACAGGAGCTCGACGATGTCCTGGCGAACGAGGTCGAGCCCGCGCTGCGGGAGAGCCGGTGGGCGGACGCGGCCGTGCTGACCGCCGACGGGATCGGTGCGGCGATCAGCGGCGGCGGCACCAGCATGCGGGGCCTGCTGATCGTGGCGCTCGTCGTGGCGGCGGGCTTGGCCGCGCTGGTGTGGTGGTCGCGCAGGCGCGGTAAGCGGCGATCGGCCGCCGAACTGGCCGCGGCCCGCCGGATCGATCCCGACAACACCGCCGCGCTGGCGGCGCTGCCGCTGGAGGCCCTGCACGCCCGATCCCGCGAGGTCCTGGTGGAGATCGACGACGCGATACGCGCCAGCGACGAGGAGTTGCAGCTTGCGATCGGCGAATTCGGGACCACGGCCACAGCGCCGTTCACCGCCGCGGTGAACAATGCGAAGGCGGCCGCGGCGCAAGCGTTCCGAATCCGTCAGCAGCTCGACGACGACATTCCCGAGACCACGGACGAGCAGCACCGCCTGCTGGTGGAGCTGCTCACCACGGCTGGGCGCGCCGATCGCGAACTCGACGCGCGGGTGGCCGAATTCGACGCGATGCGTGATCTGCTCATCGACGCCCCGAACCGGCTCGACAGGCTTACCCGCGATCTGGTGGAGCTGACCGGGCGCACTCCGGCCTCGGAGGCCGAACTGGCCCGGCTGACGGCCGCACATCCGGCGAGCGTGCTGGCTCCGATCGCCGACAATGTGCGGATGGCGGGAGAGCGGATCGCCTTCGCCGAACAGAACATCGATGCCGCGCGCGGTGCGCTCGCCCTTCCGGTCGGGCAGCAGGGCGGCGCGGTCGCGGCGATCCGAACCGCCGAGAGCGCGATCGGGCAGGCCAGGACGTTGCTGGACGCGGTCGACAACGCGGCGTCGAACATCCAGCAGGCACGCGACGGGTTACCCGCGGCGCTGGACGAACTGCGCAAGGACATCGCGGCCGCGGCCGGACTCACCGGCTACGGCGGGTCGGAGCTGGCCACCGCGGTCACCGCCGCCCAGCAGACGCTGGACACTGCGGGCGGGCAGGCCGACAGCGATCCGCTCAGCGCCTTCCACGCCGCGGTCTCCGCCGACGCCGCACTCGATCGCGCGGCGTCGGCCGCCACCGACCGCAAGCTGGCCGCCGAGGAGCTGCGCAGGCGGTTCGACAACGCGCTCATCGACGCGCAGACACGGGTGACCGCCGCCTCGGACTACATCAGCACCCGCCGGGGCGGAGTCGACGCGACCGCGCGCACCCGGTTGTCGGAGGCGCAGCGTCACCTCGATGCCGCTCGAGGGCTGGCGGGCGCCGATCCGGCGGGGGCGCTCGAACATGCCAGGACAGCAGCCGATCTGGCGGGCCGCGCCTTGCGGGAGGCGCAGACCAGTGTCAACGCGTGGGAGAAGAACATGAACCCGTTCTCGGGCCCGGGCAACAGCACCGGCGCGATTCTCGGCGGCATCATCATCGGGGAGATACTGCGCGGGGCGGCAGGCGGATCGGGGGGCTTCCGCCCGACGTCGTTCGGCGGGGCGTCGAGTCGCGGTGGGCGCGGCGGACGGTTTTGAGCCGACCGCCGGGCGGCGCACATCACATCCATCGGTCTTGGACCCCGGCGGCCGCGGAGATCGGTTGCCGCGTTGCCCCGGACCGTCAGCGGCGGGTCGGCCCCTGGACGGTGCCGCTACGACGGCCCGGGTTGGTCCGTGCGACCGGAGACATCGCCGGGGGCTGCGCCGGATGCGGAACATGAGGTCGGATTCCCGCCGGTGCGCAAGGCTCCGGAGCCCCACCCTCGAAGAGAAAGGTTTTGCGACAAGACACCCGGAAAGGAACAGGTGTGGCAGACATCGCGGTGGTGACAGGCTCGACGCGGGGCATCGGATTCGAAACGGCCCTGGCATTGGGCTCGGCGGGATACACGGTGATCGTGACGGGGCGGTCACAGGAGGCGGCCACGGCCGCAGCGCGCCGACTGGGCGAGCACGGGATCGACGCACGGGGGTACGCCCTCGACGTCACTTCGTTCGGTTCCGTACAGCGCCTGGCCACCATTCTCGCCGAGACCCATGGGCGAGTCGATGTGCTGGTGAACAACGCCGGCATCGCCGGCGAATGGGACGCGCCCGGCCCCAGCGTGTACGCCCATCCGCAAGCGGTGCGCAAGACGATGGAAACCAATGTGTTCGGCGTGTTCCACACGGTAGAGGCCATGCTGCCGTTGTTGCGGCGCAGCGAATCCGGCCGGATCGTCAACGTGTCCTCGTTCGTGGGCTCGCTGACCCTGCAGGCGCAAGCCGATCCGGCCGACCTGATGGTCCCCGTCTATCAAGCTTCCAAGGCGGCACTCAACAGCCTGACCATCACGTTGTCGAAGGCGCTCGCCGACACCAGCATCAAAGTGTTCTCGATCGATCCGGGGTTCGTGCAAACCGACTTCTCCCCCATCAACCGCGCGCAGGCGCCGCTGACCGCCGCACAAGGCGCCGAGCCCGTGGTCAAGGCCGCAATGCTCGACCTCGACGCCCCGTCAGGCGCGTTCCTCGGCCGCGACGGCGCGCTGCCCTGGTAATCGGGCCTCGCCGCCGTGCCCGATTGCTTGTGAACTCATGACGGCATCTGGCTGATCCCGACTGTGCTCCGGGTCTCGACATCGGCTGCGGGGTGCGAGAGCCGAGACCCGGCACGTTCGGGCACCGCGCGAGGCGGGCTCGGCCGATAGCCGTGATGCGAAGCCGAGCAAGAGCGTAGAGTCGGGATCGGTCCCGCCGCGCTCACATCTGATGTGGTTGCGACATCCTTCGGCGGGCCGAATCAGGTATCTCGGTTGCGGAAAACCGCGACCATCCCGGCACCGGCTTCTTCCGGTGAGCCGTTTCCGCCACCACCAGCAGATAGGTCTGTCTGGCGCGCACCGGACCGGCCGAGGAAGGACCACCCGCGATGACCACTTCACCGCGTACCGCCGGCACCGAACGAGAAGTACTCGAGACTCTGCTCGACCAGGCGCGCGCCGACCTCATCGACACGGTGCGCGGCCTGTCCGAATCCGACGCCAGGACTCGGCTCGTGCCCTCACCGACCACGCCGATCACCCTGATCAAACACGCCACCTTCGCTGAGCGAATGTGGTTCCAGCGCACACTCGGAGGACTCACCGACGCCGACTGCGACGGCCCGCTGTGGGCCCACGGCGGTTTCGAGGTAAGCGATGAGGAGACCGTGACCGAGGTGATCGCGGAGTTCGAACGCGCAAGCGCCCGAGCCCGGTCCATCGCCGCGGAGCTCTCCCTGGACGAAATCCGCAACCATCCCCACACCGGAGTGGTCGTCAGCCTCCGATGGATCTACGTGTTCATGACCGCTGAGTTCGCTCGGCATGCCGGCCACGGAGACATCTTGCGCGAGCAGATCGACTCGATGACAGACCCGCTGCGGTGACCTCGAGGACTGGGGCGGGTTCCTCGGTGTCGAGAGCTGGACCGGCGAGAGGTGCGGGCTCGAGGAGCTGGGATTCTCCCTGACTTCGATTGCCATCCGAAGGTCGAACGCCGACTACGCGGGGCCGTTGACTGTGGACATGCCCCTGGTCGGCTCAGGCGTCTATGGGCTCGCTTGCCAGCGTGGACAATTCGCGGGAGACCGCTCGTGGCAGCCGGGCGGCCGCCGATCCGCCGCCGAGGATGCCGACGCACAGGCGGTCGGCGAAGGTGTAGACGAGGAAGGTGACCGCGGCGGAGCTGCCGGTCGAGGGGCGGGGATGGGCGCTGACGTAGACGATTTCGTAGTCCGAGAGCGTGAGACCGGGCGGGGTGGGCAGCTCGGGCACCCGGCCGGTGTTGGTGATGGCGACGTGGCCCGCGGTGGAGTGGACACGGTGGGGGCCGAAGAACTCGGGGAAGTGCAGGACCGACTGCTGGATCACGCCCTCGGCGAGGTCGTGGTTCAGGCGGGCGGCAATGCGTTTGGCCAGGGCGACGAAGCCGGTGCCGGGGCCGATATCGGCGGAGAATCCCGCCAGGCCCGCCATGTTGGTGCCTTCCTGCGCGGCGACGGGCGGATCGAAGCGGTTGCGCAGGTCGACCGGGTAGACACAGGTCAGGGGAATCGGTCCCTTGGTGGCGGCACCGTTTTCGGCTTCGCCGCGGCCTGCCGCGTAGGCGCGCAGCAGGGCGGCGGTGACCAGGCCGTTCACGCTCACGCCGTAGTGACGGCCGACCGCGATGATGTGCTCGGTGGACGCTGCGTCGAGCAGGACGCGCTCCGGGCGGGCGATGGTGGGCGGGGCGGGTTCGGGTGGGTCGAGCGGGAGCGCGGTGTCGGCGGGTGAGAGCGGCACGATCACTTCTTCCAGCCCGGAGATGGCGCTGCGCCGGGCGCCGCGGCGGACCGCGTAGTACTCCAGCGATTGTGGAAGCTCGTGCGGCACAACGGCTGTCGCGCCGTCGGTGACGCTTTCGGGGTGCACGCGTTCGGTGTAGTGCTGCCACAGGCGCACGAACAGCGCGACGCAGTGGCCCGCGTCGGCGACGGCGTGGTGGACGAACAGTGTCACCCTGGTCCCGCCCTCGCCCGGGGCGATGTCCAGGTAGGCGAGTTGGTGGCGTGGGTTCATCGGTTCGGGCGGGATGCGCACCTCGTCGATATCGCCCGGCTGCACCCAGGCACCCATGTAACCGATGGACCGCAGCAGCCAGCCGCCGCCCGCGCCGTCTTCGCCGATCCGGCAGACCAGCACCGGATACTCGCGCTGGAGGGCGGTGAAAGCCGCTCGCAGCGCGTCGATCTCGAGCTCACCCCGTGCTACGACCGAGCGCCCGGTATACGTGCCGTGCCGCACGAACCGCGCCTCCGACGGCGCGAGTTCGCGCACCACGACATCTTCTTCCCACACATCGAAGAGAGTGCGCGCAGCGGCGCCGGGACGCAAGCGGAGGCCGCCGCGTGTGGCAGTGTTGTGGCCTCGATCAGGCAGTGGCCGGGGTCCGGGGCACGACTGCGAGACTGGCGGCATGAGTCTGGCAGCGCACCTGGAAGACATCGGACGGCCGATGGTCGACGAACAGCTCCGCCATCCCACGGTCGCGGGGATCGCCGCGGGCACGTTGCCCGACGCGGTGTTCCGCTCCTGGCTGGAACAGGACTACCTGTATCTGCTCGACTACATCCGGGTATTCAGCCGGCTGGCCTGGCAGGCGCCCGACGCGCATCTCGGCGATCTCGTCGACCTGGCGCACTCGACGCTGCACGACGAACTGGCGTTGCACCGTGGCCTGGCCGCCGAATTCGGCGCCGACCTCGACCACGCGGTCAAGGGCGCACCGTGCGCGGCCTACACCGCGTTCCTGCTCGACGCGGCCGCCGACTACGGCGACGGCCTGGCGGCGCTGTACCCGTGCATGTGGGGTTACTCGACGCTGGGCGCGCGGCTGGCGCTCGATCCGCCCGCCGACCCGCGCTACCGGCGCTGGGTGGACACCTACGCGGACCCGGCCTTCGCCGACCTCACCCGGCGCTGCGCGCAGATGCTCGACGAGTCGGGCGCGGATCCCGCGCGGGCGGAGCGCTTCTTCGTCGAGGGGATGCGCCACGAGCTGGCGTTCTGGGACGTTCCCTGAGCGTGGATATCACGCGCATGCCCGGCCGCCGGATGATCACCGCCGGCACGTCGGCGTCGGTCCGCCACGTCACTCCCCGCACACGCGAACGCCCGCCACCGTTACAGCGGTGGCGGGCGTCCGCGAAGCGTCGGTCAGGCGCCGATCAGTCGCTGGGCGAGGTAGCCCTCGACCTTGTCCAGGGCGATGCGCTCCTGGGCCATCGAGTCACGCTCTCGGATGGTGACGGCCTGGTCCTCGAGGGTGTCGAAATCGACCGTGATGCAGAACGGGGTGCCGATCTCGTCCTGGCGGCGGTAGCGGCGGCCGATCGCGCCCGCGTCGTCGAACTCGACGTTCCAGTGCTGACGCAGCTGGGCCGCCAGATCCTTGGCCTTGGGGGTCAGGTCGGCGTTGCGGGACAGCGGCAGCACCGCGACCTTCACCGGGGCCAAGCGGTAGTCCAGGCGCAGGCTGACCCGCTCCTCGAGGTTGCCCTTGGCGTTGGGCACCTGGTCGACGGTGTACGCGTCGACCAGGAAGGCCATCAGCGAACGGGTCAGGCCGGCTGCGGGCTCGATGACATAAGGGATGTAGCGCTCGTTGGTCGACTGGTCGAAGTAGCTCAGTTCGGTGCCGGAGTGCTCGGAGTGGGTCTTGAGGTCGTAGTCGGTGCGGTTGGCGACACCTTCCAGCTCACCCCACTCGCTGCCCTGGAAGCGGAAGCGGTACTCGATGTCGACGGTGCGCGTCGAGTAGTGCGACAGCTTCTCCTTCGGGTGTTCGTAGAGGCGCAGGTTCTCCGGGTCGATGCCGAGGCCGGTGTACCAGGCCATGCGAGTGTCGATCCAGTACTGGTGCCACTGCTCGTCCTCGCCCGGCTTGACGAAGAACTCCATCTCCATCTGCTCGAATTCGCGGGTGCGGAAGATGAAGTTGCCGGGGGTGATCTCGTTGCGGAAGCTCTTGCCGATCTGGGCGATGCCGAACGGCGGCTTCTTGCGCGCGGTGGTCTCGACGTTCTTGTAGTTGACGAAGATGCCCTGCGCGGTCTCGGGACGCAGGTAGTGCAGGCCCTCTTCGTCGTCGACGGGGCCGAGGTAGGTCTTGAGCAGGCCGGAGAAGTTGCGCGGCTCGGTCCAGGCGCCGGGCTGGCCGGTCTCGGGGTCCTTGATGTCGGCCAGGCCGTTGGCCGGCGGGTGACCGTGCTTCTCCTCGTATGCCTCGAGCAGATGGTCGGCCCGATAGCGCTTGTGCGTGTGCAGCGACTCGACCAGCGGGTCGGTGAAGGTCGCGACGTGGCCGGAGGCTTCCCAGACCTGGCGCGGCAGAATGACCGAGGAATCCAGGCCGACGACGTCCTCACGGCTGGTCACCATCGAACGCCACCACTGACGCTTGATGTTCTCCTTCAGTTCGACGCCGAGCGGACCGTAGTCCCACGCCGACTTGGTGCCTCCGTAGATCTCACCGCACGGGTAGACCAGACCCCGGCGCTTGGCGAGGTTGGCAACGGTGTCCACCTTCGACTTGGGTGCCACGCGAGAATTCTCCATCCACTGCGAGTCGGATTCGTCTGCAAGACGCAACTACTTGGTGCCGCAACTACTCGATGCGAAGTGCACGCGGTATCAGCCTATCGGCTCACCGAATCGCCAGCGCCTTCGCCTTCGCCTGCGTCCGCGCACGCGGCCCGTCGGCGGGATCGCGCGCCTATTTGACATGCACACCTGCGCATATCAAAATGGAATTGCTTTCCAATAAGGAGATGGTCCCATGACCGCCGACACGGCCGCCGCGCACACACCGTACCGCTCCCCCGGCCCCGCCCCGGTGCCCGCACGTACCGTACTGGAAGACGCCGGTGAGTTGTTGCGCGCGCTGGCCGCGCCCGTCCGCATCGCCATCGTCCTGCAACTACGGGAATCGCCGCGTTGCGTGCACGAACTGGTCGACGCGCTCGGCGTGACCCAGCCGTTGGTGAGCCAGCATCTGCGCATCCTCAAGTCCGCGGGCGTGGTGCACGGCGAGCGCTCCGGGCGTGAGGTGCTCTACGAACTCGTCGACGACCACCTCGCGCACATCGTCGTCGACGCCGTCGCGCACGCCGAAGAAGGGTGATCCGTGGCCGACAAGACTCAGGTTTCCGCCAAGGCCGCCGTCGGCGTCCGCAGCACGCGTCAGCGCAGCGCCATCGCCGCACTGCTGGGCGACATCGACGAATTCCGGTCGGCGCAGGAACTGCACGACGAGTTGCGCAAGCGCGGTGAGGGCATCGGGCTGACCACCGTCTACCGCACGCTGCAGTCACTGGCCGACGCCGGACTCGTCGACGTGCTGCGCACCGACTCCGGCGAGTCGGTCTACCGGCAGTGCTCCACCGGTCATCATCACCACCTGGTCTGCCGCCATTGCGGGCGCACTGTCGAGGTGGAGGGTCCGACCGTGGAGGCGTGGGCCGACTCGATCGCCGGGGAACACGGGTTCACCGAGGTCAGTCACACCATCGAAGTGTTCGGCACCTGCCGGGAGTGCGGCGAGCGACGCGGCTGAGGCGCCGACCGCGAGCCGCTCACCGATCCAGCCCCCGGTCCGGCCGCACCACGGTCGGACCGGTCCCGTGCACCCGCCTGCGGAGAAACCAGGCATATAGCGCGCGGCCCGCCCCGCATCGGGACGGGACCACGCCGCAGCTCGGACAGACCCTCACAGCGGCGCAGGCAGACCCACGCAGCGGCTCGGGCAGACCGGACCGACACAACGACTCGGGCAGCGGGCCGCGAGGCGGCAGCCTGCCCGAACCGTCGTGGCGGACACTCAGACCGAGACAGCCGCAACCTTCGGTTCAGCAGCTTCGACGCCGGGCGAGCGCTGTCCCCGCTCGCGCAGCGCGGCCAGGCCGAGCAGCGCGAATCCGGCCGCAGCCCAGACCAGAAGCACGACAAGCGGCCCGGTCCCACCCGCGCCGTCGAAGAAGGCGACCGAGCGCAGCAACGAGCCCGCGGCGCCGGGGGGAAGCAGCTGACCGATCGCACCCCACGGCTGCGGCAGGAGTTCCGGGGCCGAGGTCGCCGCGGAGAACGGGTTGCCGATCAGCAGCATGGTCAGCGCGCCGATGCCGATTCCGGGCGGGCCGATCAGCGAGGCCAGTCCCACGATCACGCCCGCCACGCCGAGCGAGGAGAGGCCGGCGACAGCGGCGAGAGCGAGATAGTTGCCCGGCAGCGCCGACAGCCACCCCTGAGCCAGCAGCATGCTCGCCAGGCCACCGACGACGCCGAAGGTCAGCACGCCCGCCGACCGCGCACCCACACCGGTGACGACCAGAGAGAGCAGCGCGCCCGCCGCGATCCCCGACATGACCAGCGGCAGCACCATGGACCCGAAGACCATGCCTCGCGGGTCGTCGGCATCGGCGGCCACCACATCCTCGACGGGCGCGCCGGTGGCGCCGGACAGTTGTTGCGCCATCGCCGTGAGTTGCTGTGAGACAGCGGGACTCGCGGCAGAGGCGACCAACAGTCGCGGCGCACCCTCGCCGGTGACGATCGCGCCGTAGACCTCGCGGTTCTCGATGGCGGTGCGGGCGGCCGCGGCGTCGGGCAGCGTGGTGACGGCGAATGCGTCGGGATCGGCGGCGACCAGCCGCTCGGTGACCATGACGGCCTGCGGTCCGGCGATCGCGATCGGCAGGTCACGTGGCGCGAGGTTGGCCGCGGGCCAGGCGAAGGCGACGAGCATGAGCAGCTGGAGCAGGGCCGCGCCGATGCCCACCGCGATGGCGCGCAGGGTGGCGTTCATGACTTCTCCCCATAAATCGAATGTTCGTTCTCTTTAACGTCTTCCACGGTCCCACCACCGGCGGAAACTTGTCAAGAACGAATGTTCGTTTTAATTTGGAAGTATGCCCAGAGTCAGCGAGGAACACCTCGAGCGCCGCCGACAGCAGATCCTCGACGCGGCCCAGTTGTGCTTCGCGCGCAAGGGTTTCTTCGACACGTCCATGCAGGACGTCTTCGCCGAATCCGGACTGTCCGCGGGCGCGGTCTACCGGTACTTCAAGTCCAAGAACGAGATCGTGGCGGCGCTGGCGAGCCAGACCATCGTGCCCGTGCGGACAGTGCTCGTCGAGAGCGTCCGAGCCGATCCGCTGCCGACGCCCGCCGAGCTGATCCGGATCGTCGCCGAAGAGGTGATCCGGCACAGCGGGCCAGAAGGCGTGGTGCGCCTGGCTCCGCAGGCGTGGGCACTGGCGATGATCAACGACGATATCGGCGACTTCGTGCACACGAATATGCACAGCATCCGCGAGGTCTGGCGCGAATACGCCGACCGGATGGTGACCCACGGCTGGCTGCCGCCCGACACCGATACCGATGCGATGGCCAAGACCTTCCTGAGCCTGCTCCCCGGATTCATCCTGCAACACCTGATCCTGGGCGACGTCGAGCCCGAAGCCATCGGACGCGGTATCGACGCGCTGATGCCGCTGCGAGCGCAGGCGACCGCCGATCGGGAATGAGGGCTCAGGGCGCGAGGAGCCCGTGGCGCGCGCGTTCGGCGTTGGAGAGCACCAGCAGCAGCATGGTGGTCAGCGCCGAATCGTCCAAGCCCGCGGCCGGGAAGGTGTAGCGCAGGATGACATCGGCCAGTTTGCCGTGGCCGATGACCGTGATCGAACCGAACTGCACCGCGTTGTTGCGCTCGGCGACCCGCTTGTGCAGCTGAGGTTTGAGCGGACGATCCCACGCCAGCACACAAGTCAACGTCAGTACGTCCAAGCCCGGTGCGAGTTCGACCGCACGCAGCGAGCACAGCGCGCCCTCGTATTCGAAGCCGAGCGAGCCCTCCGGATCGACGCGCACGTCGACGCCGTAGCGCGACAGGCATGAGCCCGCGCGCGCCTGGAGTTCCTGATCGGGGGTCACCGCCGCGTCCATCTCGCCTGCCACCGTTCGCCGCGCCTGGGACCGGCTTCGCGCCGGTCTCGTTCTGCCCCCGCTACTGCGTACCCGCCTATCCGGTGCCGCCTATTTGGTGCCACCGAAACGACGATCACGGGAAGCGTACTGCAGACAGGCGTCCCACAGGTTGCGCCGGTCGAAGTCGGGGAACAGCGTCTCCTGGAAAACGTATTCGGCGTAGGCCGACTGCCAGAGCAGGAAATTGGAGGTGCGGAACTCGCCGGACGGCCGCAGGAACAGGTCCACGTCGGGCATGTCCGGCTCGTCGAGGAACCGGGCGATGGTGTTCTCGTCGACCCGCTCGGGATCGATCTCGCCCGCGGCCACCCGGCGCGCGATCTCGCGGGCCGCGTCGGCGATCTCGGCCCGGCCGCCGTAGTTGACGCACATGGTGAGGGTGAGCACGGTGTTGTCCTTGGTGAGCTCCTGGGCGACCTCGAGCTCCTTGATCACGCTGCGCCACAAGCGCGGCCGCCTGCCCGCCCAGCGCACCCGCACACCCATCTCGTGCATCTCGTCGCGACGGCGGCGGATCACGTCGCGGTTGAAGCCCATCAGGAATCGGACCTCGTCCGGGCTGCGCCGCCAGTTCTCGGTGGAGAACGCGTACGCCGAGAGCCACTTCACGCCGATCTCGATGCAGCCCTCGACGGTGTCCATCAGCACCGCTTCGCCACGTTCGTGCCCGGCCGTGCGGGGCAGCCCGCGTTCCTGCGCCCAGCGTCCATTGCCGTCCATCACCAAGGCCACGTGCTTGGGCACGAGTTCCTTGGGCAGCTGCGGCGGACGCGCTCCCGACGGATGCGGCGAGGGCGGGCGCACGGTGCGCGTCGCGGTGGCGGAGTCACGACGGAGGATCACGGCTCCCATCCTGCCCGATGCGCGGGAGCCGCCCGGCAGGTGCCCTCCACGACCGGGGACCGAGCGGCCGCTCTGTGCCGGTGCTCGACGGTGCCGGGTACACCGGCGTCGACGCCCCTGCGCTCGTCTCAGGGCCCGACCGTTCGGACCGGCTCACACCGGCTGTGCCCGGGAGCCGACTTCGAGGTGGCACCGAGCACGGACGCCGACGGCCCGTACCGAGCGATGCCGCCTCAGGCGGGGTGGCCGGCTGGGGTGGGGCGCGAGGATCGGTCGGTGCGCTCGATCAGGGGCAAGGTGCGCAGCTGACGTTCCAGATGCCATTGCAGGTGCGCGGCGATCAAGCCGCTGGCCTGCTTGCGGGTCGATTCCGCGCGCTGTTCGACGCCGTCCCACTCCCCCCGGTCCAGGGCGATCAGATGGTCGAGGACGCCCGGGGGCGGGGTGGCCGCGCCCGCGGGACGGCAGTGCACGCAGACCGCGCCGCCCGCGCCGACGTGGAAGGCGCGGTGCGGGCCGGGGGTGGCGCACTTGGCGCATTCGTCGAGGGCGGGCGCCCAGCCGGAGAAGCGCATGGCGCGCAGCAGGTAGGCGTCGAGAACCAGTTCGTGCGGGCGTTGCTTGGCGGCGATGGCGCGCAAGGCGCTCGCGGTGAGGGCATGCAGTTTCGGGGCGGGGGCGCGTTCCTCGCCCGCGAGGCGTTCGGCGGTCTCGAGGACGGCGCAGGCGGTGGTGTAGCGACCGTAGTCGTCGATGATGTCGGCGGCGAAGGCTTCCAGGGTGTGTACCTGGGTGACGGTGTCGAGATTGCGGCCCGGATGCAGTTGCACATCGATGTAGGAGAACGGCTCGAGCCGGGCGCCGAAGCGCGACTTGGTTCGTCGCACGCCTTTGGCGACCGCTCTGACCAGGCCGTGCTTGCGGGTCAGCAACGTGACGATACGGTCCGCCTCGCCCAGCTTGTGCTGGCGAACGACCACCGCCTCGTCCCGATACAAACGCACGAGCCCATCCTTGCACGCCGGGGTGACGAGCGGACGCGAGGACATCGGCATCGGAGCGGCACCCCGCGCCCATGCCCATGCCGAGGATGTCGAGCGGTGGCGCGGCGCTCCCGGAGTCGATGCGGATTGCTCGCCGATTGCGATAACCCTCATGGACGGCCGACCAGATCAGCGCTACCGTCGGATACTTCGACGGTCCAGTAGAGGGAGTTTCACATGGCAGTGGCGAATCCCGACGGCGCCGAGGTGGGCGCCGACCTCGGGCTGTCGGAGCTGGCCGCCGCGCTGGCGGCGGGCACGGTGAGTTCGGTCGCGGCGGTGGGCGCGGCGTTGGATCGGATCGAGGCGAGCCAGTCCGGGCTGAACGCGTTCCGGGTGGTGCGACGGGACGCGGCGCTCGCGGAGGCCGCCGAGATGGATCGGCGGATCGCGGCGGGTGAGCGGCTGCCACTGCTCGGTGTGCCGATCGCGGTGAAGGACGACACCGACATCACGGGCGAATCGACGGCGTTCGGGTGCGGAGGCGAGTTCCCCGTGGCGACCGAGGACGCGGAGTCGGTGCGGCGGCTACGGGCGGCGGGGGCGGTGATCGTCGGGAAGACCACCACCTGTGAACTGGGCCAGTTGCCCTTCACCAGCGGTGCGGCGTTCGGGTACACCCGCAATCCGTGGAGCGCCGAGCACACGCCCGGCGGTTCGTCCGGTGGTTCGGCGGCCGCTGTCGCCGCCGGCTTGGTGCCCGCGGCGCTCGGGTCCGACGGGGCGGGATCGGTGCGTATCCCTTCGGCGTGGACGCATCTGGTGGGGATCAAGCCGCAGCGCGGGCGCATCTCCACCTGGCCGTCGGCCGAGGCGTTCAACGGGCTCACGGTGAACGGCCCGATCGCGCGCACCGTGGCCGACGCGGCCCTGCTCCTGGACGTGGCGGCCGGTCCGCACGCGGGCGATCTGCACACTCCCGCGCCGATCCGGGTGAGCGAGGCGGTCGGGCGCGATCCGGGGAAGCTCAGAATCGCCCTGTCGCTGAGCATTCCGTTCACCGCGACGAAGACGGCGCTGGATCCGGAGGTCGCCGGGGCCGTTCACTCGATCGCCGCCACCCTACGCACACTCGGCCACACGGTCACCGTCGCGGATCTGCACTACGGGCTGCTCATGGGCGCCTCGTTCCTGCCGCGCTCGATGGCGGGCATCCGCGAGGCGTACCTGCGCATGCCCGGCGCGGTGGTGGACCCGCGCACGGTCGCCAATGCCAGGCTCGGCCAGGTCCTCGGCGGGCCGGTGTTGGCCGCGGCGCGACAGGCCGAGAAGCTGCTGCACCGGCGCATCGGCGGGTTCTTCGACGACTACGACGTGGTGCTCGCGCCCACCACCGCCACCCCGGCCCCGCGTGTCGAGGAGATCGACGGGATCGGGGTGCGCGCGACCAACGCGCTGATCACCGCGGCCTGCCCGTATGCGTGGCCGTGGAATGTGCTCGGCTGGCCGAGTGTGAACGTGCCCGCCGGGGTCACCGCGGGTGGGCTGCCGGTGGGGGCGCAGTTGATGGGACCGGACTCCTCGGAGTCGCTGCTGGTGTCGCTCGCCGCGCAGCTGGAAGCCGAGCGGCAGTGGGAGCGGGAGCGGCCACGGCCCTGGTGGTGAACGCCCCGGGCCGCGCGTCTCATCTGCCGTTGCCGGAATCGGGCCGCACCCAGTCCTCGATCTCGTTGTCCGGCCTCACGGCCGGACGCGTGTCGACCGCACCGGTGTCCGCGTCCTTACCCGTACCCGACGGGCAGCCGTCACCCACGACCGTGTTCTCACCGGCCTGATCGCCTGGCGCGTCCGCACCGGCCGCGCCGGGAAACATCACCAGGCAATGATGCGGGCCCTGCTCGCCGACGGCGTCGGTGACCAGCACGGCGATCGAGGACGATTCCGCGACTCGACCGGATCGGAAGTCGATGTGCCCGGTGACGCCGTAGATGTCGGTGTCACGCAGTTGCATGGCGATCGCCGAGCGGCTGGGCATGTGGTCGATCCTCTTGGTGACCCGGACGGATTCGAGGAACAGGCCCGCGACGTCGTACCCCAGCCCGAGGCGATCGCCCACCCAGGGCGGTCCGGCCTCGGGCCAGTCGACGCCGGGAAAGCCGCGCATCTCGGCGACGAGCCCGGGGACGGCACCGCACAGGTCGGCATACGACGCGGGCACCTTCGTATCGCCGACCGCGGCCGTGCCGCTGAGGCAACCACGCCACCCGAGCACCGCGGGCGCGGCCTTGGCGACATAGCGCACGGTCAGATTGCCCGGCAGCGCCGCGGTCACCTTCGGGTCGGCGATCACGCGGGTCAAGGTGTCGTTGCCGAGGATCGCGGGGCTCTCCCCGCTGAGGCAGCCGCGGCCGACCGCGCGGGCGAAGGTCGGGAAGTCGTCGTTGCGTCCGGCGTAGAACAGCAGCGTCTCCTGATCGAACGCAGGTGTGCAGAAGACCGGGAAACGATTCAGCTCGTCCTGCGACATCCACGTGCGCTCTTGGATCTCGACACCGCGCTGCTTCAGCCGGTCGGTGAGAGCGGCGACGAGAGTGGTGACGTAGAGGTCGGCGGGTGTCTGCGGATCATCGGGCGCCTTCGGGTGGTACAGGATCACTTTCCGGAAACGCTGCTGCCCGGCCTTGTCCGCGCCCTGCGGGTAGCGCGCGCCCTCGACATAGTCGGCGATGAGCTCGGCGTGCGTGCTGTTGCTGGGCGCGGCCTGGAAATACAGCGGCGAAGCGCCGGCCAGCCCGTTCGCCGACAAGGTTGTCGCCACCACCGGCACCCCGAGCTCACCGAGGCGAGTGATGGCCGTGCTGGTTTCGGTGCTGCTGCGGTCCATCCCGACCACACCGAGTACGCCGTCGTCGGCGAACAGTGCGCGTAGGTGGTTGTCCACCACCCGCGTCGCGCGCCGCATCTCCGTGCCGCCGTTGGCGATCACGACGCGCAACAGCGGCTCGGATTCACCGGACCTGCTCAGTGCCAGTCGCTGCTGCACCGCCAGTCCGGCCAGCTCCTCGACCTGCGCCATCGGGTATCGCGCATTGGTGTCGGTGTAGCTGAGTCCGGCGAAGTAGACCAGCGTCACCAGTGGTCTGCGCGGGTTACCCGCCAGCGCGGTCCCGGCCTCGGCATTGAGTTGGAAGACCAACTGCTGCATGGCCTTCAGTTCGCCGTCGTCGGTGAACACCTGGTCGGCGTTGTCGCTGTAGCCGATGCATTCGCCCTCGTACATCTCCACGGAGATGCCCGACGTCCACGGCCAGTGCGCGCACGGCTCACCGCGCAGCGCCGGCACGGCCACCAGAGTCGCGGCCACCAGCAGCACCACCGGCATCAGCACGGACATGGTGACGAATCCCCGGCGCGCCGCCAGCGGCGGAGCGGGCGGCACCGCGAGGTGCGCATAGCGGGGGTCGCGCACACGCCCGTCGAGCGGATCGGGCAGGCGCACCCGCAGCGGCAGGTACCACGCGTGCGGCAGCCGATTGGTGCGCATGTGGTCGATATTGCGCAGCCAGCGCTGCAGCGGGTCCGGCTCCTGATCGGCGGACGGCCGATCGACGAGGCTTTCCAGGGTGTCGAGATTCGTCAGGTCGCCGATGCGGGCGAGGTCACGGACCTGCGGACGCGCGGGCGGGGATTCCAGGCAGGCCAGCACGACCAGCGGATCGAACAGTCCGGTCTCGTTGCGGATGTCGTTGATCCTGGCCAGCAGACGCGCGCCCGCGCTGTCCGGCGCGACCGGCCCGAGCAGTGCGACGGGGTAGGCCGTGCGCCGCCACCCCGACGGACGCCACACCGGACGGCGGTAGGCGTCGCGCAGATCCTCCAGGAACGCGTGCACCAGCAGCTTGGCGATCTGCTCCTCGTTCTCGTCGCTGCGGCCGGAGGCGGTCAGACGGGTCGCGAAACCCAGGAAGCTGTCGGAGAGTTCGGGCGCGAGGTAGCGCTGGTGCATGAACCACCGGGTCACCTTGGACATGCCGGGGATGCGGCCGCTGATCCACAGCCACAACCGCAACACCGGCCACAGCGCGAACACGCCGAACACCACCCGCGAGACGATGTCGCCCGCGGCGGCCTCGCCGGCATCTCCGGCCGTAGCAGTGGGAGAACCGCTGCGCAGCAGCCTCGGCAGCCGGGCGCGCAGTTCCACCGCCGCTTCGGTCTCGTCGCTGGTGACCCGCTGGCGGGTCAGCCAATCGGCGGTGCGATAGCGGGGGAACCGGATCGGGCCCATCGCGGTGTCGTCGGTGGAGAAGCCCTCGACGAGGCGTTGCAGGATCGGCAGGCAGTGACCCTCGACTTCCTCACCGGTGGCGTTGGGGTCGGGAGCGAGGGCGTCGGCGGGCAGGTCGGCGGCCGAAAGATCGACGCGCGCACGCGGAGTCGCGCGCCGACCGCCGGATTCGCCCAGCCAGCGATAGATCTCGACGAGCAGCGCGCTACCCGCGGGCGCGCCGATCAGGCCGATGACGGGCCGCGGCAACGGCCGTCTGCGGCGAATCATCGTGCGCAGCACCCGAGGACGGGAATCCGGGACGTTCAGCGCGCGTACGAGTTCGAGCAGTTTGCCGATGTCGTTCGCCTCGGACACGCGACGACCTCCCCCACCTGGTGCAACCGCGGGCCCGTGTGGAATTGTGCCCGCGTGTAACCGGCGACTGTACCGCCCGGCGGGCCGTCCGGCATCCGAAACCACCGGCTCGATCGCCGGATGTGACTGCGCCGTCACTCTTCCCGCGCGCTAGAAGCCCAGTTTGCCGAGCTGTTTCGGATCGCGCTGCCAGTCCTTGGCGACCTTCACGTGCAGGTGCAGATAGATCCGCACGCCGAGGATGCTCTCGATCTGTTTGCGGGCGTTGGTGCCCACTTCCTTGAGCCGCGCGCCGCCCTTGCCGATGACGATCGCCTTCTGGCTGGGCCGCTCCACATACAGCAGCGCGTGCACGTCGAGCATGTCCTCGTTCTCCTCGCGCGGGAGAACCTCCTCGATCACCACCGCCAGCGAGTGCGGCAGCTCGTCGCGCACGCCCTCGAGCGCGGCCTCGCGGATGAGCTCGGCCATGAGGGTTTCCTCGGGCTCGTCGGTCAGCTCGCCGTCGGGGTAGAAGGCCGGGCCCTCGGGCATCTTCGAGGCGATCACGTCGACGAGCACTTCGACCTGCTCACCCTTGACCGCGGACACCGGAACCACGTCGGCCTCCGGGCCCAGCAGTTCCGACACCGCCATCAGCTGATGGGCGACCTGGTCACGACTCACCTTGTCGATCTTGGTGACCACGCCGAGCACGGTGGTCTTCGGCGCCATCTGCCGGATCTGCTGCACGATCCAGCGGTCACCGGGGCCGATCTTCTCGTCGGCCGGGATGCAGATCGCGATCACGTCGACCTCGGAATAGGTGTCGCGCACGAGATCGTTGAGCCGCTGGCCGAGCAGGGTGCGCGGGCGGTGCAGACCGGGGGTATCGACCAGGATCAGCTGGGTGTGCTCGCGATGCACGATGCCGCGGATGGTGTGCCGGGTGGTCTGCGGCCGCGAGGAGGTGATGGCGATCTTCGCCCCCACCAGCGCATTGGTCAGCGTGGACTTGCCGGTGTTCGGACGGCCGACGAAACACACGAAGCCGGACCGGAATTCGGCCGGGGACTGGTCAGCCACCGTTGGCCTCCGAGCCCGCCGTCGCGGTGTCCACGTGCGGGCCGTCGGGCGCGGTGTCGTCCAGGATGTCGAATACGGTGCCCGCCTGATCGGCGAAGACGATGCGCGCGTACGGGGAGACCTCCCGCACGGCGAAAACCCCTGGGTCGGCGAACCTTCCGCCGATCACCACAGCCGCCTCGAATCCCTCGGCGCCGCTGGCGATCGCGGCCGCGACCGCCGCCTGCAAGGCGCTCAGCCGCAATGCCGACAACGCCACCTCGCCCGCGGCGTAGGTGCGGCCCTCGGTGTCGCGCACCGCCGCGCCCGCGGCCCCACCGGTGCGCCCGAGCGCGCCGCGCGCGAGCACGTGCAGCTTGGTGTCCTCGTCGTCCAGTTCGATCATCGGCCTTCTCCGTCCTCATCGTTTCTCGCGGGGTCGGGCGCGGCGGGCTGATCCCGCTGCGAGCCGTCGCCCTGTGTGCCGCTACTGCCCTGTCCGGCGCCGCTGCCCTGTCCGGCGCCGCTGCCCGCCGTGTCGCCGCTGTCCTGCCTGGCGCCGCTGCCCTGCGTACCGCCGTTGCCGCCCGTGCTGCTACGCCGTGTGCCGCCACTGCCGCGCGGGCTCTCGCCGGACTGCGCGCCACCGTTGCTGCGCGCAGGCACCGGCTGCTCCTCGGCCGCTCTGCGCACCAGCACCGTGTGCACCCGCATCCGGCCGCGCGCATCCGGTCCGCCCTCGCCCCGCAGTATCAGCCCGTGGGCCTGCACCTTGGATCCCGGCAACGGCACGCGACCCAATTCGTGCGCGAGCAGTCCGCCGACGGTGTCGACGTCCTCGTCCTCGATCTCCATGCCGTACAGCTCGCCGAGATCTTCCACCGTCAGCCGCGCCGACACGCGGAAACGGCCGTCACCGAGATCTTCCACCGGCGCGATCTCGTGGGTGTCGTATTCGTCGGCGATCTCGCCCACGATCTCCTCGAGCACGTCCTCGATGGTCACCAACCCGGCGATGCCGCCGTACTCGTCGACCAGCAGCGCCATGTGGTTGCGACGGCGCTGCATCTCGTCCAGCAGCGCGTCCAGCGGCTTGGAGTCGGGCATGAACACCGCCGGGCGCATCACCTCGCGCACCCGCACCTTCCGGCTGCGATCGGCGTAGGTCACCAGATCCTTGAGATAGACCACGCCGAGGATGTCGTCGACGTTCTCGCCGATCACCGGGATGCGGGAATGCCCGCTGCGCACCGCCAGCGACATGGCCTGCGCGGCGGTCTTGGTCGCCTCGATCCACACCATCTCGGTGCGCGGCACCATCACCGCGCGCGCGGCGGTGTCGCCGAGTTCGAACACCGACTGGATCATCCGGCGTTCCTCGTCGGCCACGACGCCGCGCTCGCTCGCCATCTCCACGACCTCGCGCAACTCGATCTCCGAGGCGAACGGTCCGTTGCGGAATCCTTTACCTGGCGTGATCGCGTTGCCGAGCAGGATCAGCAGCCGCGACACCGGGCTGAGTACCGCGCCGATGAACTGCAGCGGCAACGCGGCGGCCAGGGCGAGCGAGTAGGCGTGCTGGCGACCGAGCGTGCGGGGGCCGACGCCGATCACCACGTAGTCGACCAGCACCATGATCGCGGCCGTGACGAGCAGGGCGAAGGTATCGGTCCAGAGCTTCATCAGCGCGGCGGCCAGCGCGACGGTGGCGCCGATCTCGCACGAGACCCGCAGCAGCACCATGAGATTCACATACCTGGCGCGATCTGCGACGACACGGGTCAGCCGGACCGCCCCGGGGCGTTCGGCGCGCACCATGTCCCCCAGGCGCGCGGGCGAGATGGTGTTCAACGCGGAATCCAAACCGGCGAACAGCCCGCCGAGCGGCACTATCAGTACCGCGAGCACTATCAGTACCGGAGCACTCACGCGGGGCCCAGCGCGTCACCCGGCGTCGTGAAACCCGCCTTCCCGAGCAGTCGCGCGTCCCGCTCGGCGAGTTCGGCACGGCGCGCCGCTTCCCGCAGGCTCTCGTACCACTCCTCGAGCAGCCTGGCCTGCAGCTCGAACATCTCCTTCTCCTCCTCCGGCTCGGCATGGTCGTAGCCGAGCAGGTGCAGGACGCCGTGCACGGTCAGCAGCGCCAGCTCGTGGTCGAGCGAATGCTCCGCCTTGTGCGCCTGGGCCGCGGCGAACTCCGGGCACAGCACGATGTCGCCGAGCATCGACGGCCCCGGCTCCGGGCTGTCCGGACGCCCGCCCGGCTCGAGTTCGTCCATCGGGAAGGACATCACGTCGGTGGGGCCGGGCAGGTCCATCCACCGCATGTGCAGGTCCGCCATCGTGTCCAGGTCGACGAGCACCATCGACAGCTCTGCCGCCGGGTGCACGTCCATCCGCGCGATCACGAACCGCGCGACACTGACCAGATCTTCCTCGGGGACGTCCACGCCCGATTCGTTGGCGATCTCGATGCTCACCTGATCAGGGTATTCGGTGCCGTCGGACACGTCCCGACCGGCTCGCGGCATCGGGGGCGGATCGACGCGACGGTTCGGTGAGCGCACCTGTCCGGTGCGCCGGGCGAGACGAACCGGACCCGCCGGAGACGGGGCCGGTTCGGGTGAGTCAGCGCCGGTCCGGGCGGCCGGCCGCGCGACGCTGGGCGCGATTGCCCGGCATGTGCGGGCCCACCGGGCGGGTCTCGGCCTCGAAGCGCTCGTAGGCGTCGACGATGTCGGAGACCAGGCGGTGCCGCACCACGTCGCTGCTGTTGAGTTCGGCGAAGTGGATGTCGTCGATCGCGGTGAGGATCTCCGAGGCCGCGCGCAGACCCGAGCGGGCGCCGTTGGGCAGATCCACCTGCGTCACGTCGCCGGTGACCACGATCTTCGACCCGAAACCGAGCCTGGTGAGGAACATCTTCATCTGCTCGGCGGTGGTGTTCTGCGCCTCGTCGAGGATGATGAAGGAGTCGTTGAGGGTGTTGTGCGTGAGCAGGAAGTCCTCGGTCACGTACAGCGCGTCGGACGCGGCCACCCGGATGCAGACGGCTTCCTCGGTGCCCGCTTCCTCGATGGCGTGCAGGAAGCGCATGGGCCTGCCGCCCCCGTGGGCCGCGTACTTGCGCGCCTTGTGGTCGAGCCGGAAGGGATCGATGCCCGCGGGCAGCCGGACGTCCAGGACGAAGGTCTCGCGACGGTTGCCCGTCGTACGGCTCACCGACGACCGCGTGCGGACGTTGACGATGCCGCCGAGCGACCGGACCAGGAACAGCACGTCGGCGCGCAACCGCGGCGAGGACGTCGTGTACTGGATCCGGCAGCTGCGGCCGGCCTGGGTGACGGGACCGGCCGCCGCGTCGAGCAGACCCTGCAGCACACCGAGTCGGACGGCGCTGTCGTTGAGCAGGTACTCCGGCGGGACGACCTCCGTGCCCTCGCCGATCGACAGACCGACGGTGTAGGGGTCGGCCGGGACCGGCCGCGCGGCGAACTCGACCGGGGCGCTGAGCAGCGGGAGTTCGTAACGGTGATGGTGCGCGGCGCGGAGGTTGCCGATCATCTCCTTGGTCTGCAGCACCCGGGGCGGCTTGCCGCGGCGGCGGTCGTCGCGGGTGTACACCGACCACAGGTGATCGCCCGAGGCCAGCGTGGAGGATCCGTCCTGGGTGGTGACGCGGTAGATCTCCTTGAAGCCCTGCGGGTAGACGCCCAGCACCTCGGTCGGGCGTCCGTTCGAGCCGATCACCTCGTCGCCGACGGCGATCTCCCCGATGGGCCGGAAGCCCGAGGGCGTCAGCACCCGGGTGTGCAGCGGCTGCGCGCGGCCACGCATGTAGGCCAGCGGCGCGACCTCGATGACGCCCGCGGCGGTCAGCTTCGGAATGGCCTCCGGGTCCATCATGTCGTGCAGCGCGTCGTAGAGCGGGCGCAGATACGGGTCGATCTTCTCGTTGAGCGTGCCGGGCAGGAAGCCGAGGCGTTCGCCCGCCTCGACCGCGGGGCGGGTGAGAATGATCCGGTTGACCTGCTTGGACTGCAGCGCCTGCACGGCCTTGGCCATCGCCAGATAGGTCTTGCCGGTACCCGCGGGGCCGATGCCGAAGACGATCGTGTGGGCGTCGATCGCGTCGACGTAGCGCTTCTGGTTGAGCGTCTTCGGACGGATGGTCTTGCCGCGCCGCGACAGGATGTCGAGGCTCAGTACCTCGGCGGGCGACTCGGCCGAACCGGCGGTGAGCATGGAAACGGTGTGCCGGACGGCTTCGGGGGTGATCCCACGATTGCGCCCGGTCAGCGCGACGAGCTGCTCGACGACACGTTCGGCGAGCGCGACGTCGGCGGCTTTGCCGGTGAGGGTGACCGAGCTGCCGCGCACATGGATGTCGGCATCGAGCAGACTCTCGAGTTCGCGGAGGTTCTCGTCGGCCGAGCCGAGCAGCGGGAAGACGGTTCCGGGGGCGAGTTCGATGCTGGAGCGCACGGTGCGGGCCGCGGGGCCCGAGCTGTTGTCACCTGCACCGATGCCGGTCACGGGGTTGGTCGGCTCGCCGATCTCACCTTGGGTTCGCAAAGGTCGTTACAGCCCGCTTTCCGGTCTCGACAGTAGTGCGTCCGGGCCGGTACCACATCCGCCCGGGAGTACATCGGTGATGCCCGCCGACGGTGATACCCGCCGACCAGCAAAGTTTAACGCGCCCCACCGACACCCCGACAGTGAATAACCTGGTGACGCCCCGCTCGGCGGCGGCGCGGCTACCAACGCGGGGTCAACGCCCCGAGCGCGCCGAGTGCCACCGCGGCGGCAGTGGAGGTGCGCAGCACGGTCGGGCCGAGGACGACGATCCGCGCGCCCGCCTCGGACAGCGCCGACAGTTCGGAGTCGTCCAAGCCCCCTTCGGGGCCGACGATCAGCACCACCCGGTCGGCGCCGTCGAAACCCAGGTCGGTGAATCGCCCTATGCCGGATTCGTGCAGGGCGGCCACCACCGCGCCGTCCGCGTGCGCCGTGCGCACCAACGCGACGAGGTCGCGGGTGCGGTGCAGGTCGGCGACCTCGGGAATGTAGGCGCGCCGGGACTGTCTGGCCGCCGCGCGGGCGGCCGCACGCCACTTCTCGATTCCCTTGGCCGCCTTGCCTTCCCATTTGGCGACGCATCGGACGGACTGCCACGGCACGATCACGTCCGCACCCGCCTCGGTCATCAGTTCCACCGCGAGTTCGGAGCGATCGGATTTCGGCAGCGCCTGCACCACGGTCACTTCCGGCGTGGGCCGGGGCGCGGTGGCACGGTCGAGGACGCGCAGGTGCAGGCGGTCGCGGTGGGCTTCGACCACTTCCGAGGCCGCCAGCAGTCCGCGGCCGTCGGACAGGGTAATGGCCTCGCCGACCCTGGTGCGACGCACCGTGGCGGCGTGCCGTCCCTCCGGCCCGTCGAGTACGGCGATCTGTCCGGACTCGGGGATGTCGTCGAGATAGAAGACCGTGGCGGCCAACGGATCAGCGTCCGCTGAACGAGGCCCGCAGCCGGGCGAACAGGCCGCTGTTGTGCTCGGATTGGGCCGACATCACCTCGGCGCGGTCGCGGTCGCGCATCGACTTGTACTTGCGCAGCAGATCGGTCTGCTTGCTGTCGAGCTTGGTCGGGATGACGATGTCCAGATGCGCGAGCAGGTCGCCGCGCACGCCCGAACGCAGCTTGGGCATGCCGTGACCGCGCAGCACCGCCACCTCGCCCGGCTGGGTGCCCGGCGCGATGGTCAGTTCGGTGGGGCCGTCGAGGATGGTGTCGATGACGACGGTGGTGCCCAGCGCCGCGTCGACCATCGGGACGCGCACGGTGCAGTGCAGGTCGTCGCCGTCGCGGACGAACACGTCGTGCGGCTGTTCGACGATCTCCACGTACAGGTCTCCGGGGGAGCCGCCGCCCGGGCCGACCTCGCCCTGGGCGGCCAGCCGCACCCGCATGCCGTTGGCGACACCAGCGGGGATCGGCGCGGCGATCTCGCGACGCGCGCGCACCCGCCCGTCGCCGCCGCACTTACCGCAGGGGTCGGGGATGGTCTCGCCCGCGCCGCGGCAGGTCGGGCAGGGCCGGGAGGTGAGCACCTGACCGAGGAACGAGCGTTGCACCGACTGAACCTCGCCCGCGCCGCCACACGTCTCGCAGCGGACCGGCTGGGAGTCGCCGTTGGTGCCCGACCCGTGGCACAGGTCGCAGAGCACGGCGGTGTCGACGGTGAGGTGCTTGGTGACCCCGACGGCGCATTCGGCCAGGCTCAACCTGGTCCGCAGCAGCGAGTCCGCGCCCGCCTGCACGCGACCGCGCGGCTTGCGCTGACCGCCGCCGCCCGCACCGCTCATGCCGCCGAAGAACGCCTCGAACACATCGCCGAGGCCGCCGAAGCCGGCGCCGGAGAACCCGCCCGCGCCGCTGGATTCCAGCGGGTCGCCGCCCATGTCGACGATGCGGCGCTTCTCCGGATCGGAGAGCACCTCGTAGGCGGTCGACACGTCCTTGAACTTGGCCTGCGCCGCCTCGTCCGGATTGACGTCCGGGTGGAGTTCACGCGCCAGCTTCCGGTACGCGCGCTTGATCTCCTGGTCGGTCGCATTGCGCCCGACGCCGAGTAGTCCGTAGTAGTCCCGTGCCACGTGAGTTCTCTAGTCCTTGGGTCGCTGTACTCGCACTCGCGCCGCCCCCACCGAACGCAGGAACAGCATCAGTCGGATGCACTCAACTTTATCCGGCCGGAGATCGAGCGTAGCAGCGACGTACCGTGACCTCTCTCGCGCTGGGCGGCTCAGCGCTCGGCGGCTCAGCGCTCGGCCAGCACCTCGCCGATGTACCTGGCCACGGTCGCCACCGAGGCGATCGTGCCCGGGTAGTCCATCCGGGTGGGTCCGAGCACGCCCATGCCGCCGAGCACCGAGCCCGAGGCGCCGTACCCGGTGGTGACCACCGAGGTGCCGCGCATCTCCTCGACCTGGGTCTCCTCGCCGATGCGCACCGTGACGGTGCCCGGCTGCTGCGCCGCGGCCAGCAGCTTGAGCACGACGACCTGTTCCTCGAGCGCTTCGAGCACCTGCCGCAGCGCGCCCGGCAGACCGAAGTCGGCGGCGTTGCGGGTGAGGTTGGCGGTGCCGCCGAGCACGAGACGTTCCTCCGGGTGCTCGACCAGCGTCTCGACCAGAACCGTCGACACCCGGATGAGCACGTCACGCAGTTTCTGCGGCGCGCTCTCCGGCAGCGCGGCGACCGCGGCCGAGGCCGTCGCCAGGCGCTTGCCGTCCATGGCGGCGCCGAGCAGTGCGCGCAGCGCGGCGAGATCGTCGTCGTCGATCAGCGTGCCGAGATCGACGATGCGCTGGTCGACGCGGCCGGTGTCGGTGATGACCACCAGCAGCAGGCGCGCGGGATTGAGGGCGACGACCTCGATGTGACGCACCGTCGAGGCCGACACCGTCGGGTACTGCACGACGGCGACCTGGCGGGTCAGCTGCGCGAGCAGACGCACGCCGCGACGCAGCACGTCGTCGAGGTCGACACCGGATTCCAGGAACTGCACGATGGCACGGCGCTCGGCGGAGGACAGCGGCTTGACCTCGGATATCCGGTCGACGAACTGGCGGTAGCCCTTGTCGGTGGGGATGCGGCCGGAACTGGTGTGCGGCTGGGTGATGTACCCCTCGGCTTCCAGTACCGCCATGTCGTTGCGCACGGTCGCGCTGGACACACCCAGGTTGTGCCGCTCGACCAGCGTCTTGGAACCGATCGGCTCCTTGGTCGCCACGTAGTCCGCCACGATCGCGCGGAGAACCTCGAAGCGGCGATCCTCGGTGCTCGACGACATCGGGCCCCACCTCCTCGCTCCTGCTGTACGCCGCAGGCCACCGGCGTACTCACCGGCCACCGACTCACTGGTGACCGGTACGTCCGAGTATCCAGTCTAGTTGCCCACGCACCAATAGCCCGATGACGTGGGTGAACCCGGATCCCGGGACGGTCAGGCTCGACCGACCAGCTTGCCCGCTTGGGCGTCGAGGCCGAGCATCGACAGCAGCGACAGGCAGTCGTCGGCGTTCTGCGCGTGCCCGGCGACCGTGCGGGCCGCTATGGCTCGCTTTCGCGCGAACTCGACCTTCTCGGCCGCGCGCATTTCGGCGAATTCGTACTGCTCGTGTACAGGATGGACACGTAATGACTCGGTCAAAGCGACTCCTCGAGGTTGCCCGGAGCCTACCCCGAACCGGGGCCGTGGCAATACCTGACAACCGGCCGTCCGCTTGTCCTCGGCACCACCACCTCGGTTCAGACGACCAGGCGGCGCACCAGCGCATCGGCGAGCAGGCGGCCGCGATCGGTGAGGACGAGGTGGTCGCCGGTCCGGACGGCCAGGCCGTCGGTGAGGATCTCCTCGACCGCGGGCGCGGCCGAGGGGGCCAGTTCGTCCAGCGGCAGGCCGGTGCGCAGGCGGATGGTGAGCATGACGCGCTCGAGGTATCGGTCGTCGGCGGTGAGCGCTTCCCAGCCCGCGGCGGGCAGCCCGCCGCGGGCGACCCGTTCGGCGTAGCGGGCCGGGTGTTTGACGTTCCACCAGCGGACGCCGCCGAGGTGACTGTGCGCTCCCGGGCCCGCGCCGAGCCAATCGCCGCCGTCCCAGTAGCCGAGATTGTGCCTGCACCTGGCGTCCTCGTCCGCGGCCCAGTTCGACACCTCGTACCAGCTCAGACCGGCTTGCCCGAGGCGATGGTCGATGCGTTCGTAGCGACCGGCGAGCACGTCGTCGTCCGGGGCGGGCAGTTCACCGCGCCGGACCCGGCGGGCCAGGGCGGTGCCGTCCTCGACGATGAGCGAGTAGGCCGACACATGGTCCACACCCGCGTCCAGCACTGCGTCGAGACTGGCGTCGAGATCGGCGTCGGTCTCCCCCGGGGTGCCGTAGATGAGGTCGAGGTTGACGTGCTCGAAACCGGCGGAGCGGGCCTCTTTCGCGGCGGCGACCGGGCGGCCGGGCGTATGGGCGCGGTCGAGCACGGCCAGCACGTGCCGGGCCGCGGACTGCATACCCAGCGACACCCGGGTGTAGCCGGCCGCACGGAGGCGTTCGAAGAATTCCGGCGAGGTGGACTCCGGGTTGGATTCGGTGGTCACTTCGGCCCCGACGGCGAGGGTGAAGTTCGCGCGGATCGCGTCGAGCACGTCGGCCAGGCCGTCGCCGCCGAGCAGCGAGGGCGTGCCGCCCCCGACGAAGACGGTCTCGACCGCCGGGGTCGGGCTCGGCAGCGCGGCGAACGACTCGGCGGCGGTGGCCAGTTCCCCGCGCAACGCCTCCAGCCACGACTGCGGCGAGGCCGAGGTGCCGAGTTCACCGGCGGTGTAGGTGTTGAAATCGCAGTAGCCGCACCGCGTCGCGCAGAACGGGACATGGATGTAGACGCCGAACGGCCCGCCACCGAAATCGCGCAGTGCGAGTGCGTCGGCGTCGGGTCGGGTCGGGGCTGCGGCGGGACTCACCTCACCAGTGTGCCCGGCCGGTACGGGCGCTCCGATGCCACGGTCACGCCCCGGTGAACCGGCTCACCCCGGCAGCGCCGCGTCGCCGTCCGGTCACCCGCTCATCCCTCGCGGACAGGAGTGTTCTGATTCGCGGTCAGCAGCCAGCGCCCGCCCTCCTCGGTGAGTACGTACATCGGCGTCCCTTCGCTGTCGAGGACACCCTCCGGCGTGAAGTAGCGCTGTCGCACCTTCACCGCCACGACGTCCGGCCGCAGGAACAGCACGTGCTCGATCTCGTAGGTGGCCGAGCCGTGCGCGGCGGAGCCCGGCAGGACGCCTGCGGTGAACGCGGCGATCGCGTCGCGGCCGAACAGCCGCTTGCCGTGCCCGGTGGTCCAGATGGCGTCGGCGCGGAACAGGTCGACGAACCCGTCGACGTCCTCCTCGCGCTGTACGCGTTCCACGGTGGCGACGACCTCGCGGAGGCGCGCCAGCTGTGCGTCCGGATCGGCGGGCAGGTGACCGGTGACATGCGCTTCGGTGATCATGGAACCAGCCTGCAACCTCGAGCAAGGTCGAGGTCAAGCTCTGCGACCGGGCGGGACGAGCGGGACGACCGCCCGACGTGGAGGCAAATCTATGACGGTCGTCACAATCGACCGGCGAATGCAGGGCATTTCCCGCGTTTGCCCGGGAAATGCTGGTCCGGGGGTTCGAACGGCCCGTTTCACATGGCAGAATGATCCCCATGCGCGCATCGGGAGTACGACTTGTGGCACGTCGCCACGTCGATTACAAGCGCGTCTGCAGCGCAGGCTGTCTGCCTTGTCTCTGAACAGGTAGATCAGCGAAGCGTCCATTCCGGGTCTCGAACGAATCCGTCCGAGCGCAACCCTCCGCTGACAACCGCGGGCGTGGGTCAGTCCCCCGCGCCCTGAACACGGATGTTCCACCCACCCCAGCAGGAGCGACCCCATGACGTCGAGCACCGACGCCGTCCAGTCCGAGGCCGTCCAGCCCACCCCCGCCCGGGCGCGTACCGGTAAGCCGGTCCGCCGCCGGTCCGAGGGTCAGTGGGCGCTCGGCTACCGCGAACCGCTCAATCCCAACGAGCAGAGCAAGAAGGACGACAACCCGCTCAACGTCCGCGCCCGGATCGAGAACATCTACGCCCGCAACGGGTTCGACAGCATCGACAAAGCCGATCTGCGCGGTCGGTTCCGCTGGTGGGGTCTCTACACCCAGCGTGAACAGGGCTACGACGGCACCTTCACCGGCGACGAGAACGTCGACCTGCTCGAGGCCAAGTACTTCATGATGCGGGTGCGCTGCGACGGCGGCGCGCTGAACGTGGCGCAACTGCGCACCGTCGCCGGGATCTCCACCGAGTTCGGCCGTGACACCGCCGACCTGTCCGACCGCGAGAACGTCCAGTACCACTGGATCGAGATCGAGAACGTGCCGGAGATCTGGCGTCGCCTCGAAGAGGTCGGCCTGCACACCACCGAGGCGTGCGGCGACTGCCCGCGCGTGATCCTCGGATCCCCGCTGGCGGGCGAATCGCTCGACGAGGTCGTCGATCCCACCCCCGCGATCGAGGAGATCGTGCGCCGCTACATCGGCGACAAGCGTTACTCGAATCTGCCCCGCAAGTTCAAGACCGCCATCTCCGGCCAGCAGGACGTGGTCCACGAGATCAACGACGTCGCCTTCGTCGGCGTGGTGCATCCCGAGCACGGCCCCGGCCTGGACCTGTGGGTCGGCGGCGGTCTGTCCACCAATCCGATGCTGGCTCAGCGGCTCGGCGCGTGGGTGCCGCTGGACGAAGTGCCCGACGTGTGGGAAGCGGTGGTGGCGCTGTTCCGCGACTACGGCTACCGCCGCCTGCGCACCAAGGCCCGCCTGAAGTTCCTGGTCAAGGACTGGGGCGTGGAGAAGTTCCGCGAGGTGCTCGAGGAGAAGTACCTCGGGCGCAAGCTGATCGACGGCCCCGCGCCGGAGCAGCCCACCAAGCCGATCGACCACGTGGGTGTGCAGCGATTGCGCAACGGCCTCAACGCCGTCGGCTTCTCCCCCATCGCCGGTCGTGTCTCGGGCACCATCCTGACGAAGGTCGCCGACGCCGTGGAGCGCGTCGGGTCCGATCGCATCCGCTTCACCCCCTACCAGAAGCTGATCGTGCTCGACGTCCCCGACGGCAAAGTCGAGCAGCTGATCGACGAGCTCGAACCGCTCGGCCTGCAGGCGCGGCCGTCGGTGTGGCGGCGCAATCTGCTGGCGTGCAGCGGCATCGAGTTCTGCAAGCTGTCCTTCGTCGAGACCCGTAAACGCTCGCAGGTGCTGGCGCCGGAACTCGAACAGCGGTTGGCCGACATCAATGCCGAGCTGGATGTGCCGATCACGGTGAACATCAACGGCTGCCCGAACTCGTGCGGTCGTTCGCAGATCGCCGACATCGGATTCAAGGGTCAGCTGGTCGACGACGGCGCGGGCAACCAGGTGGAGGGCTTCCAGGTGCACCTGGGCGGCAGTCTCGGCCTGGACAGCGGTTTCGGCCGCAAGCTGCGCCAGCACAAGGTGACCAGCGCCGAGCTCGGCGACTACATCGAGCGCGTGGTGCGCAATTTCGTCAAGAACCGGGACGGCGGCGAGCGCTTCGCGCAGTGGGCCGTCCGCGCCGAGGAAGCCGACCTGCGCTGACGCGCGGGAAGGCGGATCACATGGTGACGGGAGATCAACTGTGACAACCAGAGTCGTCGAGAAGCGAGCCGAGGACGAACTGCGGGCGCTGGCCGAGCGCGGTGCCGCCGAACTCGGTCCGGATGCCTCGCCCGCGGAGCTGCTGCGCTGGACCGACGAAACCTTCGGCGCCGGGTACATCGTCGCCTCGAACATGCAGGACGGCGTGCTGGTCCACCTGGCCGCCCAGGTGCGTGCCGGGGTCGATGTGCTGTTCCTGGACACGGGCTATCACTTCGCCGAGACCATCGGCACCAGGGATGCGGTCGAGGCCGTGTACGGGGTGAACGTGATCAACGCTCGCGCCGAGCACACCGTGGAAGAGCAGGACGCGCTGCTGGGCAAGGATCTGTTCGCCCGCGACGCCAACGAGTGCTGCCGGCTGCGCAAGGTGGTGCCGCTGAAGCAATCGCTGGCGGGCTACAACGCCTGGGTGACCGGTATCCGACGGGTGGAGGCGCCGACCCGCGCCAACGCCCCGCTCATCTCCTTCGACGAAGCTTTCGGCCTGGTGAAGATCAATCCGATCGCGCCGTGGTCCGACGAGGACATGGACAACTACATCGCCGAGCACGGCATCCTCGTCAATCCCTTGGTGGAGGAGGGTTATCCGTCCATCGGCTGCGCTCCGTGCACACGGAAGCCGGAGCCTGGTTCCGATCCGCGAAGCGGCCGCTGGGCCGGCCTCGCCAAGACCGAATGCGGGTTGCATCAGTCATGAACGACACCATCACCAACGAGACCGACACCCCGGCCCCGGGCACGCACGGCGCCGAACGTTCGCTGGGCATCAGCGAATTCGACACTCTCGCCGCGCTCGAATCCGAGGCCATCCACGTCTTCCGCGAGGTGGCCGGCGAGTTCGAGCGACCGGTGATCCTGTTCTCCGGCGGCAAGGACTCCACGGTGCTGCTGCACGTGGCCCTCAAGGCCTTCTGGCCCGCGCCGCTGCCGTTCGCGCTGCTGCACGTGGACACCGGGCACAACCTGCCCGAGGTGCTGGAGTTCCGCGACAAGGTCGTGGCGAAGTACGGCCTGCGCCTGCATGTCGCCTCGGTCGAGGACTACCTGGCCGACGGCCGTCTCACCGAACGCCCCGACGGCATCCGCAACCCGCTGCAGACCGTGCCGCTGCTGGACGCCATCGCCGAGAACCGTTTCGACGCGGTCTTCGGCGGCGGCCGCCGCGACGAGGAGCGTTCGCGTGCCAAGGAGCGAATCTTTTCGCTGCGCAACGCCTTCGGGCAGTGGGATCCCAAGCGCCAGCGGCCCGAGCTGTGGAACCTGTACAACGGCCGCCACGCCCCCGGCGAACACGTGCGGGTGTTCCCGCTGAGCAACTGGACCGAGCTCGACATCTGGCGCTACATCGCCCGCGAGGACGTCGATCTGGCGAGCATCTACTACGCCCATCAGCGTCCGGTCTACCAGCGCGACGGCATGTGGATGACGCCCGGCGAGTGGGGCGGCCCGCGCGAGGGCGAGACGCTCGAGACCCGTTCGGTGCGTTACCGCACCGTCGGCGACGGCTCGACCACCGGCGCCATCCTGTCCGAGGCCGCCACCAACGAAGCGATCCTCGCCGAGGTCGCCGCGTCCCGGCTGACCGAGCGGGGCGCCACCCGCGGCGACGACCGGGTGTCGGAGGCCGCGATGGAAGACCGCAAGCGAGAGGGTTACTTCTGATGTCTGCTCAACAGACCACCACGGCACAGCCGAACGCCGAGCAGAACGTGCGTACCGAGCCGCCCGCCCAGCTCTTGCGTCTGGCCACCGCCGGTTCCGTCGACGACGGCAAGTCCACCCTGGTGGGCAGGCTGCTGTTCGACACCAAGTCGGTGCTGGCCGACCAGATCGACGCGGTCACCCGCGCCTCGGTCGACAAGGGCCTGTCGACGCCGGACCTGTCGCTGCTGGTCGACGGGCTGCGCGCCGAACGCGAGCAGGGCATCACCATCGACGTGGCCTACCGCTACTTCGCCACGCCCAAGCGCTCTTTCGTGCTGGCCGATACCCCCGGTCACGTGCAGTACACCCGCAACACCGTCTCCGGCGCGTCCACCGCGCAGCTGGTGATCCTGCTGGTCGACGCGCGTAAGGGCGTCATCGAGCAGACCCGCCGCCACGCCGCGGTGCTGGCGCTGCTCGGCGTGCCCCGGCTGGTGCTCGCGGTGAACAAGATCGACCTGGTGGAGGACCCGGCGACCGTGTTCGCCGAGATCTCCGCGGAGTTCAACGAGCTGACCACCCGGCTGGGCTGGTCGCCGGAGGACGTGCTGGAGATCCCGGTCTCCGCGCTGCACGGCGACAATGTCGCCAGCCGGTCGGACAACACCCCGTACTACGACGGTCCTTCGCTGATCGAGCACCTCGAGTCGGTGCCGGTCGACGCCGACAGCACCGGGGCGCACTCGATCGGGCTGCGTTTCCCGGTCCAGTACGTGATCCGTCCGCGTACCGCCGAATACCCGGACTACCGCGGGTACGCCGGGCAGATCGCGGCCGGTTCGGTCGCGCCGGGCGACGAGATCGTGGTGCTGCCCTCGGGCGTGCGGACTACCGTCGAGCGGATCGACACCCCGGACGGGGAACTCGCGGTCGCGCAGGTGGGCCGCAGCGTCACGCTGATCCTGGCCGACGAGGTCGACATCTCCCGTGGCGACATCATCGCCGCGGCCGACGACGCGCCGGAGCCGCTGGACTCCTTCGACGCGACCGTCTGCTGGCTGGGTGACAAGCCGCTGCGTCCCGGCGCGCGACTGCTGCTCAAGCACGGC
Source organism: Nocardia higoensis (assembly GCF_015477835.1). Classification (NCBI taxonomy): domain Bacteria; kingdom Bacillati; phylum Actinomycetota; class Actinomycetes; order Mycobacteriales; family Nocardiaceae; genus Nocardia; species Nocardia higoensis. The sequence goes on along the minus strand of NZ_JADLQN010000004.1, from coordinate 87,148 downwards.
ACCCGCACCACCCAGGCCATCGTCGGCGCGCTCATCGAGCGCTTCGACGAGCAGCGCCTGGCCGCGGACCCGAACCCGGAGGCGCTCGAGCTCAACGACATCGGCCGCATCGCGGTGCGTGTCGCCGAACCGATCGCCGCCGACGACTACCGGGTCAACCGGCACACGGGCAGCTTCCTGCTCATCGACCCCGCAGGCGGCAACACCCTCGCCGCCGGTCTGGTCGGTGACGTGCTGACCGCCGTCGAGGTCGGCGCCGGAGTCTGAGGTGGCTGGGCCCGCGCCGCTCGACGCCGCGCTGATCACCGTCGGCCACGGCAGCCGCGACCCCCGGTCGGCGGCCACCGTGGCGGCGGTGGCGGACGCGGTGGCCGCGGCCAGGCCGGGCGTCACGGTGCGCCCGGCGTTCCTCGATCTGAGCGCGCCCTCGGTGGACCAGGTGGTCGACGCGGTCGCGGGCGCGGGCCACACCCACGCCGTCGTTGTTCCGCTGTTGCTGGGCAACGCCTTTCACGCGCGTGTCGACCTGCCCGGGTTGCTCGCTTCCGCCCGGCGCCGTCATCCGCTGCTGCGGATCGACCGAGCCGACGTGCTCGGTCCCGACCCGAGGCTTGTGCACGCCCTCGCCGATCGTGTGCGAGCGGCGTGCGCACCGGATTCTCCCTCGCTCGCACCGCATGAGCGGAACCCGCACCGGCGGCTCGGCGTGGTGGTCGCCGCCGTCGGGGCGTCCTCGGCGACAGCCAACGCCAGGACGCGGCTGGTGGCTCGGGCACTCGCCGAGCACACCGGTTGGTCCACCGACATCGGTTTCGCCACCACCGAGCCCGGCGTATCGGCGGCCAAGGCGCGGCTGTCGGCCCGCGGCGTCGACCGGATCGTCGTCGCGCACTACTTTCTCGCCCCCGGCCTGCTGACCGACCGCATCACCGCGGCGACACCGGATCTGACGCATACCGCGGCGCTCGGCGCCCACCCGGCCCTCGTCGACCTGGTGTGGGATCGCTACGACGCGGCCTGCGGTGCACCGCGCGCACTGTCCGCGTGAATCGCTGGACGGCCCACACCAGCACGCCCCGTCATGCCGACCGCGTGCTCGAGCCATGCGTCGCGTCGTCGGGCAGTGGCGGGCCGTCGAAGCTCCCCGGCACTCGACACCGCACCGCCTGCGCAATCGCCTTCCCTGCCGGATCACCGACCGCCACTCGAGCGGTCACTGTCGCCGCAGCCGCACCGAGCGCATCGGAAGTCGGGTTGCACACTCACCGCGTCCACGCGGTCGGCGCTCCCGGATGGGGCGATCCGCCGCCCCCGCCGAGCGGTGGTGGCGGCCCGCGCGGAAGTGCCGCCGGGCCGCGCGTGATCCGGTGCGGGAGAACCCGACCGCCGGTGCGCTCGGCGGTGGCGGTCGGCGACCGGTGTGGGTCGTGCGCTAACGGCGGCGGACGTCCGCGGGGGTCACGTCGACATCGGCCGGTGGCCGCAGACGGCGCAGGGTGCCGTCCATGCTCGTGACGAACAGCGCCCAGGAGTCCCCGTCGCGGGCGATGCGCACCGAGGTCGCGCCGTCCGCCGGGGTGCGCATGTCGGGCTGCTTCACAAAGCCCGTCGCGATCGCGCAGGCCGACCTGGTCGCCGGATTCACCCGGTACACCGCGCCCACGACGTGGTCGGCGAGGAACAGCTGATCGTCGCGGGTGGCCTCCATGTCGTCGGGCAGCGCGAACAGCTCGGGCACGCCGATGACCGGCGAGGGCGCTCGGGGAGCGTCCAGGAAGATGCGCTGGACCCGCATGGCGAGATCGGAGACGTAGATCGAACGGCCGTCAGGCGCCAGCGCCATGCCGTTGGAGAACATCACGTCGGACCAGGTCTCGGTGTATTCGCCGGTGGAAGGCCGGTACCGGGAGATCCCCGTCGGCGCGCGGTTCATGCCGATCGCTGTGAACAGCAGGTCGCCGTCGGGCAGCAGGAGCAGTCCGTTCGGGCCGTTCAGATCGGTGAGCAGGACGGTGACCTCGCCGGTGGCGATCTCGTAGCGCTGCAGGGTTCCAGGCAACGTGTTCGTCCCGTCCCCGGTCAAGAAGTAGACGTACGGGCCGGCGACGCGCACTCCGGCCGGCTTGTCCAGGCCGGTGACCAGCTTCTCGAGCGTGCCCTCGGCATCGATGTGGCCGAGATAGCCGTCGGCGATGCCGGTGACGTAGAAGCCGCCCGCGCCGTCGGAGTCCAGGTTCTCCAGGTTCCCGACGCCCGCGGCGATCACGCTCGTGGTCCAGCCCTGCGCGCACATCGGCGGAAAGATCTCCGCTCCCGCCGGGCCAGCCGCGGCGAGACCCGCCGCCACGACACCCGCCAGCGCGGCCGATCCCATCGAGAGCACTCTACGACGCAACGTCATTCGGATCATTCAACCAGCGACGCCGCGTCTCAGGGCGCAGGATCGCCGAGCAGGCGGGAGATGATCGTGCGCGCGGTGGACACCCCCGCGTCGTCGCCGAGCTGGCGGGCGGTATTGGCCGCGGTGACGACGGCGGCGATCTCGAAGGCGAGCGTGTCCGGGTCACGCCCCGGCAGTTCGCCCGCGTCGGCCGCGTACCGGATCTGTTGGTCCAGCAGTGCCAGCCATTCGGCGTGGTCCGCGGCCAGGGCGTCACGAACCGGGCCGTTCCGGCTGTCGAACTCGGCGAGGGTGGCGGCGCGGAAACAGCCGCCCGGGAACACCGGCTCGGTGACGTAGTCGAGCCAGCGGGCGACCAGCGCGCGGACCCGGGTGATGCCGCGCGGCTCGCGCATACCCGGCTCGATGATCGTCGCGACGAAGACCTCCCTGGCCGCGCGGACCGCCGCCAACTGCAGCGCCTCCTTGGAACCGAAGAGTGTCGCGATGCCGCTCTTGCTGATGCCGAGATCGGTGGCGAGTTTGCCGATGCTCAGCCCCTCGAGTCCGTCGACCGAGGCGACGTCGGCGGCGTGCCGCGCGATCGCCGCACGGGAGCGCGCGCCCTTGGCCAGGCGTTGGTCGGTGTTCGGTTCGGTCATGCGGTCCATTCTTCCATCGGGGCTTGTGCATACGAACGGTCGGTCGTATGTTGATGAACGAACGATCGTACTTTTTGTTTCCCGACGCGTCGTCCCTTACATCTCTCTCGCCACAAGGATCCCCATGTCCCTGGTCTCCGAGCGAACGGACAGTTCGCCCCCGCCGAACCTCGCCCGCCGCACCCTGCTGCTGGCCTGCGGTGCGGCGTTCATCGCCTTCCTGGACCTCTCGGTCGTCAATATCGCCTTTCCCTCCCTCGCCCGCGACTATCCGTCCACTCCCGTGACCACCCTGACCTGGGTCGTCAGCGGCTATGCGGTCGCCTTCGCGGCACTGCTCACCCCGGCGGGCCGCCTCGCCGACGCTCTCGGCAGGCGCCAGCTGTTCCTGGCCGCACTCGCCGGATTCGCACTGACCTCCCTGCTGTGCAGCCTCGCGCCGAACGCGCCGATGCTCATCGCCGGACGACTGCTCCAAGGCGCCACCGCCGCGGTGATGCTGCCCGCCGCGCTGGGACTGGTCCTCGCGGTCACCCCGCGCGAACGGATCGGCGCGGCCATCGGCGCCTGGTCGGCGGCAGGCGGATTCGCGGCGGTGGTGGGCCCCGCGGTCGGCGGCGCGCTGGTCGAGATGTTCGGCTGGCGCTCGATTTTCGTGATCAATGTGCCGATCGCGGTGCTGCTCGTCGTGCCCGCTCTGCGCCTTCCTGTCCCCGAGACCGGACGGACCGGGGCATTGCCGGATCCGGTGGGCACCGTCGCGGTCGCGCTCGGGCTGGGCGGGCTCGTCGCCGGAGTCACCGAGGGACAACGGTGGGGCTGGAGCTCCCCCGCCACGCTGCTCGCCCTCGGACTGGGCGCTGTTCTCCTGGTGGCGGCCATCGTGCGCTCGGCACGGCAGCACGCCGACGGCTCCGCGCGTTCGGCGCTGGCGGTGGAACTCTGGCGCAGCAAGCCCTACGCGTCGGCCAATGCGGCCTCCTTCGTGTTCGCCGCCGCGATGTACTCCTGGTTGCTGGCCGGCCCGCTGTTCCTGGACGCCGTATGGGGCTACTCGGTCATCGGGTCGGCGGCGGCGCTGACCGTGGGCGCTCTCGCGTCCATGGTGACCGCGAACATCGCCGGGCGGATCACCGGGAGCGGTCCGCGACGGTGGGCGGGCGTGCTGGGCGCGGCCGCGTTCGCCGCCTCGGCATGGTGGATGAGCACCGACGCGTTCGGTCCCGATCCCGCGCTGTGGTCGGCGTGGATTCCCGCCGGAGTACTCGGCGGCGGCGGCATCGGCCTGGTGCTGACCGCGCTCGGCACGGCGGCCGCCAGTTCGCTGCCGCCCGAACAGTTCGCCGTCGGCATCGCCATGAATCTCACCGCCCGCCAGGTCGGCGGCGCGCTCGGCGTCGCGGTGATGGCCGCCGTCCTGGCCGCCCATCCCGGTGACGCGCTCGCCGGTCTGCACACCCATTTCGCGGTCTGCGCGGTGATCGCCGTACTCGCCGCCTGCCTGTCCGCCATCCCTTCCACCTCGGAGAAACCGTGAACGACAACGACTTCCCGCTCGCCCGCTCCGCGTCCGTCGACTCTCTCGACACCAGTTCGTTCGGTGCCGGCTCCTTCGACACCGATTCCTCCGACGGTGCGGGGCTGATCACCCGGGAACCGCCGACCGAACTCTCCGATCCGATGCTGCTCGCCCCCGGCGAAGCACGACAGCTGCTACGGGGCGCGTCCTGGCAGCGCTTCGCGGTGATCGGCGACTCGATTGCCCTGGGCATCGGCGATCCGAGCCCCGGCTACGAGCCGACCGGCTGGGCGGACCGCGTCGCGAACGCGCTACGCGGAGCGAATCCCGGCATGCGGTACCTGAACACCGGCCGCAAAGGTGCCACCACGGCCCAGGTCCGCGACGAACAGCTCGCCCGCGTCGTGGAATTCGAGCCGGACCTGGTGCACATCGTCTGCGGCGGCAACGACTTGTTCGTCGCCGAACCCGACTTCGACGCCCTGCGTGCGAATCTCGACACCATGTTCGCCGCGCTCGCCGCGACCGGAGCCCAGGTGTGCACCTTCACCGTCGCCGACATCTGGGAGACCGAAAGCATGGCGGCATTGGCCCCCATGCGTGATCGCATGGCCGCACTCAACGCGATGGTCCGCGATGCCGCCTCGACCTACGACGCACTGCTGGTGGACTTCTGGACGCATCCGCTGCGGCTACGCCCCGATCTCATGAGCGCCGACCTCATCCATTTCGCCACCAGCGGCCATGCCGTCGTAGCCGCCGAGATGATCCGAGCCCTGTCCACCCTCATCCGGCCCACACCGGCCACGCACTGAGGCCCGGCCCGCGGGACGCCTGGCGGTTCGATGCCGAGGAGAACCCGCCGATTCGGCCCGAGGCGGTGAACGCGGGGCCGAGCGGCGGGTGCTCGTCACCACTGCGTCGAGCGCGAGACGGTGCGGGCATGGGGGCGGGCACGGGGGCGGGGGCAGGAGCGGGTGCGGGGCAGGAGCGGGTGCGAAGGCGAGGTCGGACGAGCGTCCATCCGCGTGTAGCGGCAACCATGGCCTGACCTCCGGGATGCGACGCTCGTCAGCGGGAGCCGCCACCACCGCCGAGGCCACCGCCACCCATGCCACCGCCACCCATTCCACCGCTACGGCCGACGCCACCACCGCCGGAGGGAGAACCAGCGCCGCCCATGCCTCGCCCGGTCCCACCATGACCTGCGCCGCCTTTGCCGGATCCGGCACCGCCTCCAGGCGTCGCGCTTCCGCCCTGGCCGAGGCCGCCTCCTCCGCCGGTGGAGGACTTCCCCGGCCCGCCCGTCCCTGTCCCACCGGTCGACGAGTTGTCCGAGCCACCCACGGCACCACCGGCGCCCGCACCACCGGGCGTGCCACCGCCGGGATTACCGCCATCGGAGGGGGCGCCGCCACCGGAAGTGCCACCACCGCTGGAATCGCCTCCCCCGGAGGACGTTCCGTCGGCGCCGGACCCGCCACTCGAAGCCCCGCCACCGCCGGACGAGCCGTCACCGCCCGGGGCGCCACCACCGCCCGTAGAACCGCCATCGTCCGGTGACACGCCACCGGAGGAATCGCCGCCACCGGGAGCCGCGCCGCCGGAGCCGTCTTCTGTCGATGCTCCGCCGCCCGCGCCTGTGGGATCCGCGCCGCCGTCCGATCCCCCGGTTCCCCCGCTCGCGCCGCCACTTTCGCCGTCATCGGACGATCCCTGCCCGGCGTCCGGTGCGGTCGTGCCCTCGCCGCCCGGCTCGGGACCGGGAGCAGGTGCGGGCGCTGCGCCGTTGTCGCCGGGCGCGGCCGGATCGCCGCCAGGGGGCTCGCTCGGCGGCTCGCCGGGTGTTCCCGGATCCGAGGGAGTGCCACCGGTTCCCGGAGCCGGAGCGATCGGGTGATACCGGCCCGCGTCGGAGATCCAGCCGAAGGGCAGCAGGTGGGGGAAGTGCGCGGGGCCGGACTCATCGGAGAGCAGCAGTGTGCGACGGTCGGGATGGGAGTCGCCGCGGGATTCGGCGATGGTCGGCCCCATGGGCCTGCGGCCGGTGGGGACGAAGCGGCCGTCCGGGTTCCGGGTGAGGCCGGGGATCGGTTCGGTGAGTCCGATCGGGATGCCGTAGCGGACATCGCCGTCGGAATGTGCGCCGGAGGTGGTGTCGATATAGGCGTGGGTCCGCACGTCGAGCGGCCGGGCGAGATCGGGGTATCGCTGAAGCATCGGCTCGAGCACGGGGTCGGTGTTGCCGCCGAGCACGGTCGCGGCGGAAACCGCCAGAGCCGAAGCCACGGCCGCGCCGGAGAACACCGCACCGCGCGTGGGGCGCGGCACGTCGTCGGTGGAGGCGAACGAGCGGGCCGCGAAGTAGGCGGCCCCGGTGGCGATGATCTGCCCCGGATCCGCCGAGGTGATGACCGGCCTGCCGAGTTCGGCGAGGGTGGCGCAGACCTCCGGCGGGCGCGACGCCGCGCCGACCACCAGGATCCGGCCGATGTCGGAGAGGCTGCGGCCGGTGGAACCGAGGCAGGACCGGACCACGTCGAAGGAATCCCGGATGTGGTCGGCGCGCAGGCTGTCGACATCGACGAGGGCGGACAGCGGAATCGCGCCGGGCTGTGTACCCCGCGAGTAGCGGGCGATGGTCGCGCCGAGCGGACGCCCGCCGAAGTCGTAGCAGCGGCGTGGATTTCCGACGACCGGATGGTCGGACCAGTCCGGGCCGACCCGCACGACGGTGACGTCGAGGCTGGCGCCGCCGAGGTCGTAGACCAGCGCGAATCCCGGCTCGAGCGGGCCGTGTTCGTATTCGAGCCATTCCGCGGCGGCGACCGGCTCGGGCACCATGATCACCTCGCGCATCCCGCCCAGATCGAGAGCCTGGCGCAACAGCGCGACCTGCTTGTCGGAATACACCGCCGGATAGGTCACCACCGATCCCGCGATCAATTCACCGGTGTCGAGCAACTCCCGCACGACGGTGGCGACGAGACCCGGCGCGGTGTAGAGGCGTCCGCCGAGGACGAACGGTTCCGGATCTCTCGCCAGGTCGGCGAAATCCGTGACGGCGGAATCGAACCGGGGCAAGCTGCCGACCCTGGCGGCACCGTGGTCGTCGAGAGTGAGTGCGGTGCGCCTGGTGCGCACCCAGGGCCGAGAGCGTGAAGGACTCACCGAAGCCGTCACGGAGTTCACCGCGCCGATGCTCAAACCCACGCACAAAGACATTCGCCATCCCGTCAACGCACCGAGACCACGTCCAGCACACAGTCGAACCGTGTGGCCGCGGTCGTCTTCCAAACAGCACGAACAGGCTAACCGATCGGATGCGGCGGTGATGACGTATCCGCATCAATCGTCACGCATCCGGGAGGCATCCACGACAAAACCGCAGGACAATCCGACGGACTCCAGCATCAAGCACCCTCGACACCGGAATCACGCTGCAGGCAGCCCCTTTCCGCTACTTCACAGCGATCACCCGGGCCGACGGAAAGGGTCCCCCCGGGCCGCCGCCACATCGGACCGGCAAAGATCCGGCATGCGCGAGAGTGCAATCCGGGCACTCATTGCCACCTGTTCGCCGCCGACGGTTCTCCACGCATTCGGGCCGGACGGCGCGACGACCACGAGCCGAGGCCGCGGACACGCGGGCCGAAGCCACAACCTTTCGGCAACCGAGGATTCGGAGACGAACGGGCGGACGAGGCGACCTCGTCCGCCCGTTCGTACGCGATATCACCGACGACGGGTTCACACCCGACGAGCGGTTCAGAGCCTGGCCAGCAGCCGCCGCAGCGACCCGGTCTCCCCGGCGCGCCGCGCGGCCGCGCCTCCGGCCCGCGCACCCGGCCTGCGCGCACGCACCAACCGGTCGAATTCTTCGGCGCCGTAGCGGGGTTCGGCCAGTAGACCCGCGTTGACATCCTGGGCGAGCCGCTGCACCGTCTGCTGCGCGCAGGACTTGTTGGTGCCGATGAAGCCGGTCGGCCCGCGCTTGATCCAGCCGGTCACATACGTCCCCGGCAAGGCTGTATCACCTTCGAGGACGCGGCCTTCCCGGTTCGGGACGACCCCCGCGCGCTCGTCGAACGGCAGTCCCGGCGTCGGCACCCCTCGGTAGCCGACGGAGGTCAGGACGAGTCCGGCGTCGATCTGCTCGATGTCGCCGGTGGGTGTCGCGACCACGCGCCCTTCGGCGTCCGTGCTCAATGCCGTGCGGACGATCTCGAGGCCGGTCACGTGGTCGGTGCCGAGCACCCGTACAGGTGCGCCCAGGTAGCGGAACACGATCCGCTTGCGCCCGCCGACCCGGCGATCCGCGACCTGGTGCAGCAGGCGCAGCTTCTGCTCGGTCTCGAAGGGCAGGCCGGGGACGACCTCGGGTAGTTCACCCTCGACCACGATGTCGACATCGGCGCCGAGCAGGCCGACGAATTCCGGCACCGTGAACGCGGATTCGGCAGGACCGCGCCTGCCGAGCACCACGACTTCCTCGATCTCGCTCTGCCGCAGGGCCGACAGCGCGTAAGGCGCGATATCGGTGCCCGCGAGGGTGTCCGGATCGCTGGTCAGCACGCGGGCCACGTCCAGGGCCACATTGCCGTTCCCGACGATCACCGCCCTGCGGTGCGTCAGGTCGACGAGGTCGCCCGCGTGGTCGGGATGGCCGTTGTACCAGGCGACGATGTCGGTGGCCGAGACATTGCCCGGCAGCCCCTCTCCCGGAATCCCGAGCTTGCGATCCGAGGACGCGCCGACCGCGTAGATCACCGCGTGGAAGTGGTCGAGCAGTTCCCGGTGCGAAATATGCTCGCCCACCTCGACATCGAGATACGAGCCGAATCCGGGCTGTGCGGACATCACGTCGAAGAGCCTGCTCACCTGACGGGTCCTCGGGTGATCGGGGGCGACGCCGAAGCGCGCCAGCCCATAGGGCACCGTCAGCCGATCGAAGACGGTGACCGAGACGTCCGGCTGGGTGAGCAGTTCGTCGGCGGCGTACATGGCCGATGGGCCCGAGCCGACGATCGCCACCCGCAACGGACCCCGCGCGGTGTCGATCTCGGGGGCGGGCACCGGCCGCGCCAGCAACGGACGCGGACGCTCCTGGCGATAGAACGCCGCGTTGATCTCGACGAACGGAAGTTGTTCGCCCGTCAGCTTCTTCACCGAGGTGATGGCGTCGACGGGGCAGGCCGTGGCGCAGGCGCCGCAGTCCACACACGCTTCGGGGTCGACGTAGAGCATCTCCGCGGTGGCGAAGTCCGGCTCGTCGGGGGTGGGATGGATGCAGTTGACCGGGCACGCGTAGACGCACGAGGCGTCACTGCAACAGGATTGGGTGACGACGTAAGGCATCGATCGGACCGCCGCTCAGCCGGCTTTGGCCAGGCGCAACGGCTCGGACCGGTAGCGGCTTGCCGGGCCGTCGATCCCCAGGAGCTTCCAGACCCGCTTCGCGATCGGGTTCATCAGACCCAGATTCTCGGCCAGCGCGCGGACGTCCACGAAGTAGTCGCTGAAGGTCTGCTTGGCTTCCTTCGAGCCGTAGAACAGCTCCTTGCGCACCTGCTCCGGGATGTCGAACTCACGGAAGAACGATTTCGGCGGAGTGGCGATGGAACGACCGAGGATGAACATGATCGTCGGCATGGCCAGCGAGAGTACGAACTTGTTGACCCGTCCGGTTCCGGGGACGTGGTTGCTCAGGAACTCGTGCGCGAAGGAGATGTGCCTGGCTTCCTCCGCGACATGGATCGACATGACGCCGAGCATGATCGGGTGCACCTCTTCGCCGGAGCGCAGGATCTGCTTCTGGATGTGGTCGATCGGCTCCTCACCGGCGAGCACGGCCATGAAGAACAGGTTCGGCGCGAGCGCGGCGACCGGCGCGGCGATGTACTTGAACTTGCTGACCAGCGGGCCCATCCCCGGCACGTCGATGCCGATGCGATTGACCATCTCCTGGAACATCAGAGTGTGGTTGTGCTCCTCGATCATCTCGTGGGAGCAGTAGCGGAACTCCGGCGAGCCGTTGGGCAGGCCGAAGTTGTGCGTGACCATGCCGCTGATGAGGATCGACTCGAACTGCAGGCCTACTTTGGCGATATTGGCCTGGCGGTACTTGCCGAGCTCGATCTTCCTGGCCTCCGGCAGCGCCTGATACCACGGATGGCGGCCGAGCGGATCGGCCGAGACCGGCAGGACCCAGCGATGTTCGCCCGCCGTCGCGGCGAAATCGGGGTTGTCCCAGTCGATGTCTTCGAAGGGGTCGAAGTGCCGGTTCACCGAACCCTCGGACAGCAGCAGCAGCTTGGCCGCGTACTCCTGCGCCTTCGCGAGATCCGGGTCGATATCGGTCGTCGCGGCTTTCGACATCATCGTCACTGCCTCTCCTCGGGTGCCGATTAACTGTTTCCAATAGTTACAGCTACTGCCGAGTAGGTCAACCCCCGCTGTCCGAGCGGCCGAGAAACCAGTATCTACCAGCGGAAACGGACGGCCTGCAAGATCGGCCGACAGTCCAGGGAGACCGGTTTTCCTCGGATACCCAGAACTCGCAGTCTCATTTATCCCGCCGCGAAGTTCCGCTCCAGTTTCGCGGACTCATGATCGATGACACATCAAGTACCGCGTCCGAATGCCGCCAGCACTACCCGCGCTCGATCGCTTGACTGAGTACGGCGGCAACGCACACGCCGAGACCGAAACAGCGGTCACGAGAGGGGAAGTGGAGACGGATGAACGAGACAGCGATGTCGGCACGTTTCGCGGAGCAGGTCGCGGTGATCACGGGTGCGAGTTCGGGAGTGGGCAGGGCGGTGGCATTGCGACTGGCCGCCGAGGGCGCCGCGGTGGTTCTGGGTTCGCGCGGCAAAGACGCCGGTGAGCAGGTCGCCGAGGAGATCCGGGCGGCGGGTGGGCGGGCGCTGTTCGTCCCGACCGATGTCACGGTGGAGAGTGATGTGGCCCGGCTGACCGAGGCCGCCGTGGTCGAGTACGGACGCTTGGACATCGCGTTCAACAATGCGGGAGCGGTGCGTTCGGCCGGGCCGGTGGAGGAGATCGACGAGGCGGGCTGGCGCGCCGATCTGGAACTCAACCTCACGGCCGTGTTCTACGGCCTGCGCCACCAGGTGCCCGCGCTCGCCGCGTCGGGCGGTGGCGCGATCCTCAACAACGCCTCGAACCTCGGTGTGGTCGGGATGGGATCGGTGGCGCCGTACGTGGCCGCCAAGCACGGGGTGGTCGGGCTGACCAGGGCCGTCGCGCTGGAAGCCGCGGACCGGGGCGTGCGGGTCAATGCGCTGGTGTCCGGCGCGGTGGACACTCCGGCGTTCCGCGCGTCCATGGGCGCCACCCCCGAGGGCGAGGCGGCGGTCACCGCGCTGCACCCGATCGGCCGGATCGCCGCGCCGGACGAAATCGCCTCGTTCTGCGCGTATCTGCTCAGTCGCGAAGCGGGTTTCGTCACGGGCGCGGCGCTCGCGATCGACGGCGGCTTCACCGCACGCTGAACGCTGTCACGCGCGTTCCGGAGCTATCCGGTTGTGCGCGCGCCGGTTTCGCGGGCGGCGGACGCGTCCTTCTGCTCGGTCCCGGCGGTCTGGACGGCCGCGTCGTCTCCGGCACTTTCGGCGGCCCCGGCAGGCCCGCTGGTTTCGGCAGCCCCGGTAGCCCCCGCCGCCTCGGCGGTTTCGGCAGCCCCGACGGTTTCGGGCGTCCCGGCGGACGGGACACCCGTGGCGGACACAGCAGGGGAAGCTGCCGGCTCGGCGGAAGGCTCGGCAGCCCCGGAGTCGGCTGCCAGTTCCGGGTCGGGCTCGGTCACCGTGGGTTCGGCGGACTCGGCCTCGGCGGCCGCCTGCCCGACCGGCGCGGAATCGGCGGAGGAGATCTCGACCGGGACAAGGCCACCGGGCAGCTCCGGAATCCGGGTGGCGCGCGCGAAGACGGTCTCGCCCTCGCTCAGCCGCAGCGCCTCGGCGTCACCGCGGGTCACCTGGGCGGAGAACAGGTCGCCCGTGGCGGCGTTGCGCATCTCGACGCGCACCTGGAAGCCCAGATGGACCACGCGATCCACGGTGGCGCGGGTGACGCCCGCCGATTCCGCCGTGCCCTCGTGCGCGGCCAGCGCCATGCCGGGGTCACGGCCCACCCGGATGTCGTGGGGACGCACCATGTGACCGTTGAGCTTGGCGACATCGCCGAGGAAGGACATGACGAACTCGTTGGCGGGCCGGTCGTAGACGTCCTCGGGGCTACCGATCTGTTCGATCCGGCCCTTGTTCATCACCGCGATCCGGTCGGCGACGTCGAGCGCCTCCTCCTGGTCGTGGGTGACGAGCACGGTGGTGACGTGCACTTCCTCGTGCAGTCTGCGCAGCCAGGTGCGCAGGTCCGCGCGGACCTTGGCGTCGAGCGCGCCGAAGGGCTCGTCCAGTAGCAGCACCTGCGGGTCGACCGCCAGGGCGCGGGCCAGCGCCATGCGCTGACGCTGTCCGCCGGACAGTTGCGCCGGATAGCGGTGCTGGAAGCCGTCGAGACCGACGATGCCGAGCAACTCGTCGACCCGCTTGGCGATCTCGGCTTTGGGCCGTTTCCGGATCTTCAGGCCGAAGGCCACGTTGTCGCGCACCGTCATGTGCTTGAACGCGGCGTAGTGCTGGAAGACGAAGCCGATGTCGCGCTTCTGCGGCGCCACCCGCGTCACGTCCTTGCCCGCGATCACCACGACGCCGTCGTCGAGCGACTCGAGGCCGGCGATGGAGCGCAGCAAGGTCGACTTGCCGGAGCCGGACGGGCCGAGCAGCGCGGTCAGTTCGCCGGAGGGGATGTCGATGGTGACGTCGTCGAGCGCGGCGAAGCTGCCGTAGTTCTTGCGGGCGTTGGTCACGGTGATCATTTCTTGCCTCCGGCACGGGCGATCAAGGATGTACCTTCTGCGCGGGTGGTCACTTGGCCTCCCGCTTGCGTTCGAGAACGGTCATCAGCAGCAGAACCACCAGGGCGATACCCATCAACAGGGTGGCGGCGCTGTACGCGCCGAAGGTGTTGTGGTCGTTGATGTAGCGGCTGTGCACCAGCAGGGTCAGCGTGAGCGACTGGCCGGGCAACGCCGAGGACACCATGATCACCGCGCCGAATTCGCCGAGCGCACGGGCGACGGTGAGCACGACGCCGTAGGTCAGGCCCCAGCGGATCGCGGGCAGCGTGATCCGCCAGAACGTCTGCCACTTGGAGGCGCCCAGTGTCGCGGCCGCCTGCTCCTGGTCGTCGCCGATCTCGTGCAGCACCGGTTCGACCTCGCGCACCACGAACGGCAGGGTCACGAAGATGGTCGCGATGACCATGCCGGGCAAGCTGAAGATGACCTTGAATCCCAGGTCCTCCAGCCCACCCAACCAGCCACCCGCACCCCACAGCAGGATGAGGGCGACGCCGACGACGACCGGCGACACCGCGAACGGCAGATCGACGATGCCCTGTACGAGATTGCGCCCGGGGAACCGCCCGCGCACCAGCGCGAGGGCGGTGATCACGCCGAACACCACGTTCACCGGCACCACGATGGCCACGATCAGCAGCGAGAGCTGGAACGCCGAAATGGCCGCGGGCGTGGTGATCGAGTCGATGAACGCGCCGATGCCGTTTTCGAAGGTGCGCCACAAGATGATGATCAGCGGCAGCACCAGCAGCACGAACAGGTAGGCCAGTGCGACCGTCCGCAAGGACAGGCGGATCAACGGGGTCGGTTTCATCGGGCCGCCTGTTCCTTGCGCGCGGAGCGATCGGCCAGGAAGCGCAGCACGAGCAGCGTCACGAAGGCGATCAGCAGCAGGGCCACCGACACCGCGGCGGCATTGACCGGCCGGTCGATCTCGATCTGCTTCTGGATGTACTGCGAAGCCACCTCCGTCTCGCGCGGAATCGCGCCGCCGATCAGCACCACCGAGCCGTACTCACCGATGGCGCGGGCGAAGGCCAGGCCGCCGCCGCTGATGATCGCCGGGGTCAGCGCGGGCAGCACGATCCGGCGGAAGGTCACCCAATTGCTCGCGCCGAGCGACAGCGCCGCCTGCTCCACCTCACGATCGGCCTCGATCAGCACCGGCTGCACCGAACGCACCACGAAGGGCAGCGTCACGAACGCCAGCGCGACCACCAGACCCGGCTGGGTGGCGTTCAGGTGGATGTTCACCGGGCTCTGCGGACCGTAGAGCGAGAGCAGCACGATGCTGGCCACGATCGTCGGCAGCGCGAACGGCAGGTCGATCAGCGCGTTGACCACGCCCTTGCCGGGGAACTCGTCGCGGACGAGCACCCAGGCGATCAGGGTGCCCATCACGACGTTGATCAGCGCCACCACCACCGACACACTCACGGTGATCCGCAGCGAGTCGAGGGCGGCGGGCGCGGTGACCGCCTCCCAGAATCCGGCCCATCCGTCCTCGAACGAGGTCACGGTGAGCGCGGCGAGCGGCAGCAGCACGATGATGCTCAGCCACAACACCGCGGTGGCGATTCCCAGCGGGCCGACCGAGCCGCTCACCTGCAACCACGTCTTCGGCGAGCGCCGGGAATGTGGCTGTTTCCTTGTGAGGTCGACGCCGGGTTCCGCCCCGGCGCCGACGCTACTGCTCTCAGTCACGTTGCTCCAGTATTCCGTGTGCTTCAGCTCACCTGGTTATCTGGTCGCGTTCTCGTAGATGATCGCGATCGAACCGGTGTCCGGGGTGAACAGTTCGGTGTTCACCGTGTCCCAGCCGCCGAGGTCGTCGATGGTCCACAGCTTCGCCGGAGTGGGGAAGTCGGCGGCGAAATCGGCGGCGACCTGCGGGTCGACGGGGCGGAAACCCGCCTCGGCCCAAGCCTTCTGGCCCGCCGGGGTGAACAGGAAATCACGGAAGGCGACCGCCTTCTCCGGGTTCTGGGCGTTCTTCAGCACCGCGACCGGATTCTCGATCTTGAAAGTGTCCGCGGGCACGACGTGCTCGATCGGATCACCGTTGCGCTCGGCGAAGATCGCCTCGTTCTCGTAGCTGAGCAGCACATCACCGGTGCCCTGCAGGAACGTCTCGGTCGCCTCGCGTCCCGACTTCGGCTGCACCTTCACATGCTCGGGCGAGATCAGCTGACTCAGGTAGTCCAGACCGGCCTGCGGATTCTTGCCGCCCTCGGACTTCGCGGCGTAAGGCGCCAGCAGATTCCACTTGGCCGAACCCGAACTGAACGGGTTCGGCGTGACGACCTCGATGCCCGGCTTCAGCAGGTCGTCCCAGGTCTGGATGTTCTCGGGATTGCCCTCGCGCACCGCGAGCACCACCACCGAACCGAACGGCACACCCTTGTCCGCGCCCGCGTTCCAGCTCTCGTCGACCAGGCCTGCCTCGACCAGACGAGTGATGTCCGGTTCTACGGAGAAGTTGACGACATCGGCCTGCGCGCCGTCCTTCACCTTCCTGGACTGGTCACCCGAGGCGCCGTAGGACTGCTGGATCTGGACGCCCTCGCCCGCTTCGGTCTTCTGGAACTCGGGGATCACCTTGTCGAAGCCGGGCTTGGGGACGGCGTAGGCGTAGAGATTGACGCTGCCGCCGCTACCGTCGGCGCCGCCACCGTCCACCGAATCACTGGCGCCGCCGCCGCAGGCCGTCAGGACGACCGCGGCGGCGGTGGTGAGAGCGGCGGCGGCGAAGCGACGGCGCGGAGCGAGCCAGGTTCTGCGTGACATTCTGGTGCCCTTTCGGTGCGGACCGCCACGACGACCACGTGGTCGCGGCGGAGACAGGCTGAGAATCGGGTAGACCCTGCCGACAGGGGTACGACGACAGCGGCGCGTCTACCGGCCGAGGGCCGGCGAGCACGGGTCACGCCTGCGTGGTGCGCGCCGGTCTACGGGACTGGAAGCGCAGACGTGTCCGAACACGCTTCAGCGACAGAGAATGTCGGCGACCGCGAGATTGCCGACAGCGATCAACGCCAATTCATGGCGGACCTGCGGTACGGCGTTCGAAGACACGCGCAGACTCTAGCAGAGCGCGCGGTGGCGTTCGAATCGAACGAATCTACTCCCTCACCGGCGCCCGTGGAGAATCAGCGGGTGAAGAACCAGGCGACCACTACCAGTACCAGCAGTGCGACGAGAGCGAGTTGAACCCGAGAGCGTGGCATCAGCGGGCCCCGCTGCCCGCGGGCTCGCGACGCATCGGCTCGGCGGCGGGTTCCGGCGATGCCGCCTGGCGGTCCCGGCCGAGCATCCGCAGCGCGGCGCGCAGGCCGCGGTCGAGCAGATAGGCGATGGCGAAGCTCACCGGCACCATGCCGATCAGGACGACGAAGAACTGCGGGATGAACGGCAACCCCGCCACCCACAATTCGAATCCGTCCCACCAACCCGCGATGCGCTCCACACCGCCCAGCCTACTGGTCGACGCCGGGCACCCCGCGCCCGGCGGTGGACGGGGAGCGCGCCGGACACCGATGATGGGTTATGGCGTCGCACATCGATCCCACCGACCTGCCGGTTCGCGGCGCGTTCGCGACGGACCCGCATCCGACCGCGTTCCCGCCGATCGACGAGTACGCGTTCCTGTCCGACTGCGAGACGAACTGTCTGGTCGCGGCCAACGGCTCGGTGGAATGGATGTGCCTGCCGCGTCCGGACTCCCCCAGCGTGTTCGGGGCGCTGCTCGACCGCAGCGCGGGCCATTTCCGCCTCGGACCGTACGGGCGCACCGTCCCCGCCGCGCGCCGCTACCTGCCCGGCGGCATGATCCTGGAGACCACCTGGCAGACCGAGACCGGCTGGCTGATCGTGCGCGACGCGCTGGTACTCGGTCCGTGGCACAACAACGACCAGCGCAGCCGGACCCACCGCCGCACGCCGATGGACTGGGACGCCGAGCACATGCTGTTGCGCACGGTGAAATGCGTCAACGGCACCGTCGAACTCGAGATGAGCTGCGAGCCCTCGTTCGACTACCACCTCGCCCCGGCTTCCTGGGAGTACACCGGCAAGGTGTACGAGCAGGCCACCGCGGTGGCACGCAACGATCCGAGCGCGAACCCGACGCTTGTGCTGACCACCGATCTGCGCCTCGGTCTCGAGGGCAGGCAGGCGCGAGCCCGGACCCGGCTGCGCGAGGGCGACCAGGTGTTCGTCGCGCTGACCTGGGCGGAACTGCCCGCGCCCGCGACATTCGCCGACGCCGCGGCCAAGATGCGCAACACCATCGACAGCTGGCGACAGTGGATCACCCTCGGCAAATTCCCCGACCATCCCTGGCGCAGCTACCTGCAACGCAGCGCGCTGACGCTGAAGGGCCTCACCTACGCTCCGACCGGTGCGCTGCTGGCCGCGGCCAGCACCTCGCTGCCCGAACAACTCGGCGGGCGACGCAACTGGGACTACCGCTACACCTGGGTCAGGGACGCGAGTTTCGCGCTGTGGGGTCTGTACACCCTCGGTCTGGACCGCGAGGCCGACGACTTCTTCGCTTTCCTCAACGACGCCACGACCGGACCCGACGGCGACCCCGTGCCGTTGCAGGTCCTCTACGGCATCGGTGGTGAGCGCGCGATCGTCGAACGCGAACTGACGCACCTGAGCGGCTATGACAACGCGCGGCCGGTGCGCATCGGCAACGACGCCTTCAACCAGAACCAGCACGACATCTGGGGCACCATGCTGGACGCGGTCTATCTCCACGTCAAGTCCCGCAAACAGGTGCCGGAGACGCTGTGGCCGCTGCTGGAGCGGCAGGTCGGCGCCGCGATCGCGCACTGGCGCGAGCCCGATCGCAGCATCTGGGAGGTGCGCGGCGAACCGCAGCACTTCACCTCGTCGAAGGTGATGTGCTGGGTGGCGCTGGATCGCGGTGCGAAACTGGCCACGATGCACGGTCAGCTCGAGCGTGCCGCGCAATGGCGGGAGATCGCCGAGGAGATCAAAGCCGATGTCCTCGCCCACGGTGTCACCGACGAGGGCGTGTTCACCCAGACCTACGGCGGCGACACCCTCGACGCCTCGCTGCTGCTGGTGCCGCTGACACGGTTCCTGCCCGCCGACGACCACCGGGTCCGCGCGACCGTACTGGCCATCGCCGATCGGCTCACCGACAACGGGCTGGTGCTGCGCTACCGCACCGCGACCACCGACGACGGCCTGACCGGCGGCGAGGGCTCGTTCACCATCTGCTCGTTCTGGCTGGTCTCGGCCCTGGTGGAGATCGGCGAACTGCGGCGGGCCAGGCACCTGTGCGAGCGCCTGCTCGGCCTGGCCAGCCCGCTCCGGCTCTACGCCGAAGAGATCGACCCGCGCCGCGGCAGGCATCTGGGCAATTTTCCGCAGGCGTTCACCCATCTGGCCCTGATCAACGCGGTCACGCATGTGATCAGGGCCGAGAACGACCACGAGGCGGGCGGATTCCACCCCGCCCATCACGCGAGCTGACCGGCCGGGAAGGTTCAGGCCGCCATGTCGGTCGCGCGGTCGCGCACGGCGCGCAACTTGACCAGTTGGGAGTTCAGTTCGGCCAGCCGTTCCTCGCGCCGGTCGCCGTACCTGCCGTGCGCCTCCTCGGCCACCCGCAGCGCCTCGTCGACGGTGCGCATCGCTTGACCGGCGATCTCGGTGAAGTGGTCGCGCAGCGAGCGCTGCATGGCGCGCAACCGATTTCGTGACTCCTTGCCGACCTGGAAGATCACGTCGTCCATCAATCGCGCCACCGCGACCTTCGCCTCCGCGCGCCTGCGCAGCTTGCGATTCTTGCGGTCGTCCCAGATCGCGTTGACGCCGAGCAGCACACCCGCGCCCGCCGAATACCAGTTCACCAGCGACATTCCGAGCAGGCTGGTCGCCAGACCCACCATCAGGATGCCGCCGTAGGAACCGCGCAGACCGGACAAGACCTGTTGCGTCACACCGGGATTCGCGCTGTCGAGTTCCTCCAGCGGCGCGACGTGTTCGAGCACCTCGCCGGGATCGCTCAGACGTAGGTCCGGCAGCGGCGGTGGCCGATCGCCCGCGGGGAACTTCGAGGCCACCTGCTCGCACAACTCCACCGAGCGGTAGTGCGCCATGACGAAGTTCTCCTCGATGGCCTCGCAGATACGCGAGTCGAGATCGGCGCCGAACTCTTTCCAGTTGCGCGCCGGATCGGTGCGAGCGATCTCGGCTTCGGCGTCGCGGGCCAGCTTGCGCAGGCGGTGGCGCAGATCGTGTTCGATGTCTGCCATGAGCTCACCCGCGCCGTCGGCCAGCGCGATCTGCCAGTTCGCGGTGCGCTGCCGCAGCTGGTCGGCCTCGTCGCGGGCGATGGTCAGCTGCTGGGTGATCTCGGCGCGCCTGCGCGGATCACGCAAGGACTCGGCCTCGGTGTAGAGCGTGACGGCGAGATTGTCGGCGGTCAACTGGATGTCGCGCAGGGCGGCGTCCCTGGCCACCGCATCGGCTCGTGACACCACTTGGTCGCGCAGGTGGTCGATCAGTTGTGGCACGCCGGATTCCATGTCGCGGCGAATGTCGCCGCGGTGCAGCCGCGCCGAGACCGGGGCCACGGCGAATCCGAGCCCCGCGGCGTCGAGAAGTTCCCGATTCCGCTGTTGCACATGCGTCCAGTGCGGATACAGGTCGATCTTGTTCAGCACGCACACGACCGTCGGACAGAACTGCTGGATGCGCTGCAGGTGATCCAATTGCGCGGCAGACAGTTCCGCCGCGGCTTCGGTCACGTACAGCACGGCGTCGGCGGCGGCGATCATCGACCACTTCACCCGTTCGTCCCCGGTGCCGGGCGCGTCCATCAGGACGATGCCGTCGGCGAGCAACGGGCTCGGCTCGCTCCGCTCGGCACGGACCACGCCCTGCGCGGTGAGCATCGAACGCAGATGCGCCGGATCGACCGGCTGACGCTCGTTACGTCCCGGTCCGACGGCCTTGACCACCGTCGCGGTCGGCGCATTGCCGTATTCGACGATCACCGGCGCACTGAACTCGGCGTCGGTGGCGCTGACCGGCGCTCCGACCAGGCCGTTGACCAGAGTGCTCATGCCGTTCTTCGGTTCGCCGACGACCACCAGACGCACCCGGGGGTCGCCGATCCTGGCGCGGACCATGGTCAGCCGCGCGTCCAGGTCGTCGCGGCCCGCGGATCTGGTCATCTCCCGCAGTTCGTCGAGCATCCGGATGAGCGGTGTCATCGCGGCGGGATGTTTCACCGTTGCCGGCACCAGCCCAGCTGCGGCAGACAAGCCTCCTCCTTACTCCTGCGTGTCGCGCTCGGATCGTTCGATGGGCATGCTCCCCCTGGCCGCGAGTCCCCGGATCAGTACAGCACCGGGTCGAGCCCGGAAGTCCCCACCAGGTGCGGATCCGCGTCCTGGGACCACAGCCCGGAGTCCAGGCCGCTGGACAGTGTCGCATGCTGTGCACTCGCCGCGTAGGTCGAGTAGTGATACGCCTGCGCCCCGTCGTCGCTGATCGGATCCAGACGCACCGGCGGGTTGGCCGGGACGGCGGCGGTCGGCACGGCGACGCTCGGCGCCGTGGGCAGATCCACCGTCGGCTGCGTCGCCCCGCCACCGGGCGCACCCGCGGTGGGCACCGTCTGGGTGGGGATGGTCTGGGTGGGCGCGGGCTGCCCGGTCGGCACGGGCATGGTCTGGCTCGGCACATGCGGGGTCGGTGTCGGCACGTCGGCGCTCGGCACGGTCGCCGACGGTGTGGGCACCGACACCGACGGCGTGGTCGAGGGCTGCGATCCGCTGTCGGGCAGGGTGACGTCGTCCGGGGTGGGAGCCGTGGTGATCGGGGTGCCCGGCAATTTCGTGACGACGCCGGGACCGGTGGTCGGCACCTCGGGGGAGGTCAGGTCGTCGGTCGGCAGCGGCACGCCGGTGGGCGGCGTCGACAGGTCCGGGGTCGGCAGCGTCGGGGTGAGGGTGGGCAGGCCCGGCTCGGTCGTGCCGGGAAGGACGCTTCCGGTGTCGAGGTCGGTGTTGTCCGGAACCGGCACCGGCGGAGGCGTCTTGGCCGGCAGATCGAGCACAGCGGGGATCTCGGCGGCAGGCACGACCAGCGGCGACGGATTGGGCGAGGAGCCGATCACGTTCGCGATCGGGTTCGACGCGGCGTCGGGCTGCACGGTGGTCTGCAGCGGCGTGGCCACCACCGGGGCGGCGGCCGCGGGTGCGGTCGGCGCGGGGGCCGGTGCCGGGGCGGGGGCCGGAGCCACCGGGGCCGCGGCGACGGGAGGCGCGACCTGCGGGGCGGGCGCAGGGGCGGGGGAACTCGCGGGCGCGGGAGCCCCCGCGGCGCCGCCCGCAGGCGTGGCGCCCGCGGCACCAGCGGTCGAGGAAGCACTGCCGGACTGCTCGTTGAGACGATTACCGGTCAGGCCGGGGCGGCTGCCGTCCATCCACTCGGAGATCTTGTCGATCTGCTCGCCGACGTTGTTGCCCGCGGCCGCCTTGACGGTGAGCCCCGCCGAGGCGTCCACCCGGACGTCGGTGGTCAGGTAGACGCCCTCGGGCCCGATTTCGAGATCCACATCGACCTTGGCCCAGATCTGGGCGTAGGCGTCGGTCTCGATCCAGACACCGAAGCCGTCGCCCGCGCCGTCACCGACGCCGTCGAACGGATCCCTGCCCTGGAACGGGTCGAAGCCGCCGTACCAGTCCTCGGCACGAGGGCCCGAATCGGCGGAGGCGTCATCGGATTCGACCTCCCCGGCGGCGGGCGTCGTCGGCAGCAAGGGGTTGACGCCCGGCTCGAACAGATCGTTCAGGCCGGGAACGCCGGAGTCGTAGATGGGCTGATTGCTGCCGTGGCCGGGCAGACCGAAGCCGTCCGGTCGCCACCAGTCCGAGGGATCTTCGTGACCGGGACCGTAGCCGCCGCCGGTGACCGGCACACCGCCGGACCCCTCGGACGGCTCCGGCTCACCGCCGGCGCCGTAGTCGTAGCCATCGCCGTAGCCGCTACCACCGTAGTCCGGGGAGTCACCGGAATCTCGCCAGTACTCGTCGTACTCGGGGTACTCGCCGTAGGACTGCGCGCCCTGCGGCTGTCCGGCCGGGTCGCGCCCGGCCATCGTCACGTCGACCACGGTGGGCGCGTCACCGAAGCCGGGCACGGAGCCGGGCAGCGGTTCGGAGTCGTAGACGAAGCTCGGCACCGGGTCCGGGAAAGTGACCACCGGGCTCGGTACATCCGGCTGGGGATCGCTGTTGTAAGCCCAGCCCGCGTTCCAGCTGTCGAGCTGCTGCTCGTCGGACTGCCCGGAGCTTCCGGCCCCGTGCGAGGCGACCAGCGCGCCGCCGGTGACATAGGCACCCGCCCGCGCCACCCGGGCCACCCCGGTGGCGATCTTGTAGGCGGTGTCGTCTCCGGACGCGGGGACAGCGGTGTCGTCGTCGAAAGGCAGGTCGCGCTTCATAAGTGCTCCACGTCTCGGGATTGCCGGCCATCCTCGCCCGGCCGACCGAGAGAAGATCTCCATACGATATTTCCGCAGGCCCCAGCTGTCACATCTTCGGCACGGGCAGGTGACCACAGTGTGACAAGCGCCACATATACGTGGTCGCTATTTCTTCTCCTTCGGCTTGTCCGCGGCGGCGTCCGAGGAAAGCGCGGCCACGAAAGCCTCCTGCGGAACGTCCACCCGGCCGATGGTCTTCATCCGCTTCTTGCCTTCCTTCTGCTTCTCGAGCAGCTTGCGCTTACGGCTGATGTCACCGCCGTAGCACTTGGCGAGCACGTCTTTGCGGATCGCGCGGATGTTCTCCCTGGCGATGATCTTCGAGCCGATGGCGGCCTGGATCGGCACCTCGAACTGCTGGCGCGGGATCAGCTCGCGCAGCTTGGTCGTCATCTTGTGGCCGTAGGCCTGCGCGGCGTCCTTGTGCACGATCGCCGAGAACGCGTCCACCGCTTCGCCCTGCAGCAAGATGTCGACCTTCACCAGATCCGAGATCTGCTCGCCGGACTCCTCGTAGTCGAGGCTGGCGTAGCCGCGGGTGCGCGACTTGAGCGAGTCGAAGAAGTCGAAGATGATCTCGGCCATCGGCAGGGTGTAACGCAGCTCGACGCGGGTCTCCGAGAGATAGTCCATACCGCCCAGCTCGCCGCGTCGGGCCTGGCACAGCTCCATGATCGAGCCGATGAACTCGCTCGGGGAGATGACGGTGCACTTCACCACCGGCTCGAACACCTTGCGCACCTTGCCCTCCGGCCAGAACGAGGGATTGGTGACGACATGTTCGGAGCCGTCCTCCATCTCCACCCGGTACACCACGTTCGGCGCGGTGGAGATGAGGTCGAGGTCGAATTCGCGCTGCAGGCGCTCGCGGGTGATCTCCATGTGCAGCAGGCCGAGGAAGCCGCAGCGGAAGCCGAAGCCCAGCGCCACCGAGGTCTCCGGGGTGTAACTTAGCGCGGCATCGTTGAGCTGCAGCTTCTCCAGCGCGTCACGCAGATCCGGGTAGTCCGAGCCGTCCACCGGGTACAGACCAGAGTAGACCATCGGCCGCGGCTCGCGGTAGCCGGTGAGCGGATCGGTGGCGCCGTTGCGCGCGGCGGTCACGGTGTCGCCCACCTTGGACTGGCGCACGTCCTTCACGCCCGTGATCAGGTAGCCCACCTCGCCGACGCCCAGACCGGTGGTCGGCTTGGGCTCCGGTGACACGATGCCGATCTCGAGCAGCTCATGGGTCGCGCCGGTGGACATCATCTTGATCTTCTCGCGCGGGGTGAGCTTGCCGTCCACTACGCGCACGTAGGTCACCACGCCACGGTAGGTGTCGTAGACCGAGTCGAAGATCATCGCCCTGGCCGGTGCGTCCGGGTCACCGACCGGCGCGGGCACCTGCTTGATCACCTCGTCGAGCAGCTCCGGCACACCGACGCCGGTCTTGCCGGACACCCGCAGCACATCCGAGGGCTCGCAGCCGACGATGTGGGCCAGCTCGGCGGCGTAGCGATCCGGGTCGGCGGCGGGCAGGTCGATCTTGTTCAGCACCGGGATGATCGTCAGATCCTTCTCCAGCGCCAGATACAGGTTGGCCAGCGTCTGCGCCTCGATGCCCTGCGCGGCGTCGACCAGCAGGATCGCGCCCTCGCACGCTTCCAGCGCACGGGAGACCTCGTAGGTGAAGTCGACGTGCCCCGGGGTGTCGATGAGGTGCATGACGTAGTCGGTATCGCCGACGCGCCACGGCAGGCGCACGTTCTGCGCCTTGATCGTGATGCCGCGCTCACGCTCGATGTCCATCCGGTCCAGGTACTGGGCGCGCATCGCCCGCTCCTCGACCACACCGGTGAGCTGCAGCATCCGATCGGCCAGCGTCGACTTGCCGTGGTCGATGTGCGCGATGATGCAGAAGTTCCGGATCCGCGACGGATCGGTGAACGTCGTGTCGGCGAAGCTGGCGGGCACTGAACTCCTCAGCTGGGTATCGGCAAACTGTCCCCATCGTCCCATGTGCGCGCGGGCCCGATCGCCACCGGTCCCGGGCCCGTGGGGGCGAGCGCCGTTATTCTCCAGAGATGGCGCGTAATTGGAACGCTATCGGCAAGCAGTTGGGCACGATCGCGAAACAACAGGGCCCCCGTATCGCCGCGCAGCAGGGGCCGCGACTGGTCCAGCGCCTGGTCGGCGGCATCACGCAGCGGCGTTCGCCGTCGGCCGCGGCCGGGCGGCCGGCCGCGTCGCTGCCGGTACCGACCGCGCAGCGGGCCAGGCAGATCGTCTACGCACCGCACCTGGACGGGCGCGCCGATCCGGGCGAGATCGTGTGGACCTGGGTGCCCTACGAGGAGGATCCGAGCAACGGCAAGGACCGTCCGGTGCTGGTCGTCGGCCGCGACAAACGGACGCTGCTCGGGCTCATGCTTTCGTCGAACTCCGAGCGCCAGCACGACCGCGACTGGCTGGCCATCGGCACCGGCGACTGGGATCACCAGGGCAGGGCCAGCTGGGTGCGGCTGGACCGGGTGCTCGACGTGCCGGAGGCAGGAATCCGCCGCGAGGGCGCGATTCTGCCCCGCAAGACCTTCGACCTGGTCGCCCACCGGCTCGTCGTCGAATACAACTGGAGCTGATCGCGGCCGGTGCCCCCTGGGTGGCGGCCGGGTCCACCGGACAGGTGTCACTCGTTGCCGGTTCCCTTGGCGTCGGTTCCCTTGCGGTCGATGCCCTCGGTATCGGCGCCCTCGATGTCGACCGCCTCGACGTCGACGAGTTCGGCCTCGACGAGTTCGCGGCGGCGGCCGAACAGCAGGCCGTAGATCAGCGCCCCGAGCACCCCGCCGATCAGCGGGAACACCACGAACGCCCACACCTGAGCGCCCGCGCCGTCCTGGTAGAAGGCGACGCCGAGGCTGCGCGCGGGATTCACCGACGTGTTGTCGACCGGGATCGAGATCAGGTGCAGCACCGCCAGCGTGACACCGATCGACAGGCCGGCCAGGGGAATGTCGGAGATCTGATCGGTGGAGGCGAGCACTACGAAGACCAGGATCGCGGTGAGCAGGACCTCGACGATCACCATCGCCGCGAACCCGTAGCCGTCCTGGACGACGACCTCACCGAGCGGTCCGGTGGCAGCCGAGGGACTGTGCGGCCCCCATCCGTTGGCGCCGAGCCCGTCGGCCGCGCGGTCGTAGGAGGGCAGATTCTTCGCCAGCGCAAACAACACCAGACCGGCGAGGAATGCTCCGATCAGCTGGGCCACCACGTAGCCCGCCGCGTTCACCGCCGACACCCGTCCCATCACGAGCTGACCGACGGTGACCGCCGGATTGACGTGGCACCCCGACAGCGGGCCGATCGCGTAGACCAGGAACATCAGGGTGAAACCGAAGGCCAGCGCGACACCGAGCGCACCGACCCGGTCACCCGCCAGCACCGCTGTGCCGACACCGCCCATCACCAGGACGAAGGTGCCGAATCCCTCCGCCGCCCACTTCTTGCCGTCGGGAATCGGCCGGTTCTCGGCGAATTCCTCCACTACTTCCTGCGCCGTCGGAGACATACAGACACACCTTCCGCCATCTCGGGGTTTGCTGCCGCTGTGCCAGACGAGGTATTGCCGGAACGATCCTGTCTGGAAAGCTACGCCAGGCGGGTGCCTGGAACAATGACCCCCGACCGGAGGCGATTTCGTGTGCCGGGTCGAGGCTGGTACCCTCGACATTCGGCATGGCGTGACCCGATTTTCCGGAGTTTCGCCTTCGCGAGACTTCTCAAGCAACCATTCAGCGACAGGAACACGAGGAACAGGCGTGGCCAACATCAAGTCCCAGGTGAAGCGGATTCGTACCAACGAGGAGGCGCGCAAGCGCAACCAGTCGGTCAAGTCCGCGCTGCGCACCGCGATCCGCAGCTTCCGTGAAGCCGCAGCGGCCGGCGACAAGGACAAGGCCACCGAGCGCCTGCAGTTCGTGAGCCGCAAGCTGGACAAGGCCGCCTCGAAGGGCGTTATCCACGCCAACCAGGCCGCCAACAAGAAGTCGGCGCTCGCGCTGGCCCTGAACAAGCTCTGACATCTCGGTCCCGCACGCCGGGACCAGCTTTCGCTGACGCAGCCGCCGCGGCCTCGACGACCACGGCGGCTTTTGTCGTGCCCGCCCGTCGACCGATCCGACGTCTGTCACCGCGGACGGTTACCATTCCGCGCATGGTAACCGTCTACGCGAATCAGACCGTGGTCAGAGCAGAGGATCTGCCGGACGTGATCCGGGCCGCCGAGGTACTCGGAATCGGCCTGCGCATCGAGAACGTCATGGTTCCCGATGACGAGGGCGTCTACACGGCCGAATGGATCGTCACGCGGGAGGACGAGATCCCGGTGTACGACGAGTGGGAGGGCCGTTTCGACGAGTCCGACACCGACGAGGAACTGGTGATCGCCGCCACCGTCGAGTGATCAGCCGCCGGTCAGCGGCCGTCGTACGCGAGCGGCGCTCTCGGCGCACCCGGTGGGTAGTAATCCGGTGGGAGTCCGTTGTCACGGGCTCCCACTTCTCGTCTTCGGGTCCGGTCTGTCGACCGGTGGATGGATACCTCGAGGAGTCGACGGCCGTCGGTCGCGACGCCGAGATCAGGGGGTTCGATCAGTGGGTGGCCCGCAGGTCCAGAATGCGTCCGAGGGCGTTTTCGAGGGCGTAGCCGGAGTCTGCCGCCCCGCCCTTCACCTCGGCGTTCAGGCCGGCCACGATCTGCAGGGCCGCGCCGATGGTGGCCGGGGTCCATCCCCGAGCCTGTGCCTGCGCCTTCTTCACCTTCCACGGCGGCATACCGAGTTGCTGCGCGAGCGCGAACGGATCGCCCCGGCCCGCCGACCCCACCCGCGCGATGGTGTGCACGGAATCGGCGAGCGCGTCGGCGAGCAGCACATGCGCTACGCCGCGGTCGGTGGCCCACCGCAATGCCTCCATGGCCGCCGACCGGTCGCCGGTCACCGCGAGTTCGGCCACCTCGAATCCGGTGACTTCCGCTTTGCCCGAGTAGTAGCGCCGCACCGCGCCGACGTCGACCTTGCCGCCGGTGTCGGCCACCAGCTGTGAACAGGCGGCGGCCAGTTCGCGCAATTCCGAACCCACCGATTCCAGCAGCGCCTGTACCACATCGCCGGAGGCCCGGACTCCGGCCGCGCGGAACTCCGCGCGCACGAACTCGACCCGCTCGGCGGCTTTGGTCAGCTTGGCGCAGTGGTGCACCACCGCCCCCGCCTTCTGCAGCGCGGGCACCATCGCCTTGGCCCGGCCGCCGCCGGAATGCAGCACCACCAGCACGACTCCGTCCGGGGGATCCTTCGCCGCGTCGGCGATCAGCCCGGCCGCTTCCTTGCCCGCCTCGGCAGCGGACTCGAGGACGATCACCCTGTCCTCGGCGAACAGTGAGGGACTCAGCAGCTCGGCCAGCTCCGCCGTACCGGCATCGCCGGCACGCCGCCGATCCACGGGCACCGCGTCAGGGTCCGGCGCGACCGCCCGAACCCCGGAGACGATCGAGGTCACCGCACGCTCGATCAGCAACTCCTCCTCACCGAGGACAAGGTGTACCGACGCCGGCCGTTCGCTCATCCGGCCGATCCTACGGACCCCGGCCCGGAGCCCGGAACCGAGCGGCGCAAACGCCGCCGCGGCGGCCCGCGGCGGCCGTGGCGTTCCCGACACCGCCGTGCTCGCCGCCGAACGAACCCAGCCCACAGCCGCGTCGACCGGTCGGCGCGCGCGAACGAAACAGCAACACCACGAAGAGTGCGACGGCCGCGGCACCGATCCCACCCACGGTCCCGTCCGGCACGTCGATCGCCGCTCCCGGCAGGGCCGAGGCGCGGTCGGCGACAGTCAGCAACCACCACATCGGCGCTGCCGCCAGATGCAGGACCGCCTGCCCGAGCGGTTGCCACAGCCACGCGACGGCGGCAGCGAGGGCACCGATCACGGTGATGGGCGCGACCACCGGCGCCACCAGGACGTTCGCCGCGATCGCGACCACACTGACCCGCCCGGTCAACGCCACCATGATCGGCGCGGTGACCGTGAACGCGGCGGCCGACACCGCGACGAGTTCGGCGGGCAGCCGCCACCACCCGCGGTCCCGAAGCCGGTCCGACCAGCCCGGCGCGAGCAGGATCAGCCCGCCTGTCGCCAACACCGACAACGCGAAGCCCGCGCTCACCGCCAGTTCCGGCCAGATCAGCAGCACGCCGACGACGGCGGCGCACAACGCGGGCAGCGCCTGTCGTCGTCGGCCCGTCAGCAAGGCGAGCAACGTCACCGCTCCCATCGCCGCGGCGCGTAGCACGCTCGGATCGGGCCGCGCGATCACCACGAACATCGCCATCGCGCCGGCCGCGACACCCACCGAAGCCCGCGGGCCCAATGTCAGCCTGCGAGCGCCGGCCAGCACCGTTGTCCCCACGATCGCGAAATTGGCGCCGCTGACCACACACAGATGCTGCAATCCCGCGATCTCGAACTCCTCGCGCACCGAATCCGCCAGCCCGGCGGTGTCCCCGACCACCAACGCGGGCAGCAGCCCGGCCGCCTCCTCCGGCAGCGACCGCACCGCCGCCGTCCGCAGATCGGCGCGCACCACCCCGGCGACCCGCTGCCACCACGGCAGTGGCCCCGCGATCACGGGCTCCCCCTCGGCGCGCAGGACCGCCACCGTCAGATCCCGCCGATCGGGTGGGCTGACCCGGGCATCGAACGTGATCGGTTGCCCCGGCGACAGCGCGGCCCAGCCGGAGCCACCGGCGAGGACCACGACCGCTCCGCCACCGCGCGTGAGGACCCCACCGCGCCGAAACTCCCGCAGCTCGGCCCGCACCACCCAGCGTTGCCCGCCGAACGACGTGCCGCGCAGCGGTTTCGGATCACCGCTCGGTGTCACGGTGACCTCGATCCGCGCCTTCTCCCCCATGTCCCCCAACGGATGGAGATCCACCTGATACCCCCGCAACCCCGCCGACAGCGCGAATCCGAGCGTCAGCCCCGACGCCGCGACCACCACCGTCACCCAGGTCCGATGCCGCCGTGCCGGACCCCCGATCCCCCATGACCGCAACGGTTCTGCCCACGACTCGGTATCACCGCGCGACCTCGCCCCGGTGCCGCCGTGCGAGGACAGCATCGCCGACCGATCACCCAGCCGGATCACGCGCCCCACCCACCCCGCGATCGCGGTCCCGCCGCTGGGCTCAGGCCCGCCTGCGGCCTGCGCCCACGATCTCCCCCAGACCACCATGCCGGTGACCGAAACCACCACGGCGACAACGACGCCGATCGGCCATCCGCCGCGGATCACCACCAGTGTCGTGATCCAGCAGCACAAGGCGGCAGGCAGCAGCCGTGCGTCGAGCCTGTCCTTCGAGTCTCGACGTTCCCCGGCGACGGTGTCTCGGATGCGGCGGAGAAACACTTCGACCGTCGTCGCGAACGGGTGGGCATGTCGCATCCGCCACCTCGGCACCGGCGTGACGCCGCACGTCGGCCGAGGCCACCGCCTGGTCCCCCGAGGCGTCATACCGTCACCAGGTCTCGCAGACGCGCGAGTCGGGCGGGGCCGATGCCGTCGACTTCGGCGAGCTGGTCGACCGAGGTGAAGCGGCCGTTCGCGGTGCGCCAGTTCAGGATTGCGCGGGCGGTCACCGGACCGACGCCGGGCAGGGCGTCGAGTTGCGTCTCGGTCGCGGCGTTGAGATCCACTCTGCCGGTCGGCCCGGTGTCCGGTGTGATGTCCGCCGAGCCCGGCATCGTCGCGGACCCGCTGGTGGTGCCGCTGCCCAGCTGGGATGATCCGTCCGGCCGGGCGGCGCCGACGAGGATCTGATCGCCGTCTCGTACCCGCTGCGCCAGGTTGAGTCCGGTCAGGTCGGCCCCCTCGCGCGCGCCTCCCGCTGCGGCGAGGGCGTCGGCGACGCGGGCTCCGGCGGGAAGCCGGACCAGTCCGCCACGGTGGACCAGCCCGACGACACTGACCACGACTTCGCCGGGCGCGTCCAGTCGTACCTGTGCGGAGGCGCCGGCTTCCGCGGGCTGTGTCACGGTCGAGGGCGCGCCCGGCCCCACGGTCGTGGTCTGTACCGCGGCGAGCGGCGGGACGGGATAGGAAACCGGTCGCTCGCGCATGACGACGAACACCGTGACCACCACCGCGATCACGCCGACGACCACCAGGGTGAGCGCCCCACGGCGGCCCGGATCGATCCGCGCGCCCCCGAATCGGTTGGTCGGCACATCGTCGTCGCCGTCGGGATCGGGCCTGTCGCGCAACCAGTCCGGCGTTCCGACATCGGCCACGCCGTCGGCGTCGGCGACGGCCGAAGGCGCCCGGACATCATCGACGGCGACGGCTCGACGCTGTCGTCGGGCGCGTGCCGCCGAACGCGCTTCGACCGAGCCGTCCGGAGACACCGGATCCGACGACCGCGGAACCGAATGCGGTTCCGCTACCGCATCTGTCGACGCGGGATCGGCCGGCGGCGCGGTGCCCGGCCCCGAGTCCGCAGACAACTCGGGACTCCGTGCCTGCCCGAGCCGCGTCACCTTGCCCGGCAGCGACGCGGAATCCGCTGTGTACGTGCCGTTTCCGACTTCCGCGACCGCCGGGTCCCGCGCATCCGGATCGTCCGGCAGACGCTCGAGATGCCACCGCGACGTCACGTGGGGAGAGGAATCCCTCGGCCCGACCGGAAAGTCGCGGCCTGCCGCCTCGTCGGCCGGACGCCGGGGCATCCGGTCCGTACGCCCGGCCACCGCAGGTCTGCCCGATGCGAGCACCGCGGCGCGGCTCGCGCTCACCTGGTCGGACAACACCCCCAGCCGACGGCGCCGCCGCTCGCGTTCGTCATATCGCACCATGTCGGCGAGAGTAGGTACGACGGTCCTCGCGAACGGTTCGCCGACCTGGGAGTTCATCCATGCTGGGGATAACCCTCAGGCTGTGGAGAAGTAGACCCCGGCCGCCTGGGAACGGACCGCTCACCCGCATCCGCCGGGCACGACCAGCACTCCGACCGCACCGAGACCGAGGTGCACGCCGAGCACGGGTCCGAACTCCGCCACGATGAGTTCTTCGACGCCGGGAACCCGCTCGCGCAGCTGGTTCGCGATGTTCTCGGCGGTGTCGGCGGCGCCGAGGTGCTGCACGGCGATGGCGGCGCCGTCCGCGCCCGCCGCTTCGACCGCGGCGGCGACCAGGCGGGCGTGGGCTTTGGAGCGGGTGCGGGCTTTTTCCCGCAGTTCCAGCCGGCCTTCGACGATCTGCAGGATCGGTTTGGTCACCAGTTCGCTGCCGAAGAACGAGGCCGCGGTGCTCAACCGACCGCCACGGCGCAACTGCTCGGTGCGGTTGACCAGGATGAACGTCCGTGCCCTGGTCGAGGCGGTGACCGCGGCCTCGTAGACCTCGTCCAGCGTCGCGCCCCGCGCCGCGGAGCGGGCCGCGGCCAAGGTCGGCAGGCCGGTGGCCAGCCCCGCGCCCAGGGAGTCGACCAGGCGGATGTTCTCGCCGGAGCCGATATCTCGAACGGCCTGCCTGCCGGCTTCCCAGGTGGCCGAGAGCTGGCGGGACAGGTGCACGGCCACCACGCCGTCGCCACCGCTGCGTGCCAGGGCGTGCTCGTAGACCGCACGGATCTCGCCGGGCGAGGCCGCCGAGGTGGTCACCGTGTCGGAGCTGTAGTCGATCTCGACGGGGTCGACACCATCCCGGATCGCGCGGTCACCGACCAGCACGTGCAACGGGACCACGACGATGCCGAGCTCGTCCACCGTTGCGGTGGGCAGGCCGGCCGACGAATCGGTGACGACCACGACGGCCACGGACTACCGAACCTCCTGCAAGGTCTTCACCATCGCGTTCGCGACCGCGGTGTGACCGTCCCACCCCCAGTGGATGCCGTCGGGGTTGGCCTCGCCGGAGAAGATGTTCTCCCGCACCGCTTCCGCGAGATCCACCAGCGGCACCGAGGTCTTCTCCGACCACGCGCGCAACGCCTTCTCCGCACGCGGACGACCGGAGTGCACCCGCCCGTAGGCGTCGCAGTTGTGCACCGAGGGCAGCACCGCGATCACCGGCAGATCAGGACGCAGCTGGGTGATCGCCTGCCGCGACTGCTCCAGGTAGTCGACGCTCAGCCGCGGCGGCAATGCCACCGGACGGCCCAGCTTGGACAGCTTGGGCTGGCACCAGTTGTAGACGTTGCGTACCACCCGGCGCAGCCCGGGCGGGCGGATGTAGCGGATCAGCTCCCGCAGCGCGGTCGGCAGCGGCGAGGGCAGCGTGTCCATGCCGCCGACCGCGAACACCACTGCCGACGCCTTCGGTACCGCCGCCCAGATCCGGGGATCGCCGATGAGTGCCCAGTAGGCATCACGGCTGGTCCAGCCGATCCGGCCGACCAGCTCGACATCCCAATCCAGCTCGGCACCGACCAGATTCGGCCAGATCCGCGGATGGTCGGCGGGCAGTCCGCCCTTGGGACCGAAGTAGGCCAGTGAGTCGGCGATGACGATCAACACCGGACGCTGGGCGTTGTCGGCCGGCACAGGCGCCGGCTCCGCGGCGGCCACCTGCGACAACGATGCGGCAGTGACGCCCGCATCGGGTGCGCCGGTCTGCTCGCCCGCCTCCCGCGCGGCCTCACCGGTCACCGCGGTGTCGGCCGCGGGATCACCTGCCTGCCCATCGGCGGAGGGAACGTTCACCGCGGTCGCGGCGGCGCCGGGATTCCTTTCGGCGACCTCATCGAGGACGACGGCGTTCGCCTCGGAGTCCTCGGCGGCGCCGGGGTCGGCCGCAGCGTCCGCTCCTGTCGAGAGCGAATCCGGATCGGCGCCGAGAGCGTCGTCGGTTCCGGCGGGCCCGACTTCGGCAGCCGCACCCGTCGAATCCGCCACGCCTGCGCCGGCGCCGCCGAGGTCCTCGGCGGCATCCGCCGCCACGGAATCCTGTGCGGACTCGGTGGCGGACACCGGATCCGCGGCGGCTTCCCGCCCGGCGGAATCGACACTCGCCTCGGCGACCCGAGACTCACCGACACCATCGGACTCGATCTCGCGTGCCGCCACGGGCTCGGCCGCCGACGCCTCGGCGTCCGATTCGGCTTCCTCGTCCTCGGAACCGGACACCGCGACAGGCGAACTGGGGAAAGGACCACCGAAAAGCAGGTCGGGCAACTGCCGTTCGGCCTTGGCCGACACCTTCTGCTTGAACAGCTCGTCCGGCACCGACGGTGCCTCCTCGGCCGCCGGGCGCGGAAGCCCCTTCGCCGCGGACGTCTCGTCCTCGGCCACCGGATCCGCCGCCGCGGCGGGTGGTCCGCCGAAAAGCGCATCGGGCAGTCGTCGTTCCGGTCTGGCGCTCACCTTCCGGAACAGTTCGTCCGGCACCGACCGGTCGGGCTCATCAGAGGACATCGGGTGCTACCTTCGCCGCTGCGTTCCACACATCGAGACGCCAGCCGGGCTGGTCGATGCCTGGACCGTGGCTGCTCAGTTGCACCCAGCTGGTATTGGCCAGTCCACCGAGGATCGGCCAGTTCTGCGGCGGCAGTTCGAGCAGCGCGGCCGTCAAGGCGGCGATCAGCCCGCCGTGCGCCACCAGGATGATAGTCCCGCCGGGCCAATCCTGCCGCTCGTTGTACAACTCCTGGACCACGGGCAGCGCCCGCGCGCCGACCTCGAGCTTGCTCTCCCCACCGGGCGGGCGATAGGTGGCGTCCAGTCGCCATGCCACCCGCGCGCCAGGTGCCTGAGCGTCGACGTCGATGTGCGTCAGTCCCTGCCAGTCGCCGAGATGGGTCTCGCGCAGGCGCGGATCCACGGTGATGGGCACGTCGATGTGCTCGGTGAACGCGAGTGCGGTGTCGTGGGCGCGACGCAGGTCCGAGGTCACGATGGCGAGGGCGTTACGCGAAACGAGTTCGCGGGCGGCTTCTTTCGCCTGCCGACGCCCCAGCTCGGTGAGGTCGGTGTCGATCTGGCCTTGCATGCGATCGGAGGCGTTCCACTCCGTCTGCCCGTGCCGCAGCAGGATCAGCGTGCGGACGCCGGCGTACTTGTTCACGCGTCGTTTTCTCCCTCGGCGACCGCCTCCGGTCGCGGCCCACCGACACCCTCGACAGGCAGGACCGGGCAGTCCTTCCAGAGCCGTTCCAATGCATAGAAATTGCGCTCGTCGTTGTGCTGGATGTGCACGACGACGTCGACGTAGTCCAGCAGCGCCCAGCGCCCTTCGCGGGTGCCCTCCCGGCGCACGGGCCGGTGCCCGACCGCGCGCAGCTTCTCCTCGACATTGTCGACGATGGCGTTGACCTGGCGCTCGTTCGGCGCCGAGGCGATGATGAAGCAGTCGGTGATCACCAGTTGCTCGGAGACGTCGAGCACGACCACGTCGGTGGCCAGCTTCTCGTCGGCCGCGCGGGCCGCCACTTCGGCCATCGCGATCGCTTCGGCGGACGCGCTCACCCGCTCACCTCCGGGCGGTACTCGTTCTCGTTCAACTCAGCTACCCTCCGCTGACTCCGGCACGTACAGGTGCCGCTTCGATATGTACTGCACCACGCCGTCCGGGACGAGGTACCAGACCGGCCGCTTCTGCGCGG
Organism: Nocardia higoensis; assembly: GCF_015477835.1. Classification (NCBI taxonomy): domain Bacteria; kingdom Bacillati; phylum Actinomycetota; class Actinomycetes; order Mycobacteriales; family Nocardiaceae; genus Nocardia; species Nocardia higoensis. The sequence goes on along the minus strand of NZ_JADLQN010000004.1, from coordinate 51,465 downwards.
CTCGGCGACGGCACTCGCTCGAGGAGATCGCCAGCGCCGGGATTTCGAGCATCGTCACCGCATCGGCAGGAAGCTCACGCAGGTGTTCCTCGAGATGATCGGTGTTCAGTTCGTAGCCCGGACGGCTCACCCCGACGAACTTGGCCAGTTCGAACAGTTCGGCCCAATCCTGCCACGACAGGATGTTCGCCAGTGCGTCCGCACCCGTGATGAAGTACAGCTGCGCATCCGGGTACTGCGCCTTCATCTCGCGCAGGGTGTCCACGGTGTAGGTGACCTTCCCGCGGTCGATGTCGGCGCGACTGACCGAGAACCGGGGGTTGGAGGCGGTCGCGATGACCGTCATGAGGTATCTGTCCTCGGCCGGACTGACCGTCTTGTGCGCCTTCTGCCACGGCTGCCCGGTGGGGACGAAGATCACTTCGTCCAGATCGAACCGGTGCGCGACCTCGCTGGCGGCGACCAGATGTCCGTGGTGGACGGGATCGAACGTGCCGCCCATCACGCCCAGCTTGCGGCCACCCGTCCCTGTCTCGTGCATGAGAAGCGAGCTTACTGCGACCTGGAATCGAGCATGTCGGTGAGCTGGCGGCGGGTGTGGTCGAGCTCGTTGGCGATCTCCCGGCTGGGCTGCCTCTCGGCGCGCTCCTGCAATTCCGCCAGCAGGCTGCGCAGCGCCTCGATGCTGGGCCCGCGCAGTTCGCCGGTCGGAGCCGCCCAGAACCGCAGCCAGGCCGCCGAGCGCAGGCAGCGGGCGCGGGGGCCGGTGCGGCCGAGCTCGCCCCACAACTCGGCCGCGCGCAGATAGGCGAGCGCGGCCGGGCCGTCGGCGCCGCAGGCATCCAGCGCCGAGGCCGCCGACCACGTGAGCTCGGCGCGCAGTTCCCGCTGGTCGGCGTGTCCGCGGATCGCGTGCGCGGCCGCGAGGTATTGCCGAGCCGCCCCGCGATGATCGCTCAGCAATCGCAGCGAACGGCCGTACTGGCCGCGCAACACCGCCATCTCGGGGACCGGGTAGGGCGCGGCCTTCGCGAGGGCGCGGGCGAACAGCTCGGCGGCACGGGCATGGCGGCCCGCGCGGTGCAGGGCGCGAGCGGCCACGAAGACCAGGTGGGTGGCGGTGTCGCCGGACAACTCCTCCCAGTGTCGTGCGGCGTCGAGCGCCACCTCGGCGAGTTCGGCCTCGCGATCGGGCGCACCGGACAGCGCCGTGACCAGCTGCGCGTGCAGTCGTGCGATCTGTTCCTCGGACAGGACCCCCGTGCCCGCGGCCAGCGCCGCGCGCAGATACCCTTCGGCCTCCGTGGGCGCGCTCAGCAGACTGCCCGCGGCCAGTTCCCCGAGCCGTGTCGCCTCCTCGGCCGGACCGGGGTCCGGGTCGGTCGATGTCACGCCGTCGGGCGTCGTACTCCCCATGGCGGCGAATGCTGGAGGGCGCCACCAACGAACCGCTTAACAAATCCTGAAGGCGGGCACGACGAAGCCACCGAGGCTCGGGCGATCTCTCGTCGAGACAGGATCGACGGGCCCGCTCGATGCGTTAACCGCGCACGCGCCTCGGCGACGATCAGACCGGCAGCAGTCGGGAGACCACCTCGGTCAGCTGCCTGGCCGAGCGGCATTCGTGCATCTCGATGACGTCGAGGTACTTGTCGGCGGCCGAATCGCCCGATCCCCAGTTGTGCGTCGGCTCGGGATTGAGCCAGTGCGCGTGTTTGGCGGTGGCCACCAACTCCTGCAGGGTGTCCAGGGCCGGGTCGCGGTAGTTGGTGCGGGCGTCACCGAGAACGAGCAGCGAACTGCGACTGGTGACGGCGTCGGGAAAGTGTTCGGCGAAGGACCGCAGCGCGTTGCCGTAGTCGGAGTGCCCGTCGAAGCCGACCACGTCGGCCTCGGTGAGGATGCGCGTCATCGACTGGTCGAGCTGAGTATGCGGGTCGAAGAAGCGGGTCACCTCGTCGGTGTTGTCGACGAAGGCGAAGATCCGTACCCGGGAGAACTGCTCGCGCAGCGCGCTCACCAGCAGCAGCGTGAAATTGCTGAAGCCGGCCACCGAACCGGAGACATCGCACAGCAGAACCAGTTCCGGACGTCCCGGGCGCGGCTTCTTGTTGACCAGGTCGATCGGCACGCCGCCGGTGGACATGGACTTGCGCAGCGTCCGCCGCAGATCGATCTCCCCACGCCGGTGATGCCTGCGCCGCACGGCCAGTCGGGAGGCCAGCACCCTGGCCAGCCGCTGGGTGCCGCGCCGCAGTTCGGCGAGTTCCCGTTCGGAGGCACGCAGGAAGTCCACATCCTCGGCTTGGCGGGCGACGCCGTAGTTGGCGACCCGCTCCTTGCCGATCCGCTCGGCCACCCGCCTGCGGGTCTCGGCGTCGACACTGGCGCGGAACCCCTCGATGCGCTGACGGGCCGCGCGCCGGGCGACCTCGGTCTCGAACTCGCCCGCGTCGGGGCCCAGCGCCATCCCGGCCAGGATCTTCGCCAGCAGCGTCTGCGGTTGCACGTCCTTGAGCGCCTGGTAGGCCGAGAAGGACGGGCCACGCGCGGATTGGTACTGCCCCATCTGCTCGACCATCTGGGCGGCCATCTGGTCCAGTCCGTCGGTGTCCTGCTGGGCCAGCATCTCGGCCAGCATCTCGCGCAGTGCGGGGATGTCGACCTCGCCGGAGGGCTTGCGCGGGATGTCGACGATCTCCTCGACGGTGGCTCGCTCACCGACCGCGACCGGGAACCACAGGTCGAACAGCCCGTCGAAGGTGGCGCGGTGGGTGGTGCGGCGCAGTAAGGCGCACGCCAGGCCCTCGCGCAGCACCTCGCGGTCGAACAGGTCCAGCACGGTCACGACGCGGCCCGCGTCCACCGTTTCCGAGGGGCCGACCGGGATGCCGCGCGCCCGCAACGCCTCGACGAAGCCGACGAGGTGCCCGGGGATGCCGTGTTCGGCGCGCAACGACACCGGCGTCTGCGGGGACGATCCGGCGCTCATGTCAGGCCAGTTTCAGCTCGGACAGCGCACGCTCGTGATCGCTGCGATGCTTGAGCACGACACCGAGGGTGGCGCGCACGGTCGTGTCGTCGAGATCCTTCATGCCCAGCGCGAGCAGGGTGCGCCCCCAGTCGATGGACTCGGCGACCGAGGGCAGCTTCTTGAGCTGCATGCCACGCAGCACGTGCACGATGCGCACCAGCTGCGCCGAGACCGCGGCCGAGAGTTCCGGCACCCGGCTGGCCAGGATGCGACGCTCGAGTTCCTCGTCGGGGAAATCCAGGTGCAGGTACAGGCAGCGGCGCTTGAGTGCCTCCGACAGCTCTCTGGTGGCGTTGGAGGTCAGCACCACGAACGGCTTGCGGGTGGCGGTGATGGTGCCCAGCTCGGGGACGGTCACCGCGAAATCGCTGAGCACCTCGAGCAGCAGACCTTCGATCTCGACGTCGGCCTTGTCGGTCTCGTCGATCAGCAGCACCGTGGGATCGGTGCGCCGGATCGCGGTCAGCAGCGGGCGGGAGAGCAGGAACTCTTCGGTGAAGACGTCGGCTTTGGTCTCCGACCAATCGTTTTCACTGGACGCCTGGATCCTCAGGATCTGCTTGGCGTGGTTCCACTCGTAGAGCGCGCGGGCTTCGTCGACGCCCTCGTAGCACTGCAGGCGCACCAGTTCGGCACCGGAGGTCTGCGCGACGGCGCGGGCCAGTTCGGTCTTGCCGACACCGGCCGGGCCTTCGATCAGCAACGGTTTGCCCAGCCGATCGGCCAGGAACACCGAGGTGGCCGTGGATTTGTCGGCCAGGTAGCCGGTGGTGGCGAGCCGCTCGACGACATCGTCGACCGAGGTGAAGATCGGCTCCTGGGGTGCGTCGGCCACTGGTCTGTCCTTCCTCATCCGAGCGCACGGATCGCGCTCGGTGCAATCTCTACCGCGTCACGCGGGCCTGATCTGGCCCTCGCCCCACACAATCCATTTGGTCGAGGTCAGCTCCGGCAGCGCCATCGGACCGCGCGCGTGCAGTTTCTGTGTCGAGATGCCGATCTCGGCGCCGAAGCCGAACTGCTCGCCGTCGGTGAAGGCGGTGGAGGCGTTCACCATGACGGCGGCGGCGTCGACCCGGCTGGTGAAGGCGCCCGCGGCGGCCAGATCACCGGTGACGATGGCCTCGGTGTGGCCGGTGCCCCAGGTGTTGATGTGCTCGACGGCGGCGTCCAGGTCGTCGACGACCTTCATGGCGATGTCGAGGGTCAGGTACTCCTCGGCCCAGTCGGCGTCGGTGGCGGGCACCTGGCCGGGCAGGTCACCGTGGATGGTGACGCCCGCGGCCTCGAGAGCGGCGGTGAGCCTGGGCAGCGCGGTGTCGGCGACAGCACGGTCGATGAGCACGGTTTCGGCCGCGTTGCACACGCTGGGCCTGCGGGTCTTGGCGTTGATCAGGATGCGCTCGGCCATGTCCAGATCGGCGGCGGAATGCACGTAGACGTGGCAGTTTCCGGTGCCGGTCTCGATGGTGGGCACCGTCGCGTCCCGGACGACCGCGTTGATCAGACCGGCGCCGCCGCGCGGGATCACCACGTCGACCAGGCCCCGCGCCTGGATCAGATGGGTCACGCTGGAGCGGTCGTGGCTGGGCAGCAGGTGCACGGATTCCTCGGGAATGCCCTGGCTCCGCAGCGCTTCCCGCAGGATCTCGACCAGCGCGGCGTTGGACTCCGCCGCCGAGGACGAGCCGCGCAGCAACGCCGCGTTGCCGGACTTGAGGGCAAGACCGAAGGCGTCGACGGTGACGTTGGGGCGCGCCTCGTACACCATGCCGACCACACCGAGCGGCACCCGCACCTGGCGGGTCTGCAGCCCGTTGGGCAGCGTCGAGCCGCGCACCACGACACCGATCGGATCGGGCAGACCGGCGACCTGGCGCAAGCCGGAGGCGATGCCGTCGATGCGATCCTCGGTCAGCCGCAGCCGGTCCAGCAGCGAGGCCTCGGTCCCCGCGGCCTCGGCGGCGGCGATGTCCCTGGCATTGGCGGCCAGCACCTTCTCGGCGGACGCGAGCAGGAGGTCGGCCGCGGCGTGCAGGGCGTCGTTCTTCTGCGCGGTGGTCAACTGGGCGAGGGCGCGCGCGGCCACCCTGGCCTCACGCGCGGCCTCATGCACTGCTTCGCGCACATCGAACTCGGCCGTCGTCTCCACCGTCATGGGGTACAGCCTACGCACCGGGACGAACGAGTTTCCGGCTGCTCCACCTCCCGATCGTCCGCGGGGGCGGCGGGTCCGTGGTTGGGTTCTCGGCATGGACGTTCTGGGCACGGACATCGGCGCGGAGCGGGCGCGACGAGCACCCGTCATCGCGGTACTCGGCAGCGTGAACATGGATCTGGTGACCACTGTCACACGACGGCCCGAGCCGGGCGAGACGATCGCGGGCCGCGATTTCGCCACCGTGCCCGGCGGCAAAGGCGCCAATCAGGCCGTCGCGGCGAGCCGGTCCGGCGGGCGGGTGCGGTTCCTCGGCGCGGTCGGCTCCGATGTGTTCGCGCCGCGGCTGCGTGAACTGCTCGGCGAGTCCGGGGTGGGCATCGAACGACTGCGCACCGTCGAGGGGCCGAGCGGGATCGCGACCATCGTCGTCGAGGGCGACGGCGAGAACAGCATCATCGTGGTCGGCGGTGCGAACGCGACGGTGACCGAACTCGACGCGGACGATCTCGCCGTCGTGGCGGACGCGGACATGTTGCTGTGCCAACTGGAACTGCCGGTGCCGACGGTGGCTGCCGCGCTGCGGCACGCACGGGCCCACTCGACGATCACCATGCTCAATCCCTCACCCGTGCGGGATCTTCCGGACGGACTGTGGGCCGATGTCGATATCGCGGTGGTGAACCGTGACGAGGCGCGGCGCCTGGGTGCGGTCCTCGACCGGATTCCGCACGTGGTGACCACGCTCGGTGCCGACGGCGCGCACCACCGTGGGCCGGACGGCTCGGAACTGTCGGTGCCCGGGCCGGCGGTGCCGGTGGTGGACACCACCGGCGCGGGCGACGCGTTCACCGGGGCGCTGGCGGTCGCTTGGCGCCGAGGCCCGCGGCGGGCGTTGCCCTGGGCATGCGCTGCAGGTGCGCTGGCCACGACCACCCTCGGTGCGAGCGCCGCCATACCGGACCACGCGGCGATCGCGGCGCTGCTTGGCCGATAATTCGAGTGCCTTTTCGCCCACGGCTGCCTACCGTGGAATTCGCGGGCGGCTACTGCGTCGCCGGCGAATTCGGAAGGATCGAAGCATGTTTCCCGTCGAGCTGTCCGGTGCCCGGGCACGGACGTTGATGTGGGCCCACGAGAGCGATATCGAGGCGGCCGCGCTGCAACAGCTGCGCAATATCGCCCGACTGGAATGGGTGCACGGCGTTCGGGTCATGCCGGATGTGCACCTGGGGAAGGGGGCGACGGTCGGCTCGGTCATCGCGATGCGAGATGCGGTCGCGCCCGCGGCGGTCGGCGTGGACATCGGCTGCGGAATGGAGAGCGTCCGCACCGATCTGACCGCCGCCGATCTGCCCGACGACCTGCGGTCGCTGCGCTCGCGCATCGAGGCGGCGGTACCTGTCGGCTTCGCCGCGCACCGGCACGAGGTGCCGGTGAAGGCGCTGGCCGGACGTCCGTCCGGTGCCACCACGGCGATTCTCCGCTCCGGGTGGGACCGATTCTGGTCGCGGTTCGGCGAACTCGACGAGCGGGTCGCGCCGCGTGAGTCCAAGGCGCACAAGCAGATGGGCACCCTCGGCGGCGGCAACCATTTCATCGAGGTCTGCCTGGACACCGACGATCAGGTGTGGATTCTGCTGCATTCCGGGAGCCGCAATATCGGCAAGGAAATCGCCGAGCGGCACATGGAGGTGGCGCGCAAGCTGCCGCACAACCAGAATCTGGTCGATCGCGATCTGGCCGTATTCCTGGCGGACACCCCCGAAATGGCGGCCTACCGGCACGACCTGACCTGGGCGCAGGAATACGCCGCGCGGAATCGGGCGGTCATGCTGGCGCTGGTCTGCCAGGCCGTGCGGGAGGAATTCCCGACCCGCGAGGTGCGTTTCGACGTCCCCATCTCCTGCCACCACAACTATGTGGCCGAAGAGGTGATCGACGGCACGCCGATGCTGGTGACCCGTAAGGGCGCGGTCCGCGCGGGCAAGGGCGATCTGGCGCTCATCCCCGGCTCCATGGGCACCCGCTCCTACGTGGTCCGCGGCAAGGGCAACCCGGACTCGTTCGATTCCGCCTCGCACGGCGCGGGACGGCGGATGAGCCGCAACGCCGCCAAGCGGCAGTTCAGCGTGGCCGACCTGGTCGCGCAGACCGAGGGCGTGGAGTCGCGCAAGGACGCCGGAGTGCTCGACGAGATCCCCGCCGCCTACAAGAACATCGACGAGGTCATCGAGGCTCAGCGCGATCTCGTCGAGGTGGTGGCGACCCTGCGCCAAGTGCTCTGTGTGAAGGGCTGACCTGCCCGGCCGGATGTGGATCGCTCGATGTCCACATCCGGTCGGCCGCCGGGCTGTGCGCTGTCGGTGGCGTGGGGCACGATGGGGTTCGTGACCACGGCGAGCGGAAGTCCTGCGATCGACCTCACCGCACCCGACCTGCGCGAGCGGGCCGAGGAGCTGCTCCGCGAACTCGCCGGGCCGCACGCGCGACTGCGCGAGGACCAGTGGACCGCCATCGAAGCGCTGACCGTGCGAAGGCAGCGGGCCCTGGTGGTGCAGCGCACCGGATGGGGCAAATCGGCGGTGTACTTCATCTCCGCGAAGCTGCTGCGCCGGGCCGGGCGCGGTCCGACGGTGATCGTCTCGCCGCTACTGGCACTGATGCGCAACCAGGTGGCCGCCGCCGAGCGCGCCGGGGTGGTGGCCGCCACCATCAACTCCGGCAATGTCACCGAATGGGACGAGATCCACCAGCGGGTTGCCCAGGGCGAGATCGACGTGCTGCTGGTCAGCCCGGAGCGGTTGAACAATCCCGATTTCCGCGATCAGGTGCTGCCCCGGCTGGCCGCCGACGCCGGGCTCGTGGTGATCGACGAGGCGCACTGCGTCTCGGACTGGGGACACGACTTCCGGCCCGATTACCGCCGCATCCGCACCCTCATCGCCGATCTCGGCGCCGACGTCCCCGTGCTCGCCACCACCGCCACAGCCAACGACCGCGTGGTCACCGACGTCGCCACCCAGATCGGGACCGACACCCTGGTACTGCGCGGCAGCCTGGACCGGGAGTCGCTGCATCTGTCGGTGGTGGCCTTCGACGACGCGGTGAAGCGCACGGCATGGCTGAGCGGCAGGCTGCGCCAACTGCCCGGCTCCGGCATCATCTACACCCTCACCGTGGCCGCCGCCCACGACCTCGCCGACGTGCTGAACTCCAACGGTCACCACGTCGCCGCCTACACCGGCCAGACCGACCCGGCCGAACGCGAGGTCCTGGAGAACGCGCTGCTGCGCAACGAGATCGAGGCGCTGGTAGCCACCTCCGCGCTGGGCATGGGTTTCGACAAGCCGGATCTGGGATTCGTGGTGCACGTGGGCGCGCCCTCCTCCCCCATCGCCTACTACCAGCAGGTCGGCCGCGCCGGGCGCGGCACCGAGCGCGCCGAGGTCATCCTGCTGCCCGGCCCCGAGGACGCCCGGATCTGGAGCTACTTCGCCTCGGTGGCCTTCCCGCGCGAGCACATCGTGCGCAGCGTGCTCGACGCGCTCGATCACGACCGGCCCATGTCGACGGTCGCGCTGGAGCCGATGGTCGAGTTGAACCGGTCGCGGCTGGAAATGGTGCTGAAGGTGCTCGATGTGGACGGCGCCGTGCGCCGGGTACGCGGCGGCTGGCTGGCGACGGGGCAGCCGTGGGAATACGACGCGCCCCGCTACGAGCGGCTGGCGGCCGCCCGTGAGGCGGAGCAGCAGGCGATGCTGGATTACCAGCGCACCACCGGCTGCCGGATGAACTTTCTGCGCCGCCAGCTCGACGATCCGAGCCTGCCCGCCCTGGACGGCCGGGTGCCGGGCTGCGGCCGCTGCGACAACTGCACCGGGCAACGCCCCGATATCACCGTGGACGCCGATGCGGTCGCCGCCACCCGCGCTCGGCTCGACCGGCCCGGCATCGACCTCACCCCGCGCAAGCAGTGGCCCACCGGCATGGCGAAACTCGGCGTGCCGCTGTCGGGGAAGATCACGGCGGGCGCGGAGACCGGGCGGGTGGTCGGCAGGCTCACCGATCTGGGTTGGGGCCAACGGCTGCGTGCCCTGTTGGACGGGCCGGACGGGCCGGTGCCCGACACCGTGTTCGACGCCTGCGTCGCCGTACTCCGTGAATGGGACTGGGCAACGCGTCCGGCGTCGGTGCTCGCCCTGCCCTCCGAGCGGCACCCGCTGCTCGTCGACAGCCTGGCCGCCCGTCTCGCCGAGGTCGGCAGACTGCGACCGCTGGGCACCATGCCCCTGCGGCCGGGTCGGCCGCCGGTCTCGGCGGCGAACTCCGCCCACCGTGTCGCCGGGCTGTACGACTCGTGGGAGGTTCCCGACCTGTCCGGTGTCGAGGGCCCGATCCTGCTCGTGGACGCCCGGACCGACACCGGCTGGACCTTCACCGTCGCCGCGCACGCACTGCGCCGGGCGGGGGCCGAGGCGGTACTGCCGTTCGCCCTGGCGAGCGTCACCTGAGCTGGGCTGCGACCGTCCGCTAGAGGCTGAGGGTGGCTCTCAGGCTCGCATCGAGCGCTTCGGTCTCCTCCGGGGTGAGCCTGCCGACGTGAGTGCTCAACCACGGACGGTAGGCGCGGTGCAGTTCCAGCGCGTCGACCCAGCCGTGGTCGGTGTAGACGCCGAGCACATGTCCGGGATCGTTGTCGACCACGGGGACGACGTGCACCCAGCGATACGGCGAGATGATGACCGCCGGATCCGAAACCAGCACCACGGTGCTGCGACGCGGCAGCGGTGTGCCGTCACTGAGCGCCGGGGTGTAGGTCCAGATCTCGCCGCGCTTCACGCGGCCCCGCGGGAACGGCGCCTGGCATCGACCGCCGCCTGCTCGGCGATGTCGACCTCGACGCGCGCGGCGGCCTGCTCGGCTTCCTCGTCGACCGACAGCTCGGACAGACTGTCCTGGACGAGAGCAGTGCGCAACGCGGCGTTGACGACGTCGGACAGGCTGCGGTCCTGCCGTTCGGCGGCCGCCTGCGCCCACGCGGCGACCTGAGGATCCAGGGTCACCGAGACACGTGCAGCCTTGCTCATGTCCCTATGCATACCAGTCCCGGCCACCCGGCGAAACCGGTCTTCGCGGAAGGATGTCCTGGTGGGGGACTCGCCGGTATGGCGAGCCGCGTGCGGGAGGCGAACGGCGGCGTGCCGATCACACGCCCTGACCGCGTGGAGGCGCTAGGGTCGCAGAGATGGCCGGTAAGTCGGCGGCCCCGGCGGTGGAACTCGACGTCGGCGCCCATCGCGTGCGTATCTCGAATCCGGACCGGGTCTACTTCCCGGAGATCGGGGCGACCAAGCTCGATCTGGTGCAGTACTACCTCGGCGTCGGTGACGGCATCGTCAACGCACTGCGGGAGCGGCCGTGCATGCTGCACCGTTTCCCGAAGGGTCTGGCCGGAGACAAGGTCCACCAGAAGCGACTGCCCGCGGGGGCGCCGGATTGGGTGCACACGGTGCGGGTGTCGTTCCCGCGCTACGGCCGCCATGCCGACGAATTGTGCGTCCGGGAGCTCGCGGAGGTCGTGTGGGCGGTCCAGATGAGCACCGTGGAGTTCCATCCGTGGAATTCGCGGGCCGCCGACACCGAGCGTCCCGACGAATGGCGCATCGACCTCGATCCCATGCCCGACTGCCCGTGGTCACGGGTGCAGCGGGTGGCGGGAGTCGTGGAAGAGGTGCTCGGCGAACTCGGCGCGACCGGCTGGCCGAAGACCTCCGGCGGCCGCGGCCTGCACGTCTACGTGCGCATCGCGCCGGAATGGACGTTCACCGAACTACGCCGCGCGGCCATGGCTTTCGCCCGCGAAGTGGAAAGGCGCGCGCCGCGGGACGTGACGACCACGTGGTGGCGACGCGACCGCGACCCGCGGCTGCTGTTCGTCGACTACAACCAGAACGCCCGCGACCACACCATCGCCGCCGCCTACTCGGTGCGCGGCGTCCCTCGGGCGACGGTCTCCACCCCCGTCCGCTGGTCGGAGATTCCCGAGATCGACCCCCGCGACTTCACCATGCGGACCGTGCCCGCCCGGTACGCCGAACTCGGCGATCTGCACGCCGGTATCGACGACGCGGTGTTCCTCATCGACGAACTGCTCGAATGGGCCGACCGTGACCGCATCGAGCCCGATCCCGCACCGAACGAGGATTAGCCGCTCCGGCGCGGGAGGGGCGTCGTATCCGCCCGCTTCGCCGCCCGATCACCCGGTTTTCGTCGTGTACCGCCGAGCTTTCGCGCCGGTCGGCGCGGGCCGCGACTCGGTCGACCTCGGCCGGCCGGGGTGTGCCGGGCAGATGCCGCGGCGGGACGATCTCACGAGCGCCGCGACGCGCGAGACCGGTGCGCAGAATCCACCGTTCAGGGTGGGGTCGGCACACGACACGATCCGGGGGGCCGGAGCCCGCGGAAGCGAAGGCGGCATAATCGGCCCGGTGCATTGGATTTTCACGCCGGACGAGTTCGCCCATGTCTGGCGGGAGACCGACATCGACCGGCCGCCGTATCCGCTGCGCATCCTCGAATCGCCACGCACCGAGCACGCCGCGGAGGTGATGCGTGCCGCGCTGGCACAGAAGTTCCCACCGGGTGCCGACCCGGATCTGACGGCCTGCCTGCGCATCATGGCCGATCCGCATACCCGGTTCCTGGCGGTCGGCCAGGGCTCCGACCCACGGGCCGAGCTGCGGCTGCTGGCGTGCGTGGTGTTCGATAGGGCGGTGCTCGCGGTGCAGGGCCGTTCGACGCGGGTCGGTCAGGCGGGCGCGGTACGGATTTCGATCGGTCACGCCGCGAAGCTGGGAGCGGGCATCGCGAGTGTGCTGCCGAAGGCGCCCGCCGGCCGCGAGCCCGCGCGGGCCGCGTCGACGGGGGCGATCTACGACACCGAGGCGGTGCGCCCCGCGCCCGAGGTGGCGCGGATCCGCAGGCTGTTGCTGTCGAGACATGTTTCTTCCGGGCACATCCGGATCGAGCCGCGACTGGATCGGCCGCAGCCGCCACCGCCGGTGCACTACACCTGGATGGATGTCGAGGGTGACGGCCGGTATCTGCTGAAAGCAGACGAGGCCGTGCGCGTCGTGCCCGCCTCGGTCGAGCAAGTGGCGGGACAGCTGCAGAAATGGGTGCCGTCCCGAGCCGGGTGAGCGCGACACGGGCGACGGTGTCGGCCGGAGCGGTTAGGCTGAATCGGACACGACCGGTGGGCGTTCCGGTCGGACCGACCGATCGCTGGGGGTGCGCATGACGCTGGAGTCGAGCCGAGCCGATATCGCGCGGTTCAAGGAACAGGCCGGCAGGGGTGAGGTGCGATTCGATCCCGAAGCCGCCCGCCGCTGCGCCGAGATGTACGAGCAGCAGGCCGATCGGCTGCTGCATCTGCGCGATCGGATCGAATCGGTCACCCAGGCACAAGGTTTCGGCGGATTCGATTCGGCCAAGCAGCTGCAGGCCGGTTTCGGGCACAAAGCACGCGATGCCGCGACACTGCTCGACCACTACATCGAGGCGTCGTACCGCATGAAAGAAGCGTTTCTCATCAGTGCCGGGCTCTACGAGGAAGCCGATGCCGCCAACGCCGCGGCGCTGCGCGCGATCGAGACGAGGCTGCCCCGATGACCGGCACCGATCCGACCTACATCAGCTCGATGGAGCACTTCGAGTCGATGTCGCACGAAGAGATCTATGCCAAGACCCAGCAGATCGACGCCGGTGAGATCCTGCGCGCGTCGGGGGTGTGGCTGGAGGCGGCCGCCACCGTCGCCGGCGCGATGCCGCTGACGAGGGCCGCCGCCGACCGGATGATGAACTCGATGGAGTGGGAGGGCGCCGCCGCTGACGCCGCCTACGCCAGCACCCGCAGTTTCGCCGATTCGGTAGAGGAACTGACCTCGGTGATGGGGCAGGTCGGCGCCCGCCTGGGCGCGGTCGCCGCGGCCGCCGAAGCGGTGAAGCTCGCCGTTGTGCCGCCCGGTGATTCGGGTCCGATCGGCGCGATCGCCCGTCTGCTGGAGGCCGCCAAGGTCATCGACGCGCAGATGATGCAGGAGGCACTGCGCCAAGAAGCCGTGCTCGCGATGAACATGATCTACAAGCCCGCCTACTCCGCGGCGGGCACCGGCGTCCCGGCGCTGCCCGAGCCGCCGGGTCTGCTGCGGGTTCCCGGCGGGCAGGATGCCACGCCGCCGCAGAAGTCGGCGCCCGCACCGGCCGCCGATGCTCCGCCCGGCGCCGGTGACGCCCCGGAATCACCAGAGCCGCCGTCGGATTCCGCTCCGCCGAGCGGGGACTCCGCTCCGGACGGAGGTGCGACGCCGGGGCCGGAGTCCGAGCCGACTCCACAGGACCCGCCGACCGATCTGGGCCCGAGCGCCGAACCGGCACCGAGCCCGGAACCCGTTCCCGAACCAGCACCCTCAGCCCCTCCGACTCCGGAAGCGCCGCAGGAACCCGACCCGAGCCCCGCGCCGGAATCGCAGGCTCCACCCACGCATACCGAGCCTGCGCCGGAACCCGCGCCGCAGCCCGCTCCCCCGCCGCCCGCTCCGGAGCCCCATGTCGGCGAGTCGGGGCAGCTCCCCGATCCCGGTGGCCAGCCCGGCGTGACCGGCCCGATTCCCGACGGAGCACAAGGAGCGGCACACGAATCGGGTATGGATCAGCCCGGCGTGATCCCGACCAGGTCGTGACCAGGAGGCGGCGGGCTCAACCTGCCCGAACCGATTCGGTGACCGCCACCCCGTCGACGACGTGCAGCACCGCGTCGGCTCCGTCGAGAGTGTCCCGATCGAGCGGGAAATAGCCCTGCATCGGGTCGGTGTCGGTGCGAACCCGGCCCGCCGGAAGGGTATCGGGCGCGGACAGACCCCACCCGGACGTCCGGGCCTGCAACACGCTCTCGATCGTGCCGGGGGCGGGCTCGCCGAGTTCGATCGTCGCACTGCGGCCGAGACTGCCTGCGACGAAACGGTATTCGTCCGGGTGCGCGGCGTCGAAGATCGCGCCCGCGCTGAACCATTCCACCGTGACCTCGCCCATGCGCATCGACCCCGGATTGCGTTGCAGGTGCAGGTTGTGGGCGAAGACCAGGGTGGCCCCGCGCGCGGACTCGACGGACCGGATGTCGGCCAGGTTCTCGGCCATGCACGCGTCCCTGGTGGCGCACATCCTGGTCAGCCGGTCACGTTCGTCGATGCGTTGGGCGCATTTCGCGTGATAGCGCAGCAGGTGGACAGCTGCCATGAGATGCATGCGTGCCGTGTGCCATTCGTCGCGAGAAGTCGCCGCGATCAGAGCCGGTGTGCGGATCGAGAACTCGAGGGACATGTCGTCGGCGATGGTGCGGAGCTGCCGGGCTTCGGCCGTCAGGCCGGGGGATGCTGCCGGGTCGAGCACCGCTTCGGTGCGGCTCCACTGTTCGTCCTCGCCGAGCAGGCCGGCGAGGTCGACACCGTAGTCCAGGTAGTCGCGGGCGAATTCGAGGTAGCGGCGCGGGCTGGGTGCGCTCATGGTCTCGAGCGGTGCGTCGAAGCCGTGGAAAGCGAGGCGGCGCTGCGGGGGCAGCGTCGCGTTGTGGTCGCGCATCCAGGTCACCAGTTGCCGGTTGGCGGGAAAGGCTCCGAAGCCGTGGGAGAAGCCCTTACGCATGACCGTGTCGAGATCGCCCACGCCGCGACGGACGTAGTCGTCGACCACGCGCGCGGCCACCCGATCGGTTTCCAGGGCGATGGAGGCGAACCCGTGCTCGGCCAGTCCGGCGAACAGTTCGTTGCGGAGCCAGGTGATCGAGGGCTCGAGGTGGGTGGGCTCGCCCACCGCGAGCACGGTGCAGGAAGGCGTCAGGAACTCACGAATATCTCTACTCATGTGTCTCGATCGTATCTCTGAAAGCCCAGTTGAGACTTTCGCCGAATTTCTCCAGGAGCGTCCCGTACTACCCTCGAACACGTGAGAAGCCTGCGTCCTACCGATCTGGCGCGCGAGCACGGACTGTCGACGCAAGCCGTGCGCAACTACGAAAGCGACGGGTTCCTCCCCGCGGCCGAGCGCACGGCCTCCGGTTACCGGATCTACACCGAACGGCACGCGGCCGCGCTACGCGCCTACCTCGCCCTGATCGCCGCTTTCGGATACGCGACAGCGGGCGAGATCATGCGGGCGCTGCATCGCGGCGACCTCGACACCGCGCTCCACACCGTCGACCGCGGCCACGTCCAGCTGGTCCGGGACCGGGAGACGCTCGACCAGGTCCGCAGCGCGACAGACCATCTCGCGACCGAGTCACCGGATCCGGAGAAGGTCACCGGCACCAGAAGCATCGGCGAACTGGCCCGCCTGCTCCGGCTGTCACCGGCTACCCTGCGCGCCTGGGAACGAGCCGGCGTTCTCGGCCCCACCCGCGACCCCCATACCGGCTACCGCGTCTACCGCCCCGCCGACATCCGCGATGCTCGCCTCGCCCACCTGCTCCGGCGCGGTGGCTATCCGCCCGCCCACATCGCCGCCGTCGTCGACCACCTCCGCACCGCGGGCAGCGCCGACACCCTGACCGATTCCTTGGTCCGCTGGCAGGCGAAACTCACTGCCCACAGCCTCGCCATGCTCGACGCCGCGGCCCTGCTCGGCGTCTACATCCGCATGCTAAACCTTCCCGCCACGCAGCACGTCACACCAGGCCCCGCCTCCACGAGTTGACGGGCTGTGGTTTCGACACCCCGTGCGGTTCGTGCAACAACGGCGAGGTGCTCGCCTGCGTCTGTTGGTTCTGCCGCGCTCGACTCTCCCGAGCCCGTCGGGTGAAGACGAGATGCTGTCGGCCGTAGGCCCGCAGGTCGTTGCCGAGCCAGCACAACAGAACCGGAAGAACGATGCGGGACCGCTAGACCTTGACCAGGTCGTCGGCGTGGATGACCGGGCGCTGCATGGTGTCGGGGAGTTCGGTGGTGGATCGACCGAGCATGGTCGACAGTTCGGTGCTGTCGTATTCGACGACGCCGCGGGCGACCAGGCGATGATCGGCGGCGACCAGGTCGACGACGTCGCCGCCGTAGAAGCGGCCGCGCACGCCGATGATCCCCGCGGCGAGCAGGGAACGGCGGCCGACCGCGACGGCGTGGACGGCGCCGTCGTCGAGGACCAGCGCGCCGCGGCTGTCAGCGGCGTGGCGGACCCAGAATTTGCGGGCGGACAGGCGCGTGGCGCGGGCGGCGAACGCGGTGCCGACGGTCCCCTCCGACAGCGCGACATCCGCCTGTTCCGCGGCGGCCAGCAGGACCGGCACGCCCGCGTCGGCGGCCAGCCGCGCGGCGGAGAGCTTGGAGGCCATGCCGCCGGTGCCGAGCACGCCGCCGCTGCCCGCGATCACGCCGTCGAGGTCGGCGCTGCTGCGGACTTCCGGGATGAACGAGGCCGCGCCTTTACGGGGATCGCCGTCGTATAGACCTTCGACATCGGAGAGCAGCACGAGCGCGTCGGCGCCGACCAGATGGGCCACGAGTGCGGCGAGCCGGTCGTTGTCCCCGAAGCGGATCTCTTCGGTGGCGACGGTGTCGTTCTCGTTGACCACCGCGACCGCGGCGAGAGAGCGCAGCCGGTCCAATGTGCGCTGGGCATTGCGATGGTGCTCACGCCGGGCGAAGTCGTCGGCGCTGAGCAGGACCTGCCCGACGGTGCGGCCATAGCGGGTGAAGGAGGTGCCCCAGGCATGTGCCAGAGCGAGCTGGCCGACGCTGGCGGCGGCCTGTTTGGTGGCCAGATCTCGCGGGCGCCGACGCAACCCGAGCGGGGCCAGGCCCGCGCCGATCGCGCCGGAAGACACCACGACCACGTCGGAACCGGCGCGCATCCGTGCCTCCACCGCGTCGGCGAGCCGGTCCAGCCGGACGGTGTCGAGCCCGCCCTTCAAGCTGGTCAACGCCGACGAACCGATCTTTACCACCACACTGCGCGCCGTGGCGATGGCCTGCCGGGCCTCGCTCAGCTCCTGCGCCTGCGCACCGAGTGAATTCACCTGCGTCACAACAACACTCCTACCGCACGCCCGCGCGGACCGACACCCGATCGGCGCGGTGAGCGCGGGCGGGCCTCACTGCCGTTCCCCGTCTCTCACCGAGCCGCGCCCGGGCAGCTCGGTCACTGCTGATCCTCGTCCTCGTCCACCAGACCACGGCGGACCCGGGACGCGTGCTTGCGCTCGGCGGCGCCGATCCGCTCGGACTGTTCGAGCCTGGCGTCGGTGCCGCGACCGGTACGCACCATGTCGACACCGGCGGTGATCTGCGGCTCCCATTCGAAGCAGACATCGCCGATGGTCACCGGGGCGCCCGGTTCGGCGCCTTGGCGCACCAGTTCCTCCTCGACGCCCAGGCGAGCCAGCCGGTCGGCGAGATAGCCGACGGCCTCGTCGTTGTCGAAGGCGGTCTGGCGGACCCAACGCTCCGGGCGCGCGCCGCGGACGATGAAACCACCGGGCTCGGACGGATCGGCGTACACGCTGAAGCCGGACTCGTCGGCCGCGATCGGGCGGATGACCGGGCGCTTGGGCGCTGCCTTCGGGTGCGCTTCCCGGTATTCGCGGACCAGATCGGCCAGCGCGAAGGTCAACGGTCGCAGACCGGCTCGCGAGACGGCCGAGATCTGGAAGACCGGCCAGCCGCGCGCGGTGAACTCCGGGGTCACCATCTCGGCGAGTTCGGCGGCGTCGGGCACATCGGTCTTGTTGAGGATCACCACCCGCGGCCGATCGGCCAGGTCGCCCAGGCCGGCGTCGGCCGACAGCGCGGGCTTGTAGGCGGCGAGTTCCGCCTCGAGGGCGTCCACGTCGGAGATCGGGTCGCGCCCGGGTTCCAGGGTCGCGCAGTCCACCACATGGGCGAGCACCGCGCAGCGTTCGAGGTGGCGCAGGAAATCCAGGCCCAAGCCGCGGCCCTCGCTGGCGCCCGGGATCAGGCCGGGGACATCGGCGACGGTGAAGGTGGTGTCGCCGCTGGCGACCACGCCGAGGTTCGGCACGAGGGTGGTGAAGGGGTAGTCGGCGATCTTCGGCTTGGCGGCTGAGAGTACCGACACCAACGAGGATTTGCCCGCCGACGGGAAGCCGACCAAGCCGACATCGGCGACGGACTTCAGTTCCAGGACGAGTTCGTGTTCCTCGCCCTCCTCACCGAGCAGCGCGAAGCCGGGGGCCTTGCGCGCCTTGGACGACAGCGCCGCGTTGCCGAGCCCGCCGCGACCGCCGCGCGCGGCGACGAACCGGTTGCCCGGTCCGACCAGGTCGATCAGGATCTCGCCGTCGCGGTCGAGGACGACGGTGCCGTCGGGCACCTTCAGTACCAGGTCGGCGCCCATCTTGCCGTCCCGGTTGCCGCCCTCGCCCGGCTTGCCGTTGCCCGCCTTGGCGTGCGGATGGAAGTGGAAGTCGAGCAGCGTGTGCACATTCGGATCGACTTCGAGGACGACATCACCGCCGTTGCCGCCGTTGCCGCCGTCCGGACCGCCGAGCGGCTTGAATTTCTCGCGGTGCACCGACGCGCAGCCGTGACCGCCCTTGCCTGCGCGCACATGCAGCACGACACGGTCGATGAATTTCGACATGGTCGAATCATCCTCCTTCTGGGCTGGTCGACGAACGTGGCGTCGCTCGCACCCTGTTGTGGCACGACGACGTGTGCGAACCCGGTCGGGAACGCGAAAAGCGGGTCAGGGTTGGCACCCTGACCCGCTCGGCTCGAGTCCGGATCGGCTCGGCGGTCAGGCCTGAACCGGCTCCGGAACAACGATGTTCACGGTCTTGCGGCCACGCTTCGTGCCGAACTCCACCGCGCCCGCCGACAGCGCGAACAGGGTGTCGTCGCCGCCACGGCCGACGTTCACGCCGGGGTGGAAGTGGGTGCCGCGCTGACGGACCAGGATCTCGCCGGCCTTGACGGTCTGACCGCCGAAGCGCTTGACGCCGAGTCGCTGGGCGTTGGAATCGCGTCCGTTCCGGGAGCTGGACGCGCCCTTCTTGTGTGCCATAGCTCTGTCTCCTCGGGGTGTCTTACTTGATGCCGGTGACCTTCAGGACCGTCAGCGGCTGACGGTGACCCTGGCGCTTGTGGTAGCCGGTCTTGTTCTTGAACTTGTGAATGCGGATCTTGGGGCCCTTGGTCTGCTCGACCAGCTCCGCGGTCACCGAACGGCCGGCCAGAGCGGCCGCGTCGGTGGTCAGTTCGGCGCCGTCCACCACGAGGACGGGCGAGAGCTCGACGGCGGCGCCGGGCGCGCCCTCGATCTTTTCGACCTTCACCAGGTCACCGACCGCGACCTTGTACTGCTTTCCGCCGGTCTTGACGATCGCGTACGTTGCCATCGGTCGGCTTCCTCCACTCGATGTATGTCTTAATCGTGCTTCATCGCGCCGCAGGTTGCGACACGACTTGTCTTGGCTGGTTGCTGCACGGGGCGCTTGCTCCGCCGACCGCTCGTGTCTTCTCCGATGTCTGTCCGGACTGTCTGTCTGGACCGATATCGGAGAGCACTTCGGGCGCGTCGGCATCATGCGCATCGCCAGGCAGCGACCGGTCAAGGCTATCAGAAGGGCTCCCGACTACCCAATTCGCGGCCCCGGCAACCCCGCGGCCACCCCGGCGTCGGGCCAGTGGCGGCGCGCCCGCGGGCCCGCCGCCAGCTGACGGACTCAGTTCGGCGCGTCCACCGGCGGACCGGCAGGACGACCCACCGCACGGCGACGCGGCCGTTCACGGGGCTGCACCACCGGCTCGGGACCGTCGTCGAGCACCACGGCCGCGGGCGCCTCGCTGCCGGAGACCACGAACACGGCGGGGCCGCTGTCGGTCGAGAGCGCGCCCTTGGTGCGGGCGACCCGACGGCGACGGGGCTGCGGTGCCGGTTCGGTCACGGTCTCGGCCGCCGTGGCCGGGGTGGCGCCCGGCTCGGGCTCGGCAACTGTCACCGGTTCTGCAGCGATCGCCGGTTCGGCAGCGGGCTCGGCGACCGGCTCCGCGGCGAGGCCGCCCTCGCCGGTCGGTTCGGCGGCGATGTCCGCCTCGGCGAGACCGTCGGCCGGAGTCTCCAAGACCTCGACCTGTTCCGCCTCGACCTGCTCCGCCTCGGCCGACAACCCAGCCGCCACGACGGCAGGCACGGTCTGCACCGCACCGGCGTCGGTCTCGACAGCTGCCGTGGCCGCCACCGCTTCACCTTCCGCCTGCTCGGCAGCGCTCGCGGCCTCGGCCTCGGCAGCCGCGGCACGAGCCGCCTCGCCACGCCGCGACCTCCGCCGCGACCGGCTCGGCCGCTGCGCCTGCTCGGCTCCGTCCTCGGGGGACGCGGTCTCCGGCGCCGCACCGGCCTCGGCCGACACCACCACGTCGGCGGGCTCGGAAGCCGCCTCGCCGGGCTCGCCCGACTGATGCGCAGCCATCGCCAACGCGACCGGATGTGCGCGCTTGACCGCGGCGTCCTCCACGGGCTCGGCGGGATGCGGGGCGATGCCGTTGGTCGCGGCGACGGCGACAGCGGGCGCGACGCCCTTGTCGCGGCCACGTCGGCGACGGGTCCCGCTCTCCCTGCGGACGGCGGCGTCCTCGGCCTGCGACAGTTCCACCGGGTAGTCGTGCACGATGAGGCCGCGGCCGTGGCAGTGCTCGCACGTCGTGGAGAACGCCTCCACGAGTCCGGTGCCCAGCTTCTTCCGGGTCATCTGGACCAGGCCGAGCGAGGTCACCTCGGAGACCTGGTGGCGGGTGCGGTCGCGCCCCAACGCCTCGGTGAGCCTGCGCAACACCAGATCCCGGTTGGACTCGAGCACCATGTCGATGAAGTCGACGACGATCATGCCGCCGATATCGCGCAACCGCATCTGGCGCACGATCTCCTCGGCCGCCTCCAGGTTGTTCCTGGTGACGGTCTCCTCCAGATTGCTGCCGCCGGAGCCGGTGAACTTGCCGGTGTTGACGTCGATGACGGTCATGGCTTCGGTGCGATCGATCACCAGGGTGCCGCCGGAGGGCAGCCACACCTTGCGATCCAGCGCCTTGGCCAACTGCTCGTCGATGCGATACGCCTGGAAGACGTCGACCCCGTTGCCGCCGGGACCGTCGTTCTCATGCCGCGACACCCGTGCCAGCAGGTCGGGGGCGACGGTGCGGATGTAGTTCTCCACCGTCGTCCAGGCACGGTCGCCTTCGATCACCAACTGGGAGAAATCCTCGTTGAACAGGTCACGGATGACCTTCACCAGGAGATCGGGCTCCTCGTAGAGGGTCTTCGGGCCGCCGCCGTCCTTCGTGGACTGTTCCTCGATGGCACGCCAGGTGCTCTGCAGCCGCTCGACGTCACGCGCCAGTTCGGCTTCGCTGACGCCCTCGGAGGCGGTGCGGATGATGACGCCCGCGTCGGCGGGGACGATCTCGCGCAGGATCTCCTTGAGCCGCTTGCGCTCGGTGTCGGGCAGCTTGCGGCTGATACCGGTGGAGGTGCCGCCGGGCACGTACACCAGGAAGCGGCCCGCAAGGCTGATCTGGGTGGTCAGGCGGGCACCCTTGTGCCCCACCGGGTCCTTGGACACCTGGACCAGCACCTGATCGCCCGGCTTGAGCGCCTGCTCGATCTTGCGTTCCTTGCCGCCGAGGCCGGCGGCTTCCCAGTTCACCTCACCGGCGTAGAGCACGCCGTTGCGGCCGCGACCGATGTCGACGAAGGCCGCTTCCATGCTCGGCAGCACATTCTGCACCTTGCCGAGGTAGACATTGCCCACCATCGAGGGCGCGCCGGTATCGGTGACGAAATGCTCGACGAGGATGTTGTCCTCGAGCACCGCGACCTGGGTGATGTTCGGGTGGTCGGGGAAGTTCTTCTCCCGCACGACCATGACCCGGTCGACGGCTTCCCGCCGGGCCAGGAACTCCGACTCGGTCAGGATCGGCGGACGCCGCCGTCCGGCTTCGCGCCCGTCGCGGCGACGCTGACGCTTGGCTTCCAGCCGGGTCGAGCCGGTGATGCCCTGCACCTCGTCGATGCTCGCGCGGCCACGCGACTTGTTGCGGGGTTCGCGCTCGTGCACGACGGTGTTCGGCGGATCGTCGTCGGCGGGCTCGGCCTCGCCGTCGCCGCCGACCTTGCGGCGCCTGCGACGACGCCTGCGACGCGTGGAACCCTCGGACGTATCGTCGACGTCCTCCGAAGCCTCGGCGGTGTCGCCTTCGTCGCCGGATTCGTCGGGCTCGGCCTCGTGATCGGCATCGGCGCTCGCCTGGTCGGACTCCGCCGTGAGTTCGGTGCCGGACTCTTCGCCTTCGGTGTCCTGGCCCTCGCGGTCCTGCTCGTCACCGTCGTGCTCGTCGTTCTGATCGCCCTCGTTGGCCTGCTCACCGCGGCCGCGGCCACGGCCGCGACGACCGCGACGGCGCCTGCGCGGCTGGCCGTCGGCGTCACCGTGCTGATCGGTGTCGCCGTGCTGGTCCTGCTCGGTGTCCTCGGTCTCGGGTGCGGCGGTGACCGGCTCGGTCTCGGCGACGGGTTCGGCGGCCTCCCGCTCGGCACGACGGCTGTCGCGCTCGGCGCGGCGCTTCTTGCGCAACTGCTCGGCGGCAGTGGCGTCCGGCGGCAAGAACAGCGGCGCGGCCACTTCGGCGGGCGGCTGGAAGGCCACCGGCTCGGCCGCCGGCTGCGGCGCGGGCGCGTGGGTGAACAGCTGCGCGCCGCCGGAACGGGGCTCCTCCGGGGCGTCGGTGCGTTGCGCCGGTTCGGTGGCGGAGAACAGCAGACCCGGTTGCGGGGGCGCTGCCGGTTGCGGCGCCTGCGGCACGGCGGCGGCGGTACCGCTCCCGGCCTCGCCCGCCGCCGGTGCGACCGCCTCGGCTTCGGCGTCACCGGCGACCAGCGCGTCACGCACGGATTCGGCGACCGCGCGGTCCACATTGGACTGCACGCTGCGTGCCTCGGCGCCCAGCTCGCTGAGCTTGGCGAGGATGCGTTTGCTGGTCACTCCCAGCCGTTTGGCAAGTGCGTGAACTCGGATTCGCTCCGGCAATTGATCGGCATCCTGTGATGTTGTGTCCAGCGGCTCTTGATCGGCCACGAAGTCTCCTCGGACCCCCGGGCGCGTTCCAGTCCACGACTGTGACGCGGCCGACGCGGGGGCACTGTCCGTACACCTCGCGTCGTCGACGCGAGGTCTGATGGTCTCGCCCCGCGTGCCCGGTTGTCACCTGGTTCTTCGTCGTTCGGGCAACTGGTCACGCGGCGCCTGGCTGTTGGCTGAACTCCACGGAACAAGCGCTCATCCAGCGTGCCGACGCGGACTCCCGCGCCCTCGAGCTATCGGGCGTGAACGTCCTTGGCAGCGATGATCGGCATCGAACCGTGGTGTCATCCGGTCGCCGTCGTCACCCACTGCTCGCGTACCTGCGCGAACCGTCGGTATCGACGACGACCACTGCCAGTATCCCATACACCGCGCTCGTAGCCTGCCATCGGCGCACAGACGAACGAATGCCCGGAGGTTGCCGCCTGGTCCCGCGGCCGGGAAAACGCTCGTGGCGGCGGGATTACCGCCGCCACGAGTACCTACGACGGTGTGCTCAGATCGGGAACGAGGGGAACCAGAGACCGATCTCGCGCTTGGCCGACTCGGGCGAGTCGGAGCCGTGCACCAGGTTGTACTGGGTCTCCAGGCCGAAGTCGCCCCGGATGGTGCCCGGGGTGGCTTTCTCCACCGGGTCGGTGCCGCCGGCGAGCTGACGGAAGGCCGCGATGGCGCGCGGGCCCTCGAGCACGGCCGCGACGACCGGGCCGGAGGTGATGAACTCGATCAGGGAACCGAAGAACGGCTTGTCGGCATGCTCGTCGTAGTGCTCGCGAGCCACTTCCTCGGACACGTGCTTCAGTTCGAGGGCGGCGATCTTCAGGCCTTTGCGCTCGGCCCGGGCCAGCACCTCGCCTACCAGGCCGCGCGACACGCCGTCCGGCTTGATGAGTACCAACGTCTGCTCAGTCACGGCGCACAGCCTAACGGCCCGTCCCGCCGAGCCGCTGACTGGGCAGCAACCCCTGGTCCATCCGCCGCTTGACCTCGCCGCGCAAGATCAGCACGAATGCCCACACCAGCAGGAACAGTACGCCGATGACCAGGATCGACAGGTGGAACAGACCGCCGATCAGCACGAGCACCTGCAGGCCGAGGTTGTAGGCCAGCGCCCAGGAACGGCCCTGCAGACCGGCGCCGAGGATCATCGCCAGCGCTACGCCGACCAGGTAGGTGCCCGACACCCAGGTGATCCCGCCACCGAGATCGGCGACGATCGGCAGCGCGAGCAGCACCACGATGGATTCCAGGACCAGAGTGCCCGCCATGACGCCGCGCAGGCCCTTCCACGGGTCCGGCGGCGCGGGCGCGTCCGCGGGGCGGTCGGGCTGATCGGACCGGTTCTCTGCCGAGCTCATGCCGGCTCCTTTCCGAACAAGGCGCGGGCGGCGCCTGCGGTGACCACCGAACCAGTGACCACCACTCCCGCTCCGGAGACCATCTCACCGCTGTCCGCGACGTCCTCGGCGAGGGCGATGGCGGTCTCCAGCGCGTCCGACAGAGTCGGCGCGACGACCACCCGCTCGTCACCGAAGCGCTGGACCGCCAGATCGGCCAGCGTGTCGGGATCCAGCGCCCGCGGTGAGCCGTTGCTGGTCACCACGATCTCGTCGAACACCGGTTCCAGCGCCTGCAGGATGCCCGCGGCGTCCTTGTCGCCGAGCACCGCGATCACCCCGACCAGTTTACGGAAGTCGAACTCGGTGCCGATCGTCTCGGCCAGCGCCCGCGCCCCGGCCGGATTGTGCGCGGCGTCGATGAAGATGGTCGGCGCGCTGCGCATCCGTTCCATCCGTCCGGGGCTGGCGACCGAGGCGAAGCCCGCGCGCACGGCGTCCAGGTCGAGTTGGCGTTGCGCGCCCGCTCCGAAGAACGCCTCCACCGCGGCCAGGGCCAGCGATGCGTTGCGGGCCTGGTGCTCACCGTGCAGCGGCAGGAAGATCTCGTCGTAGACACCGCCGAGCCCCTGCAGCGTCAACTGCTGACCGCCGACCGCGATCCGCCTGGCGAGCACCGTGAACTCCGAGCCCTCGCGCGCGACGGCCGCGTCCACCTCGACGGCGCGGCGCAGCAGCACGTCCATGGCCTCGGGTTCCTGCCGGGCGATCACCGCGACGGTGTCGTGCGGAACGAGGCTCTGCTCGGCGCGCTTGATGATGCCCGCCTTCTCCCCCGCGATGGAGGTGAGGTCGGGGCCGAGGTAGTCGGTGTGGTCCACACCGATCGGCGTGATGACCGCGACCTGGCCGTCGACGACATTGGTCGCGTCCCAGGTGCCGCCCATCCCGGTCTCCACCACCGCGACGTCGACCGGCGCCTCGGCGAAGGCCGCGAACGCCATGCCGGTGAGCACTTCGAACTTGCTCATCGCCGGCCCGCCCGCCGCGGCGGACTGCTGATCGATCATCTCGACGTACGGCTGGATCTCGCGATAGGTCTCGACGTACTTCGCCGGAGTGATCGGCGCGTTGTCGATGCTGATCCGCTCGGTGGCCAACTGCAGGTGTGGGCTGGTGATCCGGCCGGTGCGCCGGTGCAGCGCGGTGAGCAAGGCGTCGATCATCCTGGTGACCGAGGTCTTGCCGTTGGTGCCCGCGACGTGGATGGCCGGATAGGACTGCTGCGGCGAACCGAGCAGATCCATCAGCGTGGAGATCCGGGTCAGCGAGGGCTCGATCTTGGTCTCCGGCCAGCGCCGGTCGAGTTCGGCCTCGACCAGCGCCATCTCGGCGAGATCGACCGGTGAGGGACCCGTGCCGAGGCGGGCGGCACCCCCGGACTCGTCGCGGTACTGCGGCTCCGGTTCCGGGTTCGCGCCCGTGTCGTCCTCGGTCACTTGGCACCCAGCTCGGTGAGCCTGGCACCGATCCGCTCGACCTCGGCGGCGGCGACCGTGCGGCGCCCCTTGATCTTGTCCACGACCGCCTCGGGCGCCTTCGCCAGGAACGCCTCGTTGCCGAGTTTGGCCTCGGTGGTCGCGAGTTCCTTCTGCGCGGCGGCCAGATCCTTCTCGAGACGCTTGCGTTCGGCCTCGAGGTCGACCGTGCCCGAGGTATCGACCTGCACGGTGACGGTCGCGCCGCTCAGGCGCACCTCCACCTCGGCGGTGGCCGAGAAGTCGGGGCCGGGTTCGGTGAGCCGGGCGAGGTTGGCGACGGCGGGGGCCAGCGCGAGCAGGTCGGCCTCGGCCAGGCCGATCACGGTGGCGGCGACCTTCTGCTTGTCCGCCAACCCCTGATCGCTGCGGAACCGGCGGATCTCGGTGATCAGGCGCTGCGCGTCGGCGATCCGGCGCGCGGCGACCGGGTCGGCGCTCTCGGCGCCGCGCCGCGGCCACGCCGACACCACCACCGACTCACCGCCGGTCAACGCCTGCCACAGCGATTCGGTGACGAACGGGATCACCGGATGCAGCATTCGCAGCACCGCGTCGAGGACATTGCCGAGCACCGTGCGGGTGGCCGTCGCTGTATGGGAGGAGGCGTGCGCACCGTCCTCGGCGAACTGCACCTTCGCCAACTCCAGGTACCAGTCGCACAGTTCGTCCCACGCGAAGTGGTAGAGCGCCTCGCAGGCCTTGCCGAACTCGTAGGCGTCGAAGGCGGTGTCGACCTCGGCGAGCACCTCGTCGAGCCGGTCCAGGATCCAGCGGTCGGCATCGGTGAGTTCCGCGCGCGCGGGCAGCAGCCCCGGTGCGGCACCGTTGAGCAACGCGAACTTGGTGGCGTTGAACAGCTTGGTGACGAAGCTGCGCGAGGCGAGCGCGTGCGACTCGCCGACCGAGAGGTCGCCGCCCGGCTGGGCGCCCCTGGCCAGGGTGAAGCGCAGCGCGTCGGCGCCGTAGGCGCGGATCCAGTCCAGCGGATCGATGCCGTTGCCGCGCGACTTCGACATCTTCTTGCCGTGCTGGTCACGGATCAGGCCGTGCAGGAACACATCCTGGAAGGGCACCTGCACGACCCCGGGGGCCTTGCCCGCGGTGAGCGCGGTGTCCTCGGAGACGTACATGCCGAACATCATCATCCGGGCGACCCAGAAGAACAGGATGTCGTAACCGGTCACCAGCACGCTGGTCGGATAGAACTTCGCCAGCTCCTCGGTGGCCTCGGGCCAGCCCATCGTGGAGAACGGCCACAGGCCGGAGGAGAACCAGGTGTCGAGCACGTCGGGGTCCTGGACCCAGCCCTCGGGCGCGGTCTCGTCGGGGCCGACGCACACCACCTCGCCCTCGGGGCCGTACCAGATCGGGATCCGGTGGCCCCACCACAGCTGACGCGAGATGGTCCAGTCGTGCATGTTGTCGACCCACTCGAACCAGCGCGGTTCCAGGCTCGGCGGGTGGATGGCGACCTGGCCGTTGCGCACCGCGTCACCGGCGGCCTTGGCCAATGCCTCGACCTTGACCCACCACTGCATCGACAGGCGGGGCTCGATCGCCTCGCCGGACCGCTCGGAATGCCCGACGCTGTGGATGTAGGGACGCTTCTCGGCGACCACACGGCCTTCCTCGGCCAGCCGCTCGCGCACCTTGACCCGGGCCTCGAAACGGTCCATGCCGTCGAATTCGGTTCCGGTGCCCGCGATCCGGCCACGCTCGTCCATGATCGTCGGCATCGGCAGCTGGTGACGCAAGCCGATCTCGAAGTCGTTGGGGTCGTGCGCGGGCGTGATCTTCACTGCGCCGGAACCGAATTCGGGATCGACGTAGTCGTCGGCCACGATCGGGATCCGCCGTCCGGTGATCGGGTGCTCGAGGGTGGTGCCGATCAGCTTCTGATAGCGCGGGTCCTCGGGGTGCACCGCCACGGCGGTGTCGCCGAGCATGGTCTCCACCCGGGTGGTGGCCACCACGACGTGCGGTTCGTCGTCGTTCAGCGAGCCGTAGCGCAGCGAGACGAGCTCGCCCTCCACGTCATCGTGCTTGACCTCGATGTCGGAGATGGCCGTGCGCAGTTCCGGCGACCAGTTCACCAGGCGCTCGGCGCGGTAGATCAGGCCGTCGTCGTAGAGGCGCTTGAAGATGGTCTGGACGGCGCGCGAGAGGCCCTCGTCCATGGTGAAGCGGTCGCGGCTCCAGTCGACGCTGTCGCCGAGAGCGCGCATCTGCCATTGGATGGAGCCACCGGATTCGTGCTTCCAGTCCCAGACCTTCTGCACGAACAGCTCGCGGCCGAAGTCCTCTTTGGTCTTGCCGTCGGCGGCGAGCTGCTTCTCCACCACGTTCTGGGTGGCGATCCCCGCGTGGTCCATACCCGGCAGCCACAGCACCTCGTAACCCTGCATCCGCTTGCGGCGGGCGAGGGTGTCCATCAGCGTGTGGTCGAGGGCGTGGCCCATGTGCAGGGTGCCGGTGACGTTCGGCGGCGGCAGCACGATCGAGTACGCCGGCTTGTCCGAGCCCGGGTCGGCGGTGAAATAGCCCGCGCCTACCCAGCGCTCGTACATCTCGGCCTCCACGACGCTGGGGTCCCAGCTCTTGGGGAGGGCGGCGGCACGATCATGCGAGTTGTCAGGGGCTGCGCTGGTCACCCCGTGATCCTATCGGGGGCCCGTCGGGCGATTGCCCGGCCCTCTCGCGCCGGGAGGACCGGGGCGGGTGCGGACAGGAAGAGGGCGGAGTCTTCGGTGGATGAGGGACACCGAAGACTCCGCCTCGTGGCCAAGTTTAGCGCTTCTACCGGCCGGTAGTCTCCTTCCATAAGCAATTCTCAGGTTCCGGGCCGAATGCCTCTATCGGTTGGTTTCGCGACCAGCGCCGCCGGTGTCCGACCGTGACCTATCACACCTCCGGCGAGGGCTCGCGTCCTCGCCCGCTCGGCGCGAACCGGAGCGCGCAACGCACGGCTCGCCCCTGCCCTCCGCCGACCGGCGGCACTCGCCCGCACGCACGGCACACGGCGCCGGAGGCACGAGAGCCCGTGTCGCCCTTGTCGATCCGCTCCGATCGAGGCGAAAGCCGTTGACAAGGCACGGGTCATAGCCGAATCACACTGGCGAATCAGGGTTTTCCCTGTTGCCGAAACGGCCGGGACTGAGGAATCTGGAAGAGGTGAACCCCCCGCTCGGCACGACCCCCCTGCACGCCCCCGCCCCGCGAGCCACGCTCGCACCGGCGGCGCTGGCTCCCTCCGCCGTCCACGACCTGCGCGGCACGGCGGCCCACGACGAGCACGCGCGCGATGGTGATCCCGGGAGTCGTGGACGGCGTCTCGGCGAACCAGACGGGGGCGACCCGCTCGGCGAGGAGGTCCCCGACGCGATCGCCCGCTTGCGGTATCCCCGGACGGCCGCCCTGGTGTTCGCCGGGGTACCGGGCGCGGGCAAGAGCACGGCGCTGCTGCGGTTCTTCGGCTCGGGCGCGACCGAGCTGCACCCGCCGACCGGCCCGGACGGTCGGATCGTCGTCGACTCCCAGCACGCGCGCAATCGCTGGACCAGGCGATTGCACCGGCTGCCGTACCCGCTGTGGCGACCAGTGGTCCAGGTCGCGCACTTCGCGACCATCCGCCGTGCGCTGCGCACCGCGACCGGGCCGGTGATCATCCACGACTGCGGAACCTTCCGCTGGAGCAGGCGGCTGATCTCGCGGTGGGCGAGCGCGCACACCCGCAGCCTGCACATCATCATGATCGACGTGGCGCCGACGGTGGCCAGGGCGGGTCAGGCGCGGCGCGGCCGTCGCAGCAGCGGCCTGTTCTTCGATCTGCACTGCAGACGGTGGGCCGAACTGGTCGGGGCGGTCGCCGACTCCGCGCCCGCGCGGGCGGCCTCGGTGATCATCGCCGATCGCACGGTGATCAACCGGCTCACGGCGATCACCTTCGACACCTGAGCCGCACCGGTCATGTGGACCGGACCGATCACCGAGAGGACCAGTCCCCCCAGGCCGGGCCGCACCTGAACCGGACCGGTCACCTGAACCGGACCGGACCGGACCGGACCGCTCATGTGAGCCGGCCCGCTCACCCGAGCCGGCCCGCTCACCCGAGCCGGACCGGTCCCCGAGCCGGACCGGTCGCCGGATCAGGGCACCAGCACGGTCAGCGCCCGCGGCACCGCGCGCAGCGTCACCGGAAGCGTTCCCGCGGGTTCGCCGTCGGCGGTGGCGGGCGCGCCGGGCGAGGCCAGGGTGACCGCCCGCACGCGATACTGGGTGACAGCGGGATGCTCGATCCGCTTGCCCGCCGAGAGCGCGGGCAACAGCCGCAGCATCGACAACCGCGACACCGCGCCGACGACGGTGACATCGAGATACCCGTCGTCCATCTCGGCGTCGGCGCAGATCAGCATGCCGCCGCCGTAGGTGCGGGTGTTGCCGACCGCGACCATGACCGCCTCGGTCTCGATCACGGTGTCGCCGGGCGGGTTGTCGAGCACGCCCACGGCGACGCCGGACAATTCGATCCGGTAGGGCAGCCCGATGCCCTTGGTGATCTCGGCCAGGGCGGCGAGGGTATAGCGCAGCGGGCCCTTGGGCCATCGCATCTCGTTGGCGCGCAAAGTAACTCGCGCGTCGAACCCGGTTCCCGCCACGGTGGCGAACCACATCGGCGTGCCGGACGCGCCTGCCGGGGCGATCTGCCCGAGGTCCATGACCCGGGTGCGTCCGCGCAGCACCACACCGACCGCGGCCGCGGTGTCGCCGACCGGGACGCCGAGTTCGCGGGCCAGATCGTTGCCGGTACCGCTGGGCACCAGGCCGAGCGGGACGCCGGATTGCGCGAGCGCTTCGAGCAAGGCGCAGGCCAGGCCGTCGCCGCCGACGCCGACCACCGCGTCCGGGCGGGTCGTAGGTTCGCTCAGCGCCGCGCGCACCTGTCGCACCACGTCCGCGACCGACCGCGCGTGGACCTCGGCAACCTCGACGCCACCCGCGGCCAGCCCGGCGAGCACGGCATCAGCGGTGTCGTCTCCCCGGCCGTGACCGGCTTGCCGATTGGCCACGACCAGCACCGATCGCGGAGCCGAGAAGTCGGGAGCGCTCATCAGATCAGCTTGCCGGGATTGAGGATGCCCACGGGGTCGACTTCGCGCTTGATCGCGGCGAGGACCCGGACGCCGAGCTCGCCGATCTCCTCGGGCAGCCAGGCCCGGTGATCGGCGCCGACGGCGTGGTGGTGGGTGATGGTGCCGCCCGCCCGGACGATGGCTTCGCTCGCGGCACTCTTGGCCCGCATCCACTGGTCGATCGGCGTCTCGAGCGCCTTGGCGACGACGGTGAAGTACAGCGACGCGCCCGTGGGGTAGGTGTGCGAGATATGGCACATCACTACCGCCGGGGTGCCCTGGCCACCCAGGGATTCGGTGAGCGCGCCGGTCACCGCGGATTTCAGCTCGGCGATGTTCGACCAGGTGGTCGCGGTTTCCAGCGTTTCGCACAGCACTCCGACATCGAGCAGCGCGTCCCGCAGATACGGGGCGGCGAAGCGGCCGTGCTCCCACTGCCGCGCCGGTTCGGGACCGAGCTCGCGGCCGCCCGCCGCGCGCAGTATCTCCTGGGCCAGGGCGCTGCGGGTGGCCACCGCCGCGGCTTTCCCCTCGAACAGGGTGATTGCCAGGCAGCCGTGCACCGGTTCGCCGCCGATGTCGCCGGAGCGGGCCAGGTTAAGACCGGTCTCGGCTTCGTCGGACAGCCGCAGGACGGTCGGCGCCACACCGGACTGCACCACGGTGCGCAGGGCGAGCGCGCCGGTGGCGAAATCCGGGAACGACCACGCCTGGTGCACAACGGTTTCCGGGACCGGATGCACCCGCACGGTGACCTCGGTGATGACACCGAGCACCCCTTCCGAACCGAGGAAGATCTCACGCAGATCGGGTCCGGCGGCCGAGGCGGGGGCGCGGCCGAGGTCCAGTTCGCCGCTCGGCGTGGCGATCCGCAGCCGCTGCACCATGTCGTCGAAACGTCCGTAGCCGGCCGATGCCTGGCCCGAGGACCGGGTGGCGGCGAATCCGCCGATGCTGGCGTATTCGAAGCTCTGCGGGAAGTGTCCGAGCGAGAGGCCGTGCGCGGCGAGCAATTCCTCGGCGCGCGGACCGGTGACGCCCGCACCGAGGGTCGCGGTGCCGCTGACGGCGTCGAGGTCGAGCAGTCCGTCGAGGCGGCGCAGGTCCAGCGCCACGACCGCCCGGAAGCGGCCGCGTACCGGGTCCAGACCGCCGACCACGCTCGTGCCGCCGCCGAAGGGCACCACCGCGATGCCGTGCTCGGCACAGTGCGACAGCACCGCGAGAACCTCGTCGTGATCGGCGGGGAAGACGACGGCGTCGGGCGCGTCCTGCGGACCTTCGGCGCGGCGGCGCAGCAGATCGAGCGCGCTCTTGCCACCCGCGTGCCGGAGCCGGTCGCGATGGTCGACGCTGACGCGGTCGGCCCCCACCACCGCGGCCAAACCGCTGCGCTCCTCGGCGGTCAGCGCCGACGGACGCAGTGGCACCTCGCCCTCATCGCGTCGCGCCACCGCGTCGCCGGAGACCCCGAACACCTGCCGCAGCAGGCCGCGGATCTGATCCGACAGCGGCTTGTGCTCCGCCGGATCGCCCCAGGCGTCCCACACCATACTCGCCGCCCGCGCGGGCGCGCCGGGATTCGTGACCCGCATCGGGTCTTCCACTGTGTCGTCGGTCTCGGCCATGCGTTACAGTCTTACATAGAATGTCAAGTAGTAATCACCCGTGTGGTACCCGTAGCGATCGACGCGGTAATCGATCGAGTGACGACTACGCGAGCAGATGACCGAGCGACCCCGGTGGTGAGTGCCTGTGCCCGATGCCGATGTATCCGACCTGTCCGGTCTGTCCGCGATCGACCTGGCGATCTTCGAAGCGGCGCGAGACTGTGTGTCCGAGTTCGGAGTCCGGCGCACCACCCTGACGGAGGTGGCACGCCGCGCGGGCGTGAGCAGACCGACGGTCTACCGGCGCTGGCCCGACACCGGCTCGCTGGTGGCCGAACTGCTCGTACGCGAACTGCGCGAGATCCTGATCTCGACCACCCCGGACGGCGGCGACGCCAGGGCCAGGCTGGTCGGCTCGGTGGTGTCCGGCGCGGCGACAGTCCGGTCGAACCCCTTGTTCGCCAAGATCTTCCGCACCGACACCGATCTCATGCTCACTTACGTCTTCGGCAGACTGGGCCGCAATCAGCGCGCGCTGGTCGAACTGTTCGCCGCGGGCATCCGCGAGGGACAGCGCGACGGCTCCATTCGCGCGGGTGAGCCGACGCAACTGGCGGCGATGCTGCTGCTCATCGCCCAGTCGGCGGTGCAGTCGGCCGGGATGGTCGCGAGTCTGCTCCCGCCCGCCGAGCTCGACGCCGAGCTGGGCCTGGCTCTGGACAGTTACCTCCGTCCCCGCCCCGGCGACGCGTGATACGCGCCCGGGCGGCACGCCTGCGATATCGCCTCCCGCGCGTGGTCGCCGGGGATGCGCCTTCGCAGAACGCGTCCGCGGTCGGAGACCGACAGCACGACCCGGCACAGGCACGCCGCATCCGGGCCGGATCAGCGCGTCCACCGGCCCGGCCGGCGATGCGATCGGGATGTCGCCCGGCGGCGGCTTCCACCGGTGAGTGGCAACGATCGAACGGCGGCGAGCGCCGTTCAGGAAGGCAGTGCGATGACGAACACGATGCCGGCCGAGGGTGATTCGGCGCTCAATGCCGAGCGGCGGACACGGGAACTGCGCGAGCTCGGCGATCTCGGCGCGGTCGATGTGCTGGTGGTCGGCGGCGGGGTGACCGGCGCGGGGGCGGCCCTGGACGCGGCGTCGCGCGGCTTGCGGACGGCACTGGTGGAACGGCGTGATCTGGCGTTCGGCACCAGCCGATGGAGTTCCAAGCTGGTGCACGGCGGTCTGCGGTACCTGGCGAGCGGCAGGGTCGGGATCGCCCGCGAAAGTGCGGTGGAGCGCGGATTTCTGATCGAAACGGTGGCGCCGCACCTGGTGCGGCCGCTGCCGCAGCTGGTGCCGTTGCTGCCCGGGCTGGGCCGGCCCCAGGAAGCGCTGATCCGCGCCGGGTTCCTGGCGGGCGACGCCTTGCGCTGTAGCGCGGGCACCTCGGCGGCGACCTTGCCGCGGTCGCGCCGGGTGGCCGCCGCCGAGGCCCTGCGACTGGCGCCGACCGTGCGACGGGCGGGGCTGCGCGGCGGTCTGCAGGCCTGGGACGGTCAGCTGGTCGACGACGCGCGGCTGGTGGTCGCGCTGGCGCGGACCGCCGCTGCCCACGGAGCACGGGTACTCACACGGGTGGCGGCCGAGTCGATCTCCGGCGACGGCGCCGTCCTCACCGACACGCTCACCGGTGAATCGCTCACCGTGCGCGCGAAGACCGTGATCAACGCCACCGGAGTGTGGGCCGATCAGCTCGACCCGAGCATCGAGCTGCGTCCCAGCCGCGGCACCCACCTGGTCTTCGACGCCGCGGCTTTCGGCGGGCTGAGTGCCGCGCTGACGGTGCCCGTGCCCGGCAGCGTCGGACGATTCGTCTTCGCGTTGCCCGCCGCACACGGCCGCGTCTACCTCGGCCTCACCGATGAAGACGCACCGGGCCCGGTGCCCGACGAACCCGAACCCACCGACGCCGAGATCGACTTCCTGCTCGACACCGTCAACCCGGCGCTGCGCGCACCGCTGTCCCGCGCCGACATCCGAGGCACGTTCGCGGGACTGCGGCCGCTGCTGCGCACCGAGGACGGCAGCACCGCCGACATCTCCCGCGAGCACGCCGTTCTGCGCTCGCCGAGCGGGGTGTTCACGGTGGTCGGCGGCAAGCTCACCACCTATCGCCGCATGGCCGAGGACGTCGTCGACGCCGCCGTCGCCGCGACCTCACTGCCCGCCGCCCCCTGCCGGACCCGGACATTGCCGCTGGTCGGAGCCGTCACCGGAGCGGCCCGCGACCGCATCACCGCCCCGCCGATCCTCATCGAGCGCTACGGCCGCGAGGCCGCCACCGTGCTCGCCCTGGCCGAGAGCGACCCCGCCCTCGGCTCACCGGTCGCCCCGGGCGCCGACGTACTCGCCGCGGAATTCGCCTTCGCGCGCACCCACGAACTCGCCCTCACCACCGACGACCTGCTCGATCGCCGCAGCAGGATCGGATTGGTCGCCGAGGATCGGGCCGCCGCCCTCGCGGCCGCCGAATCCGCACTCGCCGCGGAAGGCTGATCCGTCGCGCGCCGGACTCCGACGCGCGGCCACGGTCTCTCCGCTTCAGGGCTTCACCCGGTGATCCAGGACGCCACTTCGGCGCGCATGCAGGTGCGCGGCCAGCGCTGCAGACCGTGCGCCGCTTCGGCGGCGCACACCGCCCGCAAGCCGGGAGTCTGCTCCTGCGGCGGAACCGTGCGGAAGCCGAGCCTGGCGTAATACGGCCCGTTCCAGGGGACTTCGGTGAAGGTGGTGAGCGTGACGGCGGGCAGTCCGCGCTCGCGAGCCCAGCCGACGAGATGGTCGATCAACTGCTTGCCGAGCCTGCGGCCCCGCTGCTCGGGACGCACCGACACCTGGTCGATGTGGGCGTTGCCGTCGACGATGTCGGCCACGAGATAGGCGACGGGCCGATCGATATCGTCGATCACCCAGGCCCGGCCCGCCCGGACATAGGACTGCAATGTCTCCGGGCTGGGTGGTTCGTCTTCGGCGATCTCGGTCATTCCCAGCCGGGCGAACGGTTCTCCGGCGTCACGCTCGATTTCCCGGAGATCGGGAATATCGGCTTCGACTGCCTCTCTCACACATGCCACCGGTCCAGTGTCGTCGGTGGCCGCTCCGCACCCAACCGGATAGCCGACGAATATTCTCGTGGCGATTTCCTTCGGCCGTGGCCGCCGGTGACCGAAAACATATCCGCTGTCGGCTGCGGTAGGCGGATGCTATCGCCGCCTCGCATGAAATGTCCTGCGCCGTCCGCGATTTCCAGGGCAAACGGTTCGTAATGCGGCAATCGGAGACCGTTATGACCGATCTTGTCCGCCTGGCGGCCCGGTGCCGCGAAATTCACTATCCTGGACCGCGTTGAGGCGCGGAAAAGGAGGTTGCCGGGTGGGCAAGACCCCGTCGACGGTGGGCATCGCAGCTGGTGCGGGACTGGTCGCACGCTTCGGGACGGCGGTGGTGTATCTCGCCGAAACCGATTCCGCGGAACTGGTTCTGGATGCGGTCGAAGCCGAGGCCGACGGCGAGTACCCCGGCGCCGCGATCGCCCGGCGACTGGCGGGGGTGGTCTTCGGTGGCGGCACGGAACCACCGGCCTTCGGTGTGGTCGCACCCACCGAGGACGGCACCGTCATCCTCCTTCGCGGCAAGGTCTTCGCCCAGATCCTCGGCGCCGAAGGGCCGCGCTCGCTGTCCGGCGCTCGCGCGTTCACCTGGGTGGACGAGATCGTCCGCGAACCGGTGCGCCGCATCCGCGTCGGCGACGACAACGGCGAACCGCTGCCCGTGCACCCGGCCACCGACCTGCGCGCGGGCATCGTCACCGGCTCCGGGTTCGAACTCCGCGTCGGCGTCCGCCGGGCGGAAACGCCCGGCGATCGCGCCGAATCGGCAGGCGCTGCCGCCGCCATCTCCTCCCCTTCTCCCTCCCGCGCAGGCGGCGGCAGCCCGGCCTCCGCTGTTCCCGTCGCGACGGCTTCGAGCCCCGCGGCTTCCGCGACACGACCTGCCGCGGGATCGGCGACCGCACCCCGTGCCGCCGCGTCGAACGGGTCGGCGGCCGATGACCGTGCGGCCGCTGTCCCGGAATCTGCGTTCGCGGCGAAGAAGTCCGCGACACCAGAGCCCGGAAGGCCGCGGCCTCGAGTGGAGAGTTCCGGAGCAGCGAGCGCTCGAGGGTCCGCGGGCCTCGCGGACCGAGCTTCCTCGTCCGAGCATCAGAAACCGGACGTGACGACAGCTTCCGGCCGCCCGGCTCCGGCGCCCGCGGTTACCGACTCGGCGACTACGTCGGCACCCGGACCGGCTACGCCGAGTTCGGCAACCCCGAGTTCGGCAACCCCGAGTTCGGCAACGCCCGGGCCGACAGCCACGGCACCGGAAGACCCGTCATCGGCGGCGTCCCGGTCGGCCGTCGGACCTACGGGCACCGCGGCGGCCGACATCCCGTCCTCGGGATCCTCGCCGTCCGCAGGGAAATCCGTGGCATCGATGTCGCCGGCGTCCGAGGACCCGGACACGGCGCCCGAGGCCCCCTCGATTGCGGAGCCCTCGATTGCGGCCCCCTCGACGGCGAAGCCTGATTCCGCGGAATCAACTCCCGGCGAAGCGAAGGCCGCCCACGCGAAGGCCATCGCGACGAGGTCTTCGGCAGCGACGGCCACCGACGGAGCGGTCACGGGAAAGACGGGCGCGGAAGCCGAGTCGCCCGCCGCGGCCGCGACCGACTCCGCCACACCGCGGTCCCTGCGCGCCTTCGGGTCGGCGACCGGCGCGCGGAGTTCCGCAACACCGGGCACCTCGGCCGCCACGCCGATGCGCCCCGCACCGGCTTCGGACCCCTCGACCTGGCTGACCACACCCGATTCCGGCGGCAGTGCCGACACGCCCGCCGACGAGCAGACGGCGACGGAGGCGCGGACCGACGCGAAGCAGCGCGGAGCCGACACCGACGCGGCCTCGAACGCCGACACCGCGGGCCTCGGCGCCCGCCCCGTGGTTCCGGGCCGGTCGACTCCCGCCTCGAACACCGGATCCCGGCCGATCGCGGCGCCCACGGTCGGTAGCGCACAGCCGACCGGATCGGGCTCGCGGGCATCCGCGCCGGGCTCGGAGATCCGCCCGGGTTCGCTCGCGGCGTCCGGTGGCACCGGGCCCACCGCCGCCGACGCCCGCTGGTCCCTGGCGAGCGGCTCGGACTCCTCGGCGAAGGACCTCGGGTCCGGCCGATCCGGTAGCACCGGCAACTCCCCGGCAGCGGATTCCGACGAGCGTCCGGCCACTGCGGGGCCCTCCGAGCCTGCGCCCGCCGAACCCCCCGGCCCGCGCACCGCGGATCTC
This sequence comes from Nocardia higoensis, assembly GCF_015477835.1. Taxonomy (NCBI): domain Bacteria; kingdom Bacillati; phylum Actinomycetota; class Actinomycetes; order Mycobacteriales; family Nocardiaceae; genus Nocardia; species Nocardia higoensis. The sequence continues at coordinate 13,134 of NZ_JADLQN010000004.1, read as the reverse complement.
CCGGCCACCGCTCCCGCGGGTTTCGACGCACTCGCCGCCGATCACAGCCGTGGCCGCGACACCGGCCGCCGCCCGGCCACGCCCTCCCCCCTGGGCTGGTCGGAGGCCGAAGAGCCCGCGCGACCGGACTTCTTCGCCTCCCGCCCCGGCATGCATCAGGCTCCGGCGAGCGTCCCCGGATCGAACTTCACCGGCTCGCATCCTTCGGGCCCGAACCAGTGGGGCCGGGTCGTCCCGCTGCGGCCACAGACCCCGCCGGAGCCGCCGGGCGCGCTGGTCTTCGAAGACGTCATCTATCCGCTGGACCGCGCGTATGTGATAGGGCGCAACCCGTCCGGCGACGAGGCCGTGCGCTCCGGGACGGCCGCGCCGCTGACCCTGCCGCGCGACCGGCACGTCTCCCGGGTGCACGCATACGTCACCCTCGACAACGGCGTGGTCTACGTCCGCGACGCGGGGACCTCCGGCGGCACCTACATCGCCGCCCCCGGCACCGAGCAGTGGACGCGGGTCGGCGATACAGCGGTGGAACTGGCACCGGGCTGGCGGATGCGGCTCGGCCAGAAGATCCTCACCCACCGGCCGCCCACCCGGCCGCTGGCGGCCTATCCACGGCGCTACTGAGTCGAGCTCACCACAGGGCGCGGAACCCGGTCCTACGATGCATCGAACGGGCGTCGCCGAACGCCCCGCCGAGGCGGAGAGGACAATGAGGGCCATGCATCGCCAGGGACCGACCGAGGACGTCGACGAGTCCGATCTGACAGTCTCGTCGCCGAAGACCCGGGCAGCGGGCCTCACCGCGGTCGCGGTGGCGCTGAGACGCTCGGTCGAGGAGATGGGCGTGGTGCGCACCGCCCGGACCTTGGCCCGGGTGAACCAGGTGCACGGTTTCGACTGTCCCGGCTGCGCCTGGCCGGAGCCCACAGGCCACCGCAGACCCGCCGAGTTCTGTGAGAACGGCGCGAAGGCCGTGGCCGAGGAGGCCACCCTGCGCACCGTGACCCCGGAGTTCTTCGCCGCGCACCCGGTCGCCGAGCTGGCGCGGAAATCCGGGTACTGGCTCGGTCAGCAGGGCAGGCTGACCCACCCCATGGTCCTGCGGCCCGGCAACACCCACTACCACCCGATCCGCTGGGAGGATGCCTACCGCCTCGTCGCCGACGAACTGCGCGCCCTCGATTCCCCGGATGAGGCCCTCTTCTACACCTCCGGTCGCACCGCCAACGAGACCGCGTTCCTCTACCAGCTGCTCGTGCGCAGCTTCGGAACGAACAATCTGCCCGACTGCAGCAATATGTGCCACGAGTCCTCCGGCACCGCGCTGATCTCCTCCATCGGGATCGGCAAGGGTTCGGTCACCATCGACGATTTCGGCGCGGCCGATCTCATCATCGTCGCGGGCCAGAATCCGGGCACCAATCATCCACGAATGCTCAGCGCGCTGGCCGAGGCAAAGGCGGGCGGCGCGCGGATCGTCGCGGTCAACCCGCTGCCGGAGACCGGTCTGCTCGGTTTCCGCGACCCGCAGACCGTCCGCGGCCTGACCACCGGTGTCGACCTGGCCGACGACTTCCTGCAGATCCGCCTCGGCGGCGACCTGGCGCTGTTCCAAGGCCTGGGCAGACTGCTGTTCGAGGCCGAGGACCGCGCGCCGGGCACCGTCGTCGATCGCGCGTTCGTCGAGGCCAGTTGCGCGGGCTTCGACGAGTACGAGGCCCACGCCCGCGCGGTCGACCTGGACGTGGTGCAGGTCGCGACCGGCCTCACCCTCGAGCAGCTGCGCCACGCCGCCGACCTGATCGCGCGCTCCCGGCGCATCATCGTGTGCTGGGCAATGGGCCTGACCCAGCACAAGCACGCGGTCGCCACCATCGAGGAAGCCACCAATGTGCTGCTCATGCGCGGCATGATCGGCAAGCCGGGCGCGGGCCTGTGCCCGGTGCGCGGGCACTCCAATGTGCAGGGCGACCGCACGATGGGTATCTGGGAGAAGGCGCCCGCCGCGTTTCTCGACGCCCTCGACCGCGAATTCGGCATCACCAGCCCCCGCGAGCACGGCTACGACACCGTCGAGGCGATCAGGGCGATGCGCGACGGCAAGGCGAAGGTGTTCGTCGGGATGGGCGGCAATTTCGTCTCCGCCACCCCCGACACCGAGATCACCGAGGCCGCGCTGCGCACGTGCTCACTCACCGTGCAGATCTCCACCAAGCTCAACCGCAGCCACGTCGTGCACGGGCGCACCGCGCTGATCCTGCCTACTCTCGGCCGCACCGACGAGGACGTGCACAACGGGGTCCGCCGCTCGGTGTCGGTGGAGGACTCGATGTCGATGGTGCACCTGTCGACCGGGCGGCTGAAGCCGGTCAGCGACCAGCTGCGCAGTGAGGTCGCCATCGTGTGCGAGCTGGCGACCGCGTTGCTCGGCTCCGATCACCCGGTGCCGTGGGCGCGGTTCCGCGAAGACTACGACGCCATCCGCGACGCCATCTCCCGGGTCGTCCCCGGCTGCGACGACTTCAACACCCGGGTCAGGCAGCGCAACGGATTCGTGTTGCCCCATCCCCCGCGCGACAGCCGCGAGTTCTTCACCAGCACCGGCAAAGCCAACTTCGCGGTCAACGCGATCGCCTGGATTCCGGTGCCCGAGGGCAGACTGGTGCTGCAGACGCTGCGCAGCCACGACCAGTACAACACCACCATCTACGGCCTCGACGATCGTTACCGCGGTGTGCGCGGCGGGCGCAAGGTGGTGCTGGTGCACCCCGACGACATCACCGACCTCGGTTTCGCCGACGGCGACCTGGTCGACCTGGTCACCGAGTGGACCGACGGGATCGAGCGGCGGGTGCGCGGCTTCCGTGTCGTCGCGTTCCCGACCCCGCGCGGCAATGCCGCGGCCTACTATCCCGAGACCAATCCGCTGGTGCCGCTCGACCATGTCGCCGAGCGTTCCAACACCCCCGCCTCCAAGGCCGTGGTGATCCGGCTGGAAGCCCATGCGCACGACGGAGAGGGCGCGTGAGCGGACGGGTCACCGCCCGGCGGCGGATGGTGCGCCTGTCCCCCACCGGCGAGATCCGCCGTCAGGACACGCTGGCGGTGGAGGAGCCACTGGAGATCCGGGTGGACGGGCAGTCGCTGACGGTCACGATGCGCACCCCGGGCAACGACATCGACCTGGTGCACGGTCTGCTGCTCAGTGAGAACATGATCGGCTCGGCCGAGGATGTGATCAGCGCCCGCTACTGCGCGGGCACCGACGAGCAGGGCCGCAACACCTACAACGTGCTCGATGTCGCGCTGCGGGTGCCTGTTCCGGTGCGCACCCGGCATCTGCTGACCACCGGCGCCTGCGGGCTGTGCGGCAAGACCGCGCTCGACGAGGTCCGCTCCCACAGCCGCTTCCCGCAGCCGGATCCGGGCCCGTCCGTCACCCCCGGAGCGCTCGCGCAGATGCCGCTCACCCTGCGGCAGAAGCAGTCGGTGTTCGACGCGACAGGCGGGCTGCACGCGGCGGGTCTGTTCACCGCCGACGGCACGCCGCTGGCCGTGCGGGAGGACATCGGCAGGCACAACGCGGTCGACAAAGTCGTGGGCTGGGCCGTGCGGGAGAACCGGGTGCCCGCCGCGGATCTGGTGCTGATCGTCAGCGGCCGGGCGTCCTTCGAGCTGGTGCAGAAGGCGGTGATGGCGGGCATTCCGCTGCTGGGCGCGGTGTCGGCGCCCAGCTCGCTGGCGGTCGACCTGGCCGTGGACACCGGTCTCACCCTGGTGGCCTTCCTGCGCGGGGAGACCATGAACATCTACAGCGCCGCACATCGGGTGCGCGGCGCCGCCGCCGACACCAGGTCGGCCTGAACTCTTCCGGGTAGCTCGCCCGGCCCGCATTCCCCGCCGGGCCGGGCGAACCCGTCGCGGCCCCACCCGAGAGGGTCGCGAAGGTGTGACCGAATCAGACGTTCAGCGCCTCGAGCAGCGCCGCGCGCTGACGGGCGCCGAGACCGCCGATGCGCCGATCCTCGGGGATCTCCGCCTGGTCCAGCAGCTTGGCGGCCTTGACCGGCCCGACACCGGGCAGCGCCTTGATCACGGCCGCCACCTTCGTCTTCTTCACCAGGTCGTCGGAATCCGCTTTCGCGAGCAGGTCCGCGACGGAGACCTTGCCGGCCTTGACCTTGCCGATCAGTTCCGAGCGCGCCTTACGAACCGCGGCCGCTTTGGCCAACGCTTCGGTGCGTTGTTCGGCGGTCATCGTGGGCAGTGCCATTTCTCCTCCGCTTTCACTCGTCACTCGAACCTCTGGTTTGACCGCACCGAGTAAACAGCACGCCACCGACAGACCGACGCAGACACACCGGTCGGCTCGGCAGCGGAGTTTCCCAGGTCGGCGCGTCATTACCCGCGCAAGAGGCGAGCGGGTACCGACGCGGCCGGCGCGTAACGCCACGCGTGTGAGCACCGACACATCAGACAGCAGTACCCCGTCAGGTCGGGTTCAACGCAGAACCACCGAGGCCGTATCAGGGACCGACGATGTTCCCCAGCCCGGACCGAGCGCCGTACTGCCCAGTGTGACAGCGATCGGGATCCACGCTCACGGCAGCAGGAGGATTCACCGACAAGCATTCGCGGCGGCGAACATGCCTGTCAGCGGCCTTCGCGCGCGACAGGCGTGCCGCCGCCATCGACAAAAATCTCAACGCTACGAAAACACCGACGCCGTACCGGAGGCTTTCCGGTACGGCGTCGGTTCGTCTCGTCCCGCCGAGACTCAGGCGGACTTGTCGCGACGCTCGGTGCGCTGCTGCTTGCGCGGCACGATGGTCGGCAGCACGTTGTCGTTGACCGTGTCGGCGGTGACGACCACCTTGGCGACGTCGTCGCGGCTGGGAATGTCGTACATCACCGGCAGCAGGACCTCTTCCATGATGGCGCGCAGGCCGCGGGCGCCGGTGCCGCGCAGGATGGCCTGATCGGCGATCGCCTCCAGCGCGTCCTGCGAGAACTCCAGCTCCACGCCGTCCATGTCGAACAGCCGGATGTACTGCTTGACCAGCGCGTTCTTCGGCTCGGAGAGGATCTTGACCAGGGATTCCTTGTCCAGGTTGGTCACCGAGGCGACGACCGGCAGGCGGCCGATGAACTCGGGGATCAGACCGAACTTGATGAGGTCCTCCGGCATGACCTCGGCGAAGTGGTCGGTGGTGTCGATCTCGGCCTTGGAGCGCACTTCGGCGCCGAAGCCGATACCACGATGGCCGGTGCGGTCGGAGATGATCTTCTCCAGGCCCGCGAACGCGCCCGCCACGATGAACAGCACGTTCGTGGTGTCGATCTGGATGAACTCCTGGTGCGGATGCTTGCGGCCGCCCTGCGGCGGCACGCTGGCCTGGGTGCCCTCCAGGATCTTCAGCAGCGCCTGCTGCACGCCCTCGCCGGAGACGTCACGGGTGATCGAGGGGTTCTCGCTCTTGCGGGCGATCTTGTCGACCTCGTCGATGTAGATGATGCCGGTCTCGGCGCGCTTGACGTCGTAGTCGGCGGCCTGGATCAGCTTCAGCAGGATGTTCTCCACGTCCTCGCCGACATAGCCCGCCTCGGTCAGCGCGGTGGCGTCGGCGATGGCGAACGGCACGTTCAGCATCTTCGCCAGGGTCTGCGCCAGGTAGGTCTTGCCGCAGCCGGTAGGGCCCAGCATGAGGATGTTGGACTTGGTCAGCTCGACCGCTTCACCCCGGCTGTCGCGACCCTTGTCGCCGGCCTGGATGCGCTTGTAGTGGTTGTAGACCGCGACGGCGAGCGTGCGCTTGGCCGCGTCCTGGCCGATCACATAGTTCTCCAGGAACTCTCTGATCTCGGCGGGCTTGGGCAATTCGTCGAGTTTGACCTCGCTGGATTCGGCGAGTTCTTCCTCGATGATCTCGTTGCACAGATCGATGCACTCGTCGCAGATGTACACGCCTGGCCCCGCGATGAGCTTCTTGACCTGCTTCTGACTCTTTCCGCAGAACGAGCACTTCAGCAGATCGCCGCCGTCTCCGATGCGCGCCATCTCGTGGGTCCCTACTTCCTTGTCCGCGTGCAACCATCCGTCCGGGCCGCCCCGGCCGGCCGCCCGGCCCGGTGTATCACGAACACTGCGAGCAATTCCGGCGGGGCGAATATTCCGTCGTCCCAGAGCAAAGGTCCTAGGTCGACCGTACCCGGTGAACGCGACGGAGGTCGACAACTCGAGCATGTTTCTCGCCGGGGTTGTGCGAGTTATCACGGTAGCGGCGAAATTCCACCGTTCGCAGGCCGTTTTCGCTACCGGCCGGTCGACGCGCCATCGGGCGTGTCGACCGGCCGGGACGAGAGACGACGCGGATACCGGGCCTCAGGACTGCGCGCTGAGCTTCCGGTAACCGAAGACGTGATCGACGATGCCGTATTCCTTTGCCTGCTCGGCGGTCAGGTAACGGTCGCGATCGGTGTCCTTGCGGATGTCCTCGGCGGACTTGCCGGTGTGCCGCGACAGGGTCTGCTCCATCGCGGTGCGCATGCGCTCGATCTCCGCCGCGGCGATCTCCAGGTCGGAGACCTGACCGCGGATACCGCCCGCGGACGGCTGATGGATGAGCACACTGGCGTTCGGCAGGCAGGCACGCTTGCCCGGGGTGCCCGCGGCCAGCAGAACGGCCGCGGCCGAGGCCGCCTGGCCGAGGCAGACGGTCGCGATGTCGGCGCGCACGTACTGCATGGTGTCGTAGATCGCCATCAGCGAGGTGAACGAGCCGCCGGGCGAGTTGATGTACATGGTGATGTCGCGATCGGGATCCTGCGACTCCAGCACCAGCAGCTGCGCCATCACGTCGTTGGCCGACATGTCGTCGACCTGGGTGCCGAGGAAGATGATGCGCTCGTCGAACAGCTTGGCGTAGGGGTTCCACTGGCGGGTGCCGGTGGCGGTCTGCTCGATGTACTCGGGCAGGACGTAACGCGCCGTGGGCGAGGTCGGCGCGATGCCGGACAGCCCGGCGAGGGGGTCGATCAGAGCCATTTCGTCTCCAAAGTCTGTGTGTTCAATCGACGGCTGAAACGGGCGCCGGCGCGCGCCGGCGTCGGCTCAGCTGCCTACGCCGCTGGCCTGGTTCGCGTGGCTGACCACGTGATCGATGAAGCCGTACTCCAGCGCCTGCTCCGCGGTGAACCAGCGGTCACGATCGGCATCGATCTCGATCTGCTCGACCGTCTGCCCGGTGTGCAGGGACTGCAGCTTGTTGAGCTCCTGCTTGTTCTCCGCGAAAAGCTTTGCCTGGATGGCGATGTCGGCGGCGGTGCCACCGATGCCCGCCGACGGCTGGTGCATCATGATCCGCGCGTGCGGCAGGGCGTAGCGCTTGCCCCTGGTGCCCGCGGTGAGCAGGAACTGCCCCATCGAGGCCGCCAGACCCATTCCGACGGTGCGGATGTCGCATTCGGCGAACTGCATGGTGTCGTAGATCGCCATACCCGCGGTCACCGAGCCGCCGGGCGAGTTGATGTAGAGGGAGATGTCGCGGGTGGGATCCTCGGCCGAGAGCAGCAGGATCTGCGCGCACAGCTTGTTGGCGATGTCGTCGTCGACCTGGGTGCCGAGGAAGATGATGCGCTCGCGGAGCAGGCGCTCGTACACCGAATCACTGAGGTTGAGACCAGCAGTCGCGGATGTCATGACCCCTGCCTGGTTCTTTGTCACGGATACCTGCCTTCTCTTCTCACCGGCTCGTTGCCGAGTGCTGTGCCTCGGCGACCGCGGAGCCCGAGCTCCACAGCCACCCTCGCCTACAGCCATCAACACTGGTTCGTCGTCACACACATTAACGAAGCGGGGCGGCACCGAACTCCCGGTACCGCCCCTCTTCGCTCACAGCGGAACGAGGTGCGCGTTCGCGCGCAACACTAGGTCACCGCGAGCCGGCTCGTCGCGAACCGGGCTCGTGGCGACGGATTCACTCCGAATCGGCGGCGACGACCTTGTCCTGATCGGCGGCGCCCTGCTCGGCCTCAGCCTCGGTCGCCGGCTCGCCGAACATCTCGGCGGTGTCGACCACATTGCCCTCGGAGTCGGTGACCTTGGCCTGGCCGACCACACCGGCCAGCGCCTTGCCCCGGCGCACATCGGCGAACACCGCGCCGAGCTGACCGGCCTGCTGCACCTGCTGGATGAACTGTTCGGGGGCCATGCCGTAACGCTGCGCCTGGAACAGAATCCGCTCGGTCAGCTCTTCCTGGCCGACCTGGGTCTTCTCCGCCTCGGCGATGGCGTCGAGCAGCAGCTGGGTCTTGACCGACTTCTCGGCCGCTTCCTTGGTGTCGGCGTCGAACTCCTCGCGGCTGGACCCCTGGGCCTCGAGCGCCTCGGCCAGCTTGGCCTCGTCGTGGTCGAAGCCGTGCACCGCGTCGTGCAGCACCGCGTCGATCTCGGCCTGGACGACCTTCTCCGGCAGCGGGACCTCGGTCTTCTCCAGCAGCGCCTCGAGCACCTTGTCGCGGATCGCGCCCGCCTGCTCGACCTTCTTCACCCGCTCCACGCGAGCGCGCAGGTCGGTCTTCAGCTCGTCGATGGTGTCGAATTCCGAAGCCAGCTGGGCGAATTCGTCGTCGGCCTCGGGCAGCTCGCGCTCCTTGACCGACTGCACGGTGACGGTGATGACCGCTTCCTTGCCCGCGTGCTCACCGGCGACCAGGGTGGAGGTGAACTCCTTGGACTCGCCGGCCGACAGCCCGGCCAGCGCCTCGTCCAGGCCCTCGATCAGCTGGCCGGAACCGACCTCGTGGGACAGGCCGGTGGTGGCCGCCTCGGGCACCTCCACCCCGTCCACGGTCGCCGAGAGGTCGATGGAGACGAAGTCGCCGTCCTGGACCGGGCGCTCCACGCCGGTCAGGGTGCCGAAGCGCTGACGCAGCGAGTTCAGCTGCTCCTCGATGTCCTCGTCCCCGATGGTGAAGGAATCGACGGTGACCTCGAGCTCGGAGAAGTCCGGCAGCGCGATCTCCGGGCGCACGTCGACCTCGGCGCTGAAGGCCAGCTCCTGACCGTCCTCGATCTTGGTGATCTCGATCTCGGGCTGGCCGATCACCTTGACCTCGGCGGTGGTGACGGCCTCGCTGTAGCGCCCGGGCAGCACGTCGTTGACGACCTGCTCGAGGATCGCACCGCGGCCGAGACGGGCCTCGAGGAGCTTGGCCGGGGCCTTGCCGGGCCGGAAGCCCGGGATGCGCACCTGCTTGGCCAGGGCCTTGTAGGCGCGATCGAAGTCCGGCTTCAGTTCCTCGAAGGGCACCTCGACATTGATCCGGACCCGGGTCGGGCTCAGCTGCTCGACGGTGCTCTTCACGGACATGCTCCTTGGTTCGTTGTTCGTTTCGGACTCGGGGCGCGACTCCAGGCCGGGGCGCGCGTGACGCATCCCGACCAGGGTAGTTGACCGGTGCGTGAGGACTGCAATCGCCTGCAGGGGCGGCCGACGGCCGGCGTGGCCGTTACTTGCCGACGCCCACCGCGTCGGTGACGAAGACCAGCGTCTCGTTCGGCTTGATGCCGTTGCCCCCGGCGCCGTAGCCGAGGTCCGGCGGGATGATCAGCAGCCGGCGCGCGCCTTCCTGGACACCCTCGAGGCCCTGCTCCCAGCCGGGAATGACCTGACCCGCGCCCAGCGTGAGCCCGAACGGCTCGCCGCGGTCGAAGGAGCTGTCCAGCTTCTCGCCGTCCGACCAGGCGACCAGCGAGTAGTTCATGGTCAAGTCCTGGCCCGGCGCGGCGCCGGGGCCGCTGCCCGGGACCAGGTCCTCGACGATCAGCCGGGTGGGCGCATCGCAGTCGTCGGGCAGGGTGATCGTGGGGTTCTCGCCGAAGCCGCCGGTGACCTCGATGTCCGCGGCGGTGCACTCGCGGCCGTGCGACTGCGGTGCCGCGGGAGCCGCGGCGGAACGCGAGGTCGCGGAGGTCGCCGCGGTGGCGGCGGTGGCGGAGGTCGCGCTGGTGGCGGTGTCGGAGTCGTCGGAACCGCAGGCGGTCAGCGCGAACACGGCGGCGGCGACAGTGCCGATCCCGATGATCCTGGCGAGATTCTGCATGCGGCGGACCCTAGACCACCAGCGCCCGCGTGCCGAATCCGACTGCCCGCCCGGCACGCCCGCCGGTGGTCGTCGCCCTGCCGGATACCGTGGCGGTGCGTAGGCTGGCCGATGCGTGCGCCGTCCGAACCACGGCGGTGTTCTGCCGAGCCGGGCGACCGGCGACCACGACCGCGGCGCCCCGGCCGGGATCGCCGCCAGAAGCGTTCGCGAGGAGAAATCCACATGACGCAGCGGCCAGGCACTATCACGACCACGACCAGCTCTGCCGGTGGCGACACCGCCGCGGACATCCCCGCCGCGGCGGCGGGCAGGCGGACCGGCGACACGATCGCACCGCGACCCTATGACCTCGGCGAGGCGCCCGGCCCGCTGAGCCGCGACGAACTCGCCGCGCTCGACGCGTGGTGGCGGGCGGCCAACTACCTGGCGGTCGGGCAGATCTATCTGCGCGGCAACCCGTTGCTGACCGAACCGTTGCGGCCCGAGCACATCAAGCCGCGCCTGCTGGGCCACTTCGGCACCGTCCCCGGGCTGAATCTGGTCTGGGCGCATGGCAATCGGGTGATCCGCGAGCACGACCTCGACGCGGTGTTCGTCGCCGGGCCCGGTCACGGCGGGCCCGGCCCCAACGCCTGCGCCTGGCTGGAGGGCGCCTACTCGGAGTTCTACAGCGACATTCCACGCGACGCCGCCGGTATGGCGGCGTTGTTCGCGCAGTTCTCCTTCCCCGGCGGGGTGCCGAGTCACTGCGCGCCGGAGACGCCGGGTTCCTTCCACGAGGGCGGCGAACTGGGCTATTCGCTGCTGCACGCCTTCGGCGCCGCCCTGGACAATCCAGATCTGACGGTGTTCTGTGTGGTCGGCGACGGCGAGGCCGAGACCGGTCCGCTGGCCGCGAGCTGGCACGCGAACAAGTTCCTCGATCCCGGTCGCGACGGCGCGGTGCTGCCGATCCTGGCGCTCAACGAGTACAAGATCGCCAACCCGACACTGCTGGCCCGCATCCCGGAGCACGAGCTGATCAGCCTGTTCGAGGGCTACGGCTACCAGCCCTTCCTCGTCTCCGGCGACGACCCCGCCGCGGTGCATCAGGACATGGCCGCCGCCATGGACACCTGCGTGGGACTGATCCGCGATGTCCAGCGGGCCGCGCGTTCCGGCGGCGACTACTCCCGCCCGGCCTGGCCCATGATCATCCTGCGCACACCCAAGGGCTGGACCTGTCCCCCGGTCGTCGACGGCGAGCCTGTCGAGGGCACCTTCCGAGCCCACCAGGTGCCGCTGCCCACCGCCCGCGACGACGACGCCCATCGCGCGGTGCTCGAGCAGTGGCTGCGCTCCTACCGACCCGAGAAGCTGTTCGACACCGAGGGCAGGCCGATGCCGGACCTGCTCGCGCAGGTGCCCGAGGGCAACCGCAGGATGAGCGCCAACCCGGTCGCCAACGGCGGCGCCCTGGTACGGGATCTGCGCCTGCCGGACTGGCGGGACTTCGGCGTCGAGGTGCAGACGCCGGGTGCGGGGAAGGTCGAGGCGACCCGGGTGCTCGGCGGCTGGCTGCGTGAGGTCACCCGGCACAACCCGGACAACTTCCTGACCTTCGCTCCCGACGAGTTGGCCAGCAATCGGTTGCAGGACATCCTCGAGGTCACCGGCCGCAAGTGGCTGGGCGAGGTCGGCGCGAACGACGTCGGGCTCGACCGCACCGGCCGGGTGATCGAGGTGCTCTCCGAGCATCTGTGCCAGGGCCTGCTGGAGGGCTATCTGCTCACCGGCAGACACGGGATCTTCACCTGCTACGAGGCGTTCATCCACATCGTCGACGCCATGTTCAACCAGCACGCCAAGTGGCTGGACGCCAGCGCCGCGGTGCCGTGGCGGCGCCCTCTGCCGAGCCTGAACTACCTGCTCTCCTCGCACGTGTGGCGCCAGGACCACAACGGCTTCACCCATCAGGATCCGGGCTTCCTGGACGTGGTGCTGAACAAGAAGCCCGAGATCGTGCGGGTCTATCTGCCGCCGGACGCCAACACCCTGCTCTCCACCTACGACCACTGCCTGCGCTCACGCCACTTCGTCAACGTGGTGGTGGCGGGCAAGCAGCCGCAGGAAGCCTGGCTGCCGGTGCGGGAGGCGGCCGCGCACTGCGCGCGCGGACTCGGCATCTGGGAGTGGGCGGGCAACAACGACATCGCCGGCCACACCCCCGACGTGGTCTTGGCCTGCGCGGGCGACGTGCCGACTCTGGAAACCCTGGCCGCCGCCGCGATACTGCGGCACCGCCTGCCGGACTTGCGAGTTCGCGTGATCAACGTCGTCGACCTGATGCGTCTGACACCGGCCGAGGAGCATCCGCACGGCCTGCCCGACCGCGAGTTCGACACCCTGTTCACCACCGACCGCCCGGTGATCTTCGCCTTCCACGGCTACCCGTGGCTGATCCACCGCCTCGCCTACCGCCGCACCAATCACGCCAACCTGCACGTGCGCGGCTACAAGGAGGAGGGCACCACCACGACGCCCTTCGACATGGTGATGCTCAACGATCTGGACCGCTTCCACCTGGTCATGGATGTCATCGACCGGGTACCGTCGCTACGGGAGAAAGCGGCGGGACTGCGTCAGGAGATGGCCGACGCCCGCTGGGCGGCGCGTGCCTGGACCCGCGAACACGGCACCGACATCCCCGCCGTGGCGGATTGGGTGTGGCCGGAAGTGAGCCTGTGAACGCCCGCCGGGCACCGGTCCCGCCCCCGGCCGCGGAGCGGCGATCGTCGAACAATGGTCGGGGTGACAGGATTTGAACCTGCGACCCTCCGCTCCCAAAGCGGATGCGCTACCAAGCTGCGCTACACCCCGTGGCCTCGCGGCGGTAGGCAACCGACGAGGATGAAACGTGCGTTGAGCGGGCGACGGGAATCGAACCCGCACCATCAGCTTGGAAGGTAGATCACGGGACCCCGATCTGTCCAATTGCTGCCTGATCATGACCGTTTTCCGAGGCCCGGGCGAAGTCCGCGATGTACC